>NZ_CP039934.1:699264-1006028 GCF_009792295.1 Myroides fluvii | reverse complement strand
CGAACCTGTATAGATACATCTGCTGTTAAGTGTAATGTCGTTTGTTTGATTGCTTTGAGCTGAGCTAATGAGATTTTGTATTGCGTCTGCCCGTACATAATGAGAACGTTGGAGCTTTTGCTGTCTAAAACTAAAGTGGATGAGGTTGTATCTTCTAGTTCTTTGACTAAGCAGTCATCTGAATAAATCAAAATAGGCTCTGGATCCCTCTGTGTCTTTTGAGAGATCGTCGTAAGGTGTAATCTTACCATAATGTTATGAGTTTGTGGGTTCGGTGTTAAGCTAATATAAAATATGTTTTTATAATAAACAATTATAACCTGATTTTTTTGCAATAAAATGACCTGAAGTGTAGAAATAGTTTAATAAAAGTGGTGAAATGATTGCGTATGGTAAGTTTCGAAAGGACAGAAAGGAAACGCTTGTATCTAATAAAAAGGTAGTATTTTTGTCAAAATTTAGAAAGGAATGACAAGCGCAACTGATTTTATTTTCGAGGGAAGTACCACAACGAATGAACAAACGATTCAACAAGGTACATTTACATGGAGTGCTCCGAGTAATATTGCACTAGTGAAGTATTGGGGGAAAAAAGAACAACAGATTCCCGCAAACCCTTCGTTGAGTTTTACGTTGAGTAACTGTAAAACGATCACTTCTTTATCTTATTTCAAAAAAGAAGAAAAGGGAATTGCTTTTGATTTGTTGTTTGAAGGACAGCCCAAAGAGGAGTTTAAACCGAAAATTCAAAAGTTCTTTGAGCGTATTTTACACTATTGTCCTTATATCGCGGATTATCATTTTACTATAGATACCAAAAACACATTTCCACACAGTTCTGGAATAGCCTCTTCTGCATCTGGAATGGCGGCTTTAGCGATGAATATTATGTCGCTAGAAAAAGCACTGCATGCGGAAATGACGCAGGCCTTTTTTTTAGAAAAGGCTTCTTTTTTAGCGCGTTTAGGTTCGGGTAGTGCCTGTAGAAGTGTTGTTGGAAGCGTTGTTGTTTGGGGCGTGCAAGCGGATGTAAAAGGCAGCTCGGATTTATTTGGTATTGAAGCACCTTTTGACATACACAACCATTTCAAAAATTATCAAGATGTAATTTTGTTGGTCGATAAGGGAGAAAAACAAGTGTCTAGTACAGTAGGACACGATTTGATGCACGACCATCCTTTTGCACAGGAGCGTTTTAAACAAGCCCATCAAAATCTTAGTCGATTGAAAGACATCCTTCAAACAGGAGATTTAAACCAATTTGTCGCGTTGGTTGAAAGTGAAGCATTGACCTTACATGCGATGATGATGACCTCGATGCCTTACTTTATATTGATGAAACCCAATACCCTTCAAATTATTGAAAAAATTTGGGCTTTTCGCGCTAAAACAGAAATCCCCGTTTGCTTTACATTAGATGCAGGAGCGAATGTACACGTGCTTTTTCCCGAAAACAATAAAGATGCTGTATTGGCGTTTATCCGTGAAGAGTTGAGTGAATTCTGTCAAAATGAACATTTTATTGAAGATAAAATGGGAACAGGAGCTGTGTTAATTAAATAAATAGTACTATATTTACTTTAGAAAAAATAGTGTTTAATTTTTAAAAAATCAAGCTATGAAAAATGTTATAAAGTTATTCGGACTCGTGATATGTAGCTTGTTAACATATCAAGTTAGTGCACAAACGCCAGTTTTTGACCAAAATCCCAACTATCGCGTTAGTATGGAAAAATACATGATGCAGAAGGATTCACTTTTGGTTAATCTAGGAGAAACTGTCCAAGATACGTATAAAGCGTACGATTGGTATGAAGCCAAGCAAGAGCGAAAAGCACTGAAGCGACAATACCGCCACGAAGAGCGTATGGCTCGAGCAAAATATGGACGCAGTTATTATTCCGATTATGGATATAACTACAATTCGGGTTACAACGGTTATTATCGAAATTATAGCAACTGGAATTGGATGCCGCGTATTGGCTTTAAAACAGGTAACTGGTGGTTCTCAATTTAATGAAAAAATTAATGAATAATAAAAAAAGTATGCAAATTAAGAAGATAGCATTAGCTGCAATTTTAGCAACATCAGGTCTATTTATCACGTCATGTGGTCGTCAAGTTACACGTGTTAGCACTGAAGAGACCATCGATTTAAGTGGTAGATGGAATAACTCCGATTCACGAGAAGTTGCGCAACAAATGACAAGACAAGTATTAGACGGTGCTTGGATTGGTAATTTTCAAGATGACAACAACAACAAAAAACCTGTAGTTATCGTCGGAATGGTTTACAACAAAAGCCATGAGCATATTGATGCTGAAACTTTCGTAAAAGACGTAGAGCAATCATTTATTCAGTCTGGACGCGTGCGTTTAGTTCAAGGAGGTAAAAAACGCGATGAGTTAAGAGGAGAAAGAGCGGATCAACAAACCAATGCTTCGGCTTCTTCTATGAAGCAATTTGGATTGGAGCAAGGAGCGGATTTTATGTTGCAAGGTTCAATCAACTCAATTGTCGATTCACACAAAAAGAAAAAAGTGGTTTACTATCAAGTCAATCTGGAATTAACTAATCTTCAAACGAATGAAGTAGTTTGGATTGGTGACAAAAAGATAGCGAAATACGTAAAAAACTAAATTTATAATTTATGGTTTTCAATCGAACCATATATTCAATTACAAAAACATTAGTACTTGTTGTGCTAATGTTTTTCGTATTTGGATGTGCCACTTATCACGATAGAATTACCGATTACTACCAACGTATGCTCAATGAAGATTACGTCGGAGCGGATAATGCCTTAGATAAGAACAAGTTGTTGCAAAAACCTCGAAATCTTCTGTTATTCTATATGGAAAAGGGAAAGGTGGAGCATCTAAAAGGAAATTATGCCCTGAGTAATCAATACTTTAATAAAGCCGATTTAGTTATTGAAGATCAAGTGACTAAGTTTGGTGATGTTATGGTGGGACTTTTTCTTAATTCTATGTCGCAGAGTTACAAAGGAGAGGAATTTGAAATCTTTATGATTCACTACTATAAAGCATTGAATTATTTGTATCTCGGACAATCACAAGAAGCGCTCGTAGAAGCGCGTCGAATTAGTTTGCAAAATTATGAGTTAGGGGATAAATATAACAACAAAACAACGCGCTATTCGAAAGATGCATTTTCGCTTAATTTACAAGGGTTAATCTACGAATCTACCGGTAATTATAACGACGCATTTATTTCGTACCGCAATGCACTTGACGTATATCAAAGTGCAGTTGGAGGGTTGTATTATGGCGTTTCCGCACCACAGAATCTGAAGTATGATGCTATGAATATGGCGGATAAACTTGGGTTTGTTACTGATTTACATCGATTTGAAAAAGACTTTGCAACCCCTTTTAAACGCTATAAAGCGACAGAAGGCGGAGAGCTTGTCGTTTTCTGGGAAAATGGTACTGCTCCAATTAAAGAAGAAGAAAATATTATCTTCACTTTAATTAAAGGAGATAGTGGAGCTTTGGTCTTTACGAATGCATTGGGTGTTATGATTCCCTTGGACTTAGGAATTGCAGGAAATACAAACTTAAGTGATGTGCACAGTGTGAATATTGCTTTTCCGAAGTATATTCATACAAAATCACCTTATGCTAGTGCTAATGTAGAAGTAAATGGAAGTGAGATATTTGCATTAGAAAAAGTACATGATATTGATGTTGTAGCTGTTTCTACCCTGAAAGAACGCGCTGGAAAAGAATTAGGACAGATTTTAACGCGATTAGCAGTAAAAAAAGCTGCGGAATACGCTGTGAAGTCTGCCGCTAAGTCAAATGATAACAATGCCATATTAGAAGGTGTAGGTTTAGGCTTACAGCTGTTTAATATGTTTTCTGAAAAGGCAGACACGCGAAATTGGCAAACCTTACCCGCTGAAATGAGTTATGCTCGTATCCCTTTACAAAAAGGAGTAAATAAGTTGACTTTTGAATTGCGAAAACCAAGTGGAGAGGTTGTAAAGCAACAGGTAGAAATTGAAGCGAATGGTGGAATGAAATTCTATAATTTTGCTACAATGAAGTAGAAAGATCATGGCGAAGAATCAAGTATGTACACATTGTAAATCACCTATTGACTGTCGAGCTGAAACAATTGATTTGTGTGCTTGCTCGCAAGTTAAACTCAGCGCAACTACTCGAAATTTTCTGCGTAGTTCGTTTCATAAATGTCTGTGTACGGCTTGTTTAGAAAAGATGGAGCAATTGGTTCAGGAAGCCCAAATGAGTGAATTTCCTCCTACAAGAAGCGAAATGATAGAAGGAAAACACTTCTATAAAGAAAATGGATATTTTGTCTTTACCGAATTGTATCATCTGCTCAAAGGACAGTGTTGTCAAAACGGATGTAGACATTGTGTGTATGGTTTTAAAAACCGCTATCTGTAGAAAAAAATAAGACAAAAACACCTAAGCGTTAATATTATACGTACCTTTGTGGTGTAAATTACTTTTATAAGCTATGAAAGGACCTTTATTTTATTCGAAAATTCTATTATTCGGCGAATATGGAATTATTAAAGACTCAAAAGGGTTATCGATTCCTTATAATTTTTATAAGGGAGCCTTGAAAATGGAAGATAACTTGGAGGGATTTGCTAAAAAATCAAACGAGAGCTTGAGAAACTTTGCTGCGTATCTACAAGATATGCAAGAGGCAGAGCCATCTTTGGTTCAATTTGATCTCAATCGCCTACAGACAGAAATTGAAAATGGACTGTATTTTGATTCTAGTATTCCACAAGGCTATGGCGTAGGAAGTAGCGGTGCTTTAGTAGCAGCAATCTACGATCAATACGCGATAGAAAAAATTACCGTGCTAGAGAATTTAAGTAAAGATAAATTACTTATACTAAAGGGAATCTTTGGTAAAATGGAAGCTTTTTTTCATGGAACTAGCTCAGGCTTAGATCCGTTGAATAGCTATTTGAGTTTACCTATCCTGATCAATTCTAAAGATAATATTGAACCAACAGGAATTCCTTCTCAAAGTTTAGACGGAAAAGGAGCGGTGTTTTTAATAGACTCGGGTATTGTTGGGGAAACTGCCCCTATGGTAACCATCTTTATGGAGAAATTAAAAGAACAAGGGTTTAGAAAGGTACTGAAAGAAGAATTTATTAAGCATACAGATGCTTGTGTAGAAAACTTCTTAAAAGGAGATTTGAAAGCGCTGTTTAATAATACCAAAGAACTTTCATCTGTAGTATTCAATCACTTTAAACCGATGATTCCAGAACAGTTTCACCAGGTGTGGCAAAAGGGAATCGAAACCAATGATTACTACTTGAAATTATGTGGTTCTGGTGGAGGAGGATATATCTTGGGATTCACCCCAGATATTGACAAAGCAAAGGAAACACTGAAAGATTACAAATTAGAAGTAGTATATCAATTTTAAGATATATAGATATAAAACATGTTATAACCTTTTTTAATCACAAGAAAAATAAATATGTTATCTAGGAAAAATAAAATCCTCTTAGCTAAAATATTCAGTCTATTTTCTGTGGTAAGAGGTTATAACATTTTTGTTATAATTTTAGCCCAATACCTAGCGTCAATTTTTATATTCGCTCCAGAGAAAAGAGCCTTAGACGTTATTTTAGATTGGCAATTATTCCTCATTATCTTAGCATCGGCCTTAGCAATCGCTTCTGGCTACATCATCAACAATTTTTATGACGCAGAGAAGGATCTAATCAATCGACCCAATAAATCAATGTTGGATCGTTTGGTGAGTCAAACAACAAAATTGAGGGTCTATTTTTTTCTCAATTTTCTATCGGTTTGCATTGTACTTCCTGTTTCCATACATGGCGCTATTTTCTTTGCTATTTATATCTTCCTCTTGTGGTTTTATTCCCATAAGTTGAAAAAATATCCAATCATTGGCAATCTATTAGCCTCGTTGTTGGCTATGTTGCCTTTCTTTGCCATCCTCATGTACTTTAGATCATTTCATATTTCTATTTTTATACATGCTTTTTTCTTGTATCTCATTATTTTGATTCGAGAAATCATGAAGGATTTGGAAAATCTTCGAGGAGACTTTGCTAATAACTATCAGACGATGCCGGTGCGCTTTGGCGAGCGAAAAGCTAAAGAAGTGATTACAGGTGTTTTTGTGTTGGCTTTAATTCCCGTCTATTTTATGACGGTTCGCTTTGATGTTGGCTATATGATTTACTATTTCTATTTTAGTATTGTTATTTTGCTGTTCTTCTTATTGAGATTATGGAAATCGAATACAACGCAAGAATATCACCAATTGCATTTTTTACTTAAGCTTTTGATTCTCTTAGGAGTTTTATCTATTGTGTTGATTAAGCCCGATGTTTTGGCAAGTGGCAAGTATCTTTTAGAGGAGACTTTATAATAAAAAGCTATATTTTTTTGTATTTTGAAATAAAAGACGGAGTTTGTCTATCTTTGCAAAAATATTTAATATGAATAACGGTAAATCAGGTTCTAGAAAACCCCAATCTAATCGCAGTGGTAAACCAAAAGCAGGAGGGCCAAAAGCTGGTAAATCTAAAGCTGGAGGATCAAAAGTTGGAGGTGCAAAACCTTTCCAGAAGCGAGCTAGTCAAGGACAAGGAGCACAAAAACCTAATCCTTCTGCTAGAACATTCGATAAAAAACCAAAAGTAGCATCAGCTCCAAAAGAAGATAATGGAGTAATGCGCTTAAACAAGTATATTAGTAATTCTGGAGTATGTTCTAGAAGAGACGCAGATTTATATATTACTTCGGGTAACGTAAAAGTGAACGGAGAAGTAGTAACGGAATTAGGACACAAAGTAAATATAACGGATGTAGTAAACTTTGACGGTATGGTATTAATACCAGAGAAAAAGGTATATATCTTGTTAAATAAGCCCAAAGGATTCTCTACCATCAATGAAGATGTTATTAGTCAAGAGAATGTATTGAGCTTGATTAAAAATGCAACTAAGTCAGCAGTAGCTCCTGTAGGTCGTATGGATAAGAGTACATTGGGATTGATGATTTTTACCAATGATACGAGTTTAATTCAAAAACTAAGTTCACCTGAACAACGCTCTTCTAAAATGTATCAAGTATCATTGGATAGAAACTTAAAATACGAAGATTTAGAACGTGTACAAAAGGGAATCTACATTGATGAGAAACGCGTATTTGTGGAAGATGTCGCTTATGTTGAGAATCAACCGAAGACTGAAATCGGAATTAAATTAAAAGCGTCTAACGTAAAATTAGTACGTGCTTTATTTGAATCAATGGACTATAATGTATTGAAAGTAGATCGCGTCATGTACGGAAATATTACCAAGTGGAATCTACCAAGAGGAAGCTGGAGATTTTTAACGGATGATGAAGTTCGCAGCTTACAACAAGGGTAAATAGTTATCAGTTATCTGTTATCAGAATAAAATAAACAAAAAAAGGGCAAGTTTAATTTAAACTTGCCCTTTTTTCGTTTATTGATAGTTGCTTAGATTTTGCCGTTTATGGCGTATCAATTAAGCTAATACAAATTGTGTTTCTATATCAAAATTAACTTCTTCGCTTACTAATAAACCACCTGTTTCTAGTGTGGTGTTCCAGTTTAAATTCCAGTCTTTTCTATTCACTTTACCATTTAGGGCTAAAGCAATTTTAGCATTTCCCCATGGATCTTGAATGATACCGCTGTATTCTGCATTTAATTTTACAGTTTTACTTACACCGTGCATGGTTAAAGTACCTTCTACTACATAATGGGCTTCTCCTTTTTTCTCAATTTTAGTTGAGGTAAAAGTTACAGTAGGGTATTGTTCTGCATCAAAGAAATCAGCACTTTTTAAGTGGTTGTCACGATCTGTATTGTTTGTGTCAATTGAAGCTGTTTGAGCCTCAAATTGTAGTGTGCTTTCTTCTAAATTATCATTTACTAGGTTGATTGTTGCTTGATAATCGGTGAAATTTCCTCTTACATTGGTAAACATCATGTGTTTAATTTTAAAGCCAATTGAAGTGTGTGTAGTGTCAATGTTCCAAATTTTAGTTTCCATTTTTTTTATTTTTTTACTGTTTGTAATTATTGTAAGTAACTTGGCAATTCCATCGGAATCTCCATTAATAATAGTTGTGCATCAGCCGTTGCTTGTACTTGAAGGGAATCAATATCCCAAATTCCGATGGCATCTCTGCGATTTAATGTTTGGTTGTTCGCTGTGATGCTCCCTTCTAATACAAAGAGATAAATTCCGTTGGTTTTATCTTTCAGCTCGTAGTTTAGTCCTTTATTTTGATCCAAGTTTGCTAAATGAAACCAGGCATTTTGGTGAATCCACGCTCCTGCATCCTCAGGATTAGGAGATAGAATCTGATCCCAATTGTTTTTTCTATTCGCCACGTCTAAGGGCAATTGTTGATAGCGCGGTGTGACGTGAAGTTTATTGGGAAATACCCAAATTTGCAAGAATTCACTCGCTTCTGTTTCACTAGGGTTAAACTCACTGTGTTGAACCCCTGTACCTGCACTCATCACCTGAATTTCATTGACGTTAATCGTCTGTCCATGTCCCATGCTATCTTGATGTGCTAGACTTCCTTTCAACGGAATTGAGATAATCTCCATATTTTCATGGGGATGAGTTCCAAATCCCATGCCTGGTGCTACATAATCATCATTGAGAACACGTAAAACACCGAAGTGTACACGGTCATTGTTTCTATAGTTAGCAAAGCTAAACGTGTGGTGTGATTTCAACCAACCGTGGTCGGCAAATCCTCTTGTATCTGCGGGGTATAAAATAAAATTATCCATAGCTGTATCGATTTTTGTTATACAAAGATACAGACAATCAATGGGTTAGTTGCTTAATGTAGGTTAAGAAATGGTGAGGAGGTGTGAGGAGGTGTGGTTGATTGTCGATTGTTGATTGTCGATTGTCACGAACAACAAACAACAAACAACGAACAATAACCAACCTCTATTTCGCGGTTAGGATTCGCTTTTTTAATTTGCTAAAAAATTCAGGGGTAATCCCTAAATAGGACGCAATTTGCTTTTGTGGTAAACAGTGTTTAATATCCGGGAAACGCTCGCAGAAGCGCTCATAACGCTCTTCAGCGGTTAGTGAAAGGTTATCCATCAAGCGTTGTTGATTGGCGATTAGTGATCGTTCAATAAGGATGCGGAAATAACGTTCCATTTTTGGAACTTGGTCAAAGAGATTGAGCTGTTGAGTACGAGTCATAGTTAAGACCATAGCATCTTCAACTACCTCAATATAGGATTTTCCCGGTTTTTGAGATAAAAAGCTGTACATATCGGCAATCCACCATCCATTAGTAGCAAAACTAACGGTATGCTCGACGATCTGATCATCAACAAAGTAGTTTCTCAATATTCCTGAGATTACAAAAGTAGAATTATAGCAAATTTCCCCTTCGATTAGGGTTTTTTCTTTGGCACTATAACGATGGGATTCAAAGGAATCCAATACAATTTTTTGCTCTACTTCTGTCAAGGTTACATGCTTCGCAATGCTTTCTAATAGTATATCCACAACAATCGGTTTATCTTTTAAAGATACGGTTTTTATTTTTACAAAAAAAAAGCGCTAATACGAGAGTATTAAGCGCTTATGTATATTTTTTGTTGATGAGTTCTATTTCAAAGCCTCTTTCATTCGCTTTAGTGCTTCTGTCAATTGATCTTCGCTTGTTGCATAAGAAAGGCGGATACAATTTGGATTTCCAAAGGCATCACCTGTAACGGTTGCAACATAGGCTTTATCTAATAAATACATCGATAAATCGTTTGCGTTGTTAATGGTTACTCCTTGTAGCGTTTTTCCAAAGAAAGCAGATACATCTGGGAATAGGTAGAACGCACCATCTGGTACATTTACTTTTACTCCTGGGATTTCTCTCAATAAGTTTACTACTATATCTCTTCTATTTTTGAAGGCGCTTACCATGTCTTTTAATACACTTGGATCTGCGTTAACGGCTGTGATCGTTGCGCGTTGTGCAATTGTATTGGCACCCGAAGTTACCTGTCCTTGCATTTTAGCACAAGCTTTTGCAATGAATTCTGGGGCACCGATATAACCGATACGGTATCCTGTCATAGCAAAGGCTTTCGAAATTCCGTTTACTGTAATGGTACGCTCAATTAGATTGCCAATTGAACCAATACTGCAATAAGCACTGTCAAAAATGATGTGTTCGTAAATTTCATCTGAAAGGATGTAAATAGCGGGGTGTTTTTCTAGTACAGCAGCAATAGCTTCCAATTCTGTTTTGCTGTAAACAGATCCACTTGGGTTACAAGGTGAACTGAACCACACCATTTTGGTTTGAGGTGTAATTGCCTCTTCCAACTGTTGAGCCGTAATTTTAAAATCGGTGTCGATCGTTGTTGAAACTTCTACGGGAATACCTTCTGCAATTTTTACGATTTCAGCATAACTCACCCAAAAAGGAGCGGGAATGATCACCTCGTCTCCAGGATTGATCATCGCTTGAGCTACATTGAATAACGCTTGTTTAGCTCCTGTCGAAACGACAATTTGGTTGGCTGTATAGTTTAGATTGTTATCTCTTTTGAATTTGTTGCTAATCGCCTGTCTTAACTCTAAATATCCTTCAACAGGAGGGTATTTACTATAGTTATCCTGGATTGCTTGAATAGCTGCTTCTTTGATAAAGTCAGGTGTATTAAAATCTGGTTCACCAAGACTCAAGCTGATGATGTCTATTCCTTGTTCTTTTAGCTCGCGAGCTTTTGCGGCCATCGCTAAAGTCTGTGAAGTTGTAAGATTGTTGATTCTATCTGATAGAACTTGAGTTTCCATAGGTATTAAATACATTTAAATAGTATCAACCAAAGGTAAGTATAATAAATTTATATTGAGAACTCATGTTGACTTTTTTGATTGAAGTGAAAATTAGCCATTTTGAGTCTGATTAAAGGCATTTTTAAGTTGCATAGCAGGGCTACGGAATGAAAAAATGGCGAAAAACAGGCTCAAAAGAGCAATTTTTAACCAATTAGAGAAAGTCAAGATGAGTTCTATAGTTAAGGGTGTTTATTTACCGAGAAAAAAGGCTATTTTTGTCAAAACTTTTGAAATGGAAGAAATTTTAAAATATTTCCCTAATCTTACCCCAGAACAAATCGCACAATTTGAACAATTGGAAGCTGTATATCATGAATGGAATGCGAAAATTAACGTTATTTCTAGAAAGGATATACAGGAATTATACGTAAAGCATGTTTTGCATTCTTTGGGTGTTGCCAAAGTCATGGAATTTGTTCCCGGAAGTAGTGTGATGGACGTTGGAACAGGAGGAGGTTTTCCAGGTATTCCCTTGGCTATTATGTTTCCAGAGACAAAATTCTATTTGATTGATATTATTGCAAAAAAAATACGTGTAGTTAATGAGGTAGTGCAAGCCTTGGGGTTGACGAATGTAGTAGCAGAACAAAAACGAGCGGAAACCGTAGAGGAAAAATTTGACTTTATCGTGAGTCGTGCGGTTACTAATATGCCCGATTTTGTCAAGTGGATTCGCCATAAAACGAAAAAGGAAAATAACCACGAATTCGAAAATGGTATCTTATATTTAAAAGGAGGAGACTTAACAGAAGAATTGCAAGATTTTCCTAAAGCCGTTCAGTTCGATTTGAGCAATATCTTTGACAATGAATTTTTTGAGACCAAAAAAGTGGTGTATCTACCGTTGAAATACAAAGGGTAAATTGGATAGAAGAAAGAAGTGAGAAGAAAGAGGAGAGGAGTGAATTTTCTCAAGTAAGGAAATTCTTTCTTTTGACCTAGAATCTTTTTTTATGGATAGAAGTTAGAGGAAAGGAGATATAAGGGTAGGTTTCTCTACTGTAAGATGATTCAATCTTCAAACAAAAAAATAAAAAAAGGCATGGATTGCAACTACAATTCATGCCTTTTTTTTATTTTTTAAAGAAGTTTTTTTTCTTCTAACCTCTTTATATCATTAGGTTTATATTTATTTTGGTATTCGATGAATCTATCTCACCTATTTTATATTTGGTTTAGTGTTTGATGAATCTTCACTGCGTTTCGATTTTCACTGCGCTCCGATTTCTTCTCACTTCTTTCCAATAAGTGGTTTGACAAAAAGCAAACAAGTATCAGTAGGACGATGAAGGACGTGATTGGCTACACTTCCCAAAATAATGTCCTTAATACCCGCAGATCCTTTTACCCCTAAAATCATTAGATCTGCTTTTTTGGTTTTGGCGTATTGAATTAGGGCTGCAGCCACATTCTGATTTTTAGCAGGAACAATATCGATATCGGTATATTGTGCATAGGCTTGGTTCCATTTTTCTTCTTTTTCTCTAATGTCTTCTAGCGAAATTTTGTCCAATTCCCGTTCTGTCATCATCGGCAGATAGCTCCAATACGATTTGGAAATATGCACTGCAGAATGCTTGATTCGCTGTCCCTTAGAATTGTTTTTGAATCGATCGGCCCACAGCATAATTGAATTCGTGTAGCGAGAGAAATCGATGGCGTCAATAACTGTTTCAATGGGAACGTGAAAGGTTTCAGGAACAAGAAGTGTAGCTGAAGGCAATAGGCGAATGAGTTTGTTGGCCAAAGCGCCATTTCCGGTCAATTGTTGCTTGTTTCCCAACAACAGTAAGTCGTAGTTCTTTTGCTTTGTAAGGGTTGAAAAGGCAATTTCTGAATAGTTCTCCATTGTCACCACAATATCGTATGGATAGGTGATTTCAGTCGCACTAATTTGCTCTTCTATCCGTTTGTGTATTCTTTGCTGTATGAGTTTTATTTGTTCTTCTTCAATCAATTCTTTGGGTAGTTCACCTAATTTTAAATTGTGAATAAAGGTGATTTGTGCTACGTTTAGAATATGGTCGAGTATTTTGGCATATTGAATCAAATAGTGATCCATCTCAGAGAGGTCTAAGCCAACTATTATATTGAGTGCTTTGTTTGTTTCCATCATGCGTTATTTTTGCTGTTCTTCGATTAAATCAGAGATAATATCCTTGTAACTCTTTTCTTGTTTCGACTTCAATTGTTTGGCCTTTTTATTCAATTCATCTTGTAACCCTTTTTGCAAGCTGTAACACATGAGCAGGAGGATAACGGCAAAGGGGAGTCCGGTTATAATTACAGCGGTTTGTAAGGCATCTAAACCGCCACCCCATAGTAATACGATGGCAATAAATCCTTGTAAAAAGGACCAGAATATACGTTGCCAAACGGGAGAATTCCCTTCACTCCCTGAGGTAATGTTATCGATAACTAAAGATCCAGAATCCGAAGAGGTAATAAAGAAAAAGAAAATAAGAATGATGGCAACTAGGGATAGAAAGTTTGTGAGAGGAAAGTTTTCTAAAAAGACAAAGAGAGCTGTTGAAATATCTTCTTTAACAGCGACTACCATCGTCATATCGCCTTCTAAAATGGTGTGTAAGGCACTTCCTCCAAATACATTCATCCATAGCAGGGTAATTAACCCGGGTACGATTAGAACGCCTAAAATGAATTCTTTAATGGTGCGTCCTTTTGAAATTCGCGCAATAAAGCTACCTACAAAAGGAGACCAAGCAATCCACCAAGCCCAATAGAAAATCGTCCAAATATTTTGCCATCCGGAACCTCCGTAGGTATCATTCCACGTACTAATATCAATAAAGTTCGCCAAATAGGATCCCGTATTTTGTACATATCCTTTTAGAATAAAAAGGGTAGGCCCTGTGATGAAAATGAGCAGCATAAAACCAGAAGCCAAATACATATTGACATTACTCAAAAGTTTGACCCCTTTGTCCAATCCAGATAGAACGGAGATTGTAGCGACACTAATTACGCCAATAATAATTCCCGCTTGCATTAAAGGGGATATTTCCCAACCATAGAGGTATTGTAATCCGGCAGCAATTTGGGTTACCCCTAGTCCCAAGGAAGTGGATAGACCGAATACGGTGGCTAAAGTGGATAAGATATCAATGGTATGTCCCCACCAACCGTGAATTTTTTCCTTTAAAAAAGGATATAATAAAGAGCGGAAGGTCATGGGTAGTTTCTTGTTAAAACTGAAGAAAGCTAAGGCTAGACCAACAATAGCATAGATAGCCCAAGCGTGTAAACCCCAGTGTAAACTAGTAAATTCCATCGCTTGGATTGCGGTATTAGTATCGCCATCAGTAGCGCGAGGAGGATTAAAGAAGTGAGAAACAGGTTCTCCAATACTAAAGAACATAATTCCGATTCCCATTCCTGTACTAAATAACATAGCAAACCAAGAAGGTTTGGAAAATTCGGGTTCAGCATCATCACCCCCTAAACGAATATTTCCATACTTGCCAAAGGCGAGAAATAGGGCAAAAATGAGGATGATATTAACGGTAAGAATAAAAAACCAACCAAAATTTTCAGTTACTGCAAGTTGTCCAATATGAAACCAATCGCCCACTTTATTGGGAAAAAGGAGGCAGATAGCAAGAAGTAAAATGATTAGAAAAATGGAGGTGGTAAAAACGGGTGGGTTAATAACCAGTTGTTTTCTGTCTCGTAATTTTTTAAACATGAGTTATATTTTATTTGTTAATAAGTATAACCCAGTACTTTAGAAATGAAATAAGGAACTTTTTCTGCTGAAAAAGTATAAAAGCAAAATATAAAAGTAATTTTTACTTAATCGTTTTTTTAAATGTATCAAACGATCCCGATAAAAAGCACTGAATTGTGAAATAAAAAAGGCGGTTAACAAACCGCCTTTGTATGTATTATCCTAAGAAAGGATATTTGTAATCTTTTGCAGGAACAAAGGTTTCTTTGATTGTTCTTGGCGATACCCAACGCAATAAGTTCAAGATAGAACCTGCTTTGTCGTTTGTACCAGAAGCTCTTGCTCCACCAAATGGTTGTTGACCTACAACAGCACCTGTTGGCTTGTCATTGATGTAGAAGTTACCAGCCGAGTTTACTAAGGCTTCAGTAGCTTCTGCGATTGCATAACGACATTGAGAGAAGATTGCTCCAGTTAAGGCATAAGCGGAAGTCTCATCTACTAATTTCAATGTTTCAGCCCATTTAGCATCCTCGTATACGTAAATAGTTAAAACAGGACCGAATAATTCTGTTTCCATTGTATCGTATTTTGGATTAGAAGTTAAGATAACCGTTGGCTGAACAAAGTAACCTACAGATTTATCGTATGAACCTCCCAATACAACCTCAGCGTCTTTTGCATCTTTTGCTGCTTCAATTGCTTTCGCCAATTTGTCGAAAGAACTTTCAGAAATAACAGAAGAAACAAAGTTAGAAGGATCTACTGGAGAACCCATTTTGATTGTTGCTAAATCAGCAGCCATAAAGTCTTTTACTTGTGGCCATAATGAAGCAGGGATATACGCTCTTGAAGCTGCAGAACACTTTTGTCCTTGGTATTCGAAAGCTCCTCTTGTTAAGGCAACAGCCACTTCTTTAGCATTTGAAGATGGGTGTGCTAACACATAGTCTTTTCCACCTGTTTCCCCAACAATTCTTGGGTATGTTTTATAGTTGTTGATGTTTTGTCCAATTTTTGTCCACATGCTGTTGAATACACCCGTTGATCCTGTAAAGTGAATTCCAGCAAAATCAGGACTAGCTAAAAGGGTATCTGTAATCATAGCTGAATCACCGTAAACTACGTTGATTACACCGTCAGGTAAACCAGCTAATTTGAATACTTCTACAATTACTTGTGCAGAGTAAATTTGTGTAGCAGATGGTTTCCAAACCACAACGTTCCCCATCATTGCAACTGAAGACGGTAAGTTTCCAGAGATTGCCGTAAAGTTAAATGGAGTAATTGCGTATACAAAACCTTCTAATGGTCGGTGTTCTAATCTATTCCAAACTCCATCAACAGATAGCGGTTGCTCGGAATAAATTTGAGCCATATATTCTACGTTGAATCTCAAGAAGTCGATGAATTCACAAGCCGCATCAATCTCTGCTTGGTGTAGAGTTTTTGCTTGAGCAATCATCGTAGCCGCATTAATTTTAGCACGGTAAGGGCCTGCTAATAATTCAGCCGCTTTTAAGAAAATAGCCGCTCTGTGTTCCCATGGCATTGCTGCCCATTTTGTTCTTGCTTCTAAAGCTGTAGCAATTGCTTTTTCAACTAAGGCTTTGTCTGCTTGGTGGTAAACACCTAGTTTATGTTTGTGATCAAAAGGTGGGAATAAATCTTTTGTATTTCCAGTTCTGATTTCTTCTCCACCAATATATAATGGAATATCAACTAATTGGCTATATTGCTCTTTGAAAGAGTTCAAAGTCAATTCTCTCTCTTGCGTTCCTGGCGCGTATGATTTTACAGGCTCATTAATAGCACTTGGAACTTTGTAGAATCCTTTTGACATAATGTACTTTTTTTCGGGTTTATTAAAATATGTAACTACAAAGATAATTAATTTTACTAGAACTATAGGCGATTTACAGTAGTTTAACTTAAAGCGTCTAATTTAAAATAAAGGGTGCAATCAGTTTAAAAAAGGGAATCTCAATGCTGATCATTTGCTGATTATCTGTTCGGATTACGTTGTAATACCCCTGCATCGCCCCTGAAGTTGACGTCAATACACAACCGCTGCTATAGGTGTACTTCTCTTGGGGTAAAATGAAGGGTTGTTCTCCCACAACCCCTAAGCCTTCTACAATTTCTTTGGTATTGAGCGAGTCGTAAATTTCCCAATAACGCGAGTGAATTTGAATGGTAGAATCGCTCTGATTTTCGATGGTGATTTCATAACTAAAAGCAAATTGCATGCTATTGCCACGCTGAAAAAAACCTTCATACAATGTTACTACTGTTACATTTACTCCTTTGGTTTGTTTTGATACCATAATGTTGTTTCTTTTTGGGTTCTAGTACGTAATTTGTTCCGCATTGGTTTCTACAAAACCAATAACGCGGTCATATAAATCAGTATTTCCTTTATAGTAGACTAAAACTTGATAGGTATTGGTCGTTAGGGCGTGGTTGCCATCTTGATTGTGTTCGTTGCTTACTATTCCTTTTTGAACAGTGGTAATGTTGTAATTGGTAAATCCTTGCTTGATGAGAATGGCCTTTTCAAAGCGATCCGTCTGTGTATTATATTCAAGCCTATGTTCAGGTGTTAATTCATAATTGTTGAACATACCCGTTACATAGTAAGCCTTGTTTTTATCTTCTGAGATGGGTTGGAACTCAAAGTATACCCAACTGTATTCTGCTTCAATAGTGGCGTTTTTACCATATATATTTCGCACTCTAAATGAGCCACTGATATCCGGGTAGTAAGAATATTTTTTTTCTAACCATCCTGTGATAGGATAAAGTATGGTTTTATACATATCATTTTCTTTGCCATTGGAATAAATCATATTATTGGCTTGTCTCAAGTCACTGTTGTCGAAATAGCGAAATTGATTTCCTCCCCAAAAGCTTGTCTCTTTGTCGTATTTGTAAATTAAATCCGTACCAATGGTATATTGAGGGGGAACTTTGGTGATATAGGAATCCCAACGTCCATTTTGGAATAAGGCTACTTTGATATTGGCAGTTGGGTTCTGATAGGTATGATCTCCAAGTTTAATAGTAAGTTCTAAGGATTGCTTGGTATCAACATAAGTTAGATCGCGTAGTCTTTTTACTTGTGCACCAACGCCAACACTATTTTCATATAAGACAAATTTACGTCGAACTACTACTTGGTTGTCTTCATCGTAAATTTCTAAAATGTAGTTACCACTTTTGGTAATGCGATACACGGAGTTGGGAATCGTCAATTTGTAGTGGGTATACAGCTGAAGGGTATTAAATGAAGTGCTGTATTGTTGAATCCGTTGATTATCCATTCCTTTGATATATTCAATCGGTCTCAATTGAGCAGGCGTCCAATCATAATTATAGGCCAATACGCGATAATAGTAATTGCCTTCATCTCCATATAAATCATCAAACTCAAGAGTAAATCCATCTTGTAATGGAAAAAAGGGGGTAGTGGCTTTATCATTGGCCATGAAAGCAGCCATTTTAATGTAATTAGCGGTATAATCCTGTGTTTGCTGTGCATGAGCGAATAGCGTACACAAAAAGAATATAAAAAGCCATCGTAGGTTCAACATGAGCGAATATTTATTAAGGAGTTACGCAATTTAAAGCTAAGAAATTTTCTTCAAATTCAGTTAAGTCAACTAGTTTTCTGTCTGCTAAGTTGAATTTAGTGTCGTGGTAAAATTCCAATTCAGGAACAATAAAAACGGTCATGCCTGCTTTTTTACCTGCGGTTGCTCCAGTAAAAGAGTCTTCAATAACAAGGCAATCTGCGGGATAGCTTCCTAGATTTTGTGCGGCTTGTAAATAAACATCTGGTGCGGGTTTACCTTGAGCTACATCTAAAGCGGATACAGTAGTTTGAAAAAAGTGTGCAATTTTCAATCGATTCAAAACAGTTTGAATTAATGAAGGGGTTGAATTGGTTGCTAAGCCAATTTTTATGTCTTGGGATTGTAAGAAAGTCAACGTTGTCCATACGCCTATTTTTATTTCTCCTTGAAGGCGGATGAGTTCATCTACGCGATCAATCACTGCCTGTTCTACTTCTTCTAGTGTTTTGCCTGTCCAAGGATATAAGCTGTACCAAAGTTCAGTAACGGCTCTTGTAGTTTGTCCAGTGGTTTGATGGGCAATTGCTTCGCTCCATTGACAGCCGACAGAAGTAAAAACCTCTTGCTCTGCTTGTTGCCAAAATTTTTCGGAGTCAATTAAAACGCCATCCATGTCAAAAAGTACGGTCGTAATCCTAGTCATATCAATTTACTAAATAATAGTAGGACGAAGATACGCAAAAGCGATAGAATGAGAAAGGAAGGTTTAAGCGGGTTTGAAGCAAACAGGAATTATTTCACCTGGAGCTAGGCAATATTTGACTACTTCTTTAGGAGTTAGTTTGTGCGTATAGTCCTCTTCAATAACAGTGAAACCGATTTGACGCAATTTGTCAAAATAGTCTAATCCATACACGCGGACGTGATCATACTGCCCAAACACCAAGGTGCGTTCTTTGGGATCGGTAATGCTGTCGTCTTGAAAAGTAGTTGTTCTGTTGAGGTCTTGCGGAACTTGAAAAATACCCATTCCTCCTGGTTTAAGGATGCGATATAGCTCTTGCATGGCTTTGATGTCATCGGGAATGTGTTCTAAAACGTGATTACACAAGATAATATCGAAGGAATTATCAGCAAAAGGCAGATTGCATATATCCGCTTTAACATCGGCTAAAGGCGATTCTAAATCAGTGGTGGTATAGGTTAAATTCGCTTGTTTTTTAAAGCGCTTGTAGAACGCTTGTTCTGGTGCGAAGTGCAAGACGCGATGAGCGGCTGTGAAAAAATCAGTCTCATTTTGCAAGTACAGCCACAGCAAACGATGTCTTTCTAATGACAATGTACTTGGTGAAAGTACATTAGGGCGTTGTTTGGCATAGCCATAGGGTAAAAAACTTTTAAAGCTTTTGCCATCAATCGGATCGGTGTATCGATCTCCTTTGAGGTAGCAGGCAAAAATAGGTCGAACAAGATAACTCAACCGAATTAAAATCGGTCGAGGTATGATGTTCAGTATAGTTTTGAAAAGTTTCTTCATTAGAGGGAAGTGAATTATAAAACTAAAGGATTAGCTCTAAACTCATCTTCTTCGTTGCTTTGGATTCCCAAGGCTTGGTAAATGTAGTGGAAGGTAGACAATAATTCTGGTTTTCCATTTACCAAAGCTACATCGTGCTCAAAGTGAGCCGAAGGTTTTCCATCACGGGTAACGATTGTCCAACCGTCGTTTAATTGTTTGATGTTTCTTGTTCCTAAGTTAATCATAGGCTCAATAGCAACCACCATTCCTTCAACGAATTTTTTACCTCTACCTGGTTTACCGTAATTCGGCATTTCAGGCGCTTCGTGCATTTTCGTTCCCAATCCGTGACCTACTAATTCGCGAACGACCGTATAGCCTTCTTTTTCACAGTAACGTTGAATGGCACTTCCCACATCTTCTACGCGATTTCCCAATTTGAATTCGCGAATTCCCACGTAAAGCGATTCTTTGGTCACTTGTAATAAACGCTTGGTTTCTGGCGCTACTTCACCTATTTCAAAGGTATAGGCGTGGTCACCATAGTATCCATTCATCACTGTTCCACAGTCAATGGATACGATATCCCCTTCTACAATCGGTTTATCCGTTGGTAGTCCATGTACAATTTGCTCGTTTACACTAGTCAAAATAGTAGAAGGACATCCATATAATCCTTTGAATCCCGGTACTGCACCGTGATCCCTGATAAATTCTTCTGCTTTTTTATCTAATTCTAAAGTCGTTACTCCTGGCTTTAGCTCTGTTGCAAGCATCCCCAATGTTTTTGAAACTAAAAGGGCACTTTGTCTCATCAACTCAATTTGTTCTAGAGTTTTTGGAATGATCATACTTTATTGATTTAAGAACTACAAAATTACGGTATTCCTTTGAATCTAAAAAATCGATGAAAATGGAATTTTAGAAATAAAGTGGTTCTATGTGATTGAAAAGCAAAATAATTAACTTATTTCCAATCCGATGCTAGAATTGTATGGGTGCTGTTGCTGACTTCTAACTTAATGGTTGCTGTACTCGGTTGCGCTTTGAGTTGGGTTGGATACCAATTTCTTTCGGGGCTAACGAAAATAAGCAATCCTTCGTCATCGCCAATCGCACAGAATTCAGGTAGGGGGGCGGATTTGCTGAAATACTGCAATCCCGTTTGTTGCATGATTGCTTCTGCTGTTTGCATGGGATGAGCGGTTACAATGCCAATTTCGCTAATATTCAACATCTCTTTAGGTGAAAAAGGCTGTGCTTTTGTGGTTTGGATATCGGCTCTAGCAATAAATTCAAGTAAATTGCCATTAAGGTCCCAAAAGTAAATCGACTTCGCTTTCCACGTGTCAAAGTGGGTAATGATTTCATTTTTAGGAGAGGGCAGTAACTCAATGTGGTTCGCTTGTGCCCAAGCAATCGCTTGCTCTAAGTGATTTGTCGCTATGTTAAAAGCAAAATGATAAAAAGGCGTTTTATTTTTATTCTCCGTGAAAGTAAGTAGGGTTTCTCCCGCTTGAAAGCGAACCTCTTTTGCTGTTTGTTCAACTACGGTCAACCCTAAGGTGTTTTGATAAAACGAAAGGCTATTGTTCAGGTTCTCTGTTTCTAAGTATAGGTTTGTTATTTTCATAATTTTCTTCGTTTTTGTTTATAGTAAAGGTAGTTGAACAACTTGCTTACTAAACGAGATTGAGATTGTTTAAACCAATGCAGAAATAAAAAACAACAATGAGAATCTAAACATAGTGATGGAATAGTTTACTTGTTAGAAGAAATAAATTGGGATTCGAGATTCAATAAATCACCAGAAACTTGGGTGAGTTTTCCCTTTTCAAAGGCATATAGATTAACGTATGGATCTTTTACAATTGCTTTTGGATTTGCCTCGTTTTGAAGTAAATCCATTAAAAAACGATTACTGTATTTTCCCTGCATATTGGTATTGTATGCTTTGTAGTTGATTACATAAAGTGGTAGGTCGATCTCTTGACTTAGTGTACTACTTAGGTTTCCATAGCCTGTAGTTACCAAGTAAAGTTTATATCCATTTTCATCTGCCCAACGCTTAAAGGTGGCTAAGGGATAACAAGTAGAGCTTGAACAACCATTGGCAAAAGTATAGACTAGAATTTTATCGTGTTGTTCCATTTGTTTACGGATTTGTTCTCCTGTTATGGAATAAACGCGATTGTATAGGGTATCTTTTCCTTCTTCGTAGGTAGCAAGATAGGCGTGGAGTGCTGGATCTAATTTTTTGTAATCACTCGTTACTCCGTATATCGTAATACAAGAGGAGCAGAGGATGAGCAACCCCAAAAGAGGGAAAATTTTAGTCATAAGGGATGGTTGATTGGTTGTAAGTGATACGAATATAGTAAAATAGCCCAACAAAAAAGTGCTTTGTAAATTTTACAAAGCACTTTTTTTATGTTGTTCTTTTCGTTTATACTAACGAATGTCTGGTCATTTCTTCAGGTTGAGGTAATCCCATCAACTTTAAGATAGTTGGTGCAAGATCACCCAAAACCCCGTGATTGATGGTTTTAATATCTTTATCTACTAAAATAATCGGCACGGGATTGGTTGTATGTGCGGTATTTGGTGTTCCATCCTCATTAATCATCGTTTCACAATTTCCGTGATCGGCTAAAACAATTGTAGTATAATTATTCGCCAAAGCCGCTTCGATTACTTCTTTTGCGCATTGGTCTACAGCTTCACAAGCTTTAATGGCGGCTTCCATGACTCCTGTATGGCCAACCATATCGCCATTGGCGAAATTCAAACACACAAAGTCAACCTCTCCTTTTTGCAATTCGGGAATCAAGGCATCTTTCAGATCGAAAGCGCTCATTTCGGGTTGTAAATCGTAAGTTGCTACTTTAGGAGAAGGACACAGAATGCGTTGTTCTCCTTCAAAAGGCAATTCTCTTCCTCCTGAGAAGAAAAAGGTAACGTGTGGGTATTTTTCTGTTTCAGCAATGCGAATTTGCTTTTTTCCATGATGGGCTATAATTTCACCTAAGGTATGGTGTAAGTTTTCTTTGTCATATACTACGTGTACATTTTTAAACGTATCATCGTAATTGGTTAAAGTAACGAAATACAAGGGCAAAGCTTTCATTGCAAATTCAGGGAAATTACTTTGGGATAAAACCTGTGTTAATTCACGCCCACGGTCTGTACGGAAATTGAAGAAAATAACGACATCGTCAGCTTCAATTTTTCCAACGGGATGATTGTCTTGATCAACCAGGACAATAGGGTCAATAAACTCGTCTGTTACATTATTGGCATAACTTGCTTCGATGCTTTTTACTGCATCAGTAGAGTGAATTCCTTTCCCCTCTACAAGTAAATGGTAGGCTTTAGCTACTCTTTCCCAGCGTTTGTCGCGATCCATGGCATAGTAGCGACCTATTACAGAAGCTAATTTAGCAGGGGAATACGCGATGTGTTCTGCTAGGTTTTTTACGTGTCTTACTCCCGATTTTGGATCGACATCACGCCCATCCGTAAAGGCGTGGATGAAAATATCTTGTAACCCAAAATCAACCGCAGCATCTACTAATCCGTATAAGTGTTTTTCATGAGAATGTACCCCACCATCTGACAGTAAACCTAAGAAGTGAACTTTTTTATTGTTTGCTTTGGCATAAGCAAAAGCGGCTTGTAAAGCTGGTTCATGGGCAATGGTCTTATTTTCAACGGCCATGTTGATTTTAACCAAATCTTGGTACACAATTCGACCGGCTCCTAAATTCATATGACCTACCTCTGAATTTCCCATCTGCCCCTCGGGCAATCCTACATTGAGTCCATCCGTTAATACATATGTATTTGGGTATTGGGTATACAGACTATCGATGAACGGTGTTTGTGCATGTGCAATGGCTGAAACCTTAGGGTCTTGTGTTTTTCCCCAGCCATCCAGTATCATTAAAATTACTTTCTTATTCATTGTTGTGTGTTTTGTCGTTTGAATTATTCCTTACACAAATTTACAGATTGTATGGTTAACTTCTGCTTTTCGTCGGTAGATTCCTGCATTTTATTTAAAAAGAAGGCGCTTTTTCCTCCTGACGTTTTAGGATTTAAGGAAATTGTGATTTTTGGTTAAAAAAAATTCTCAATAAGCAACGAAAGTAAAAAAAAATCACAATTATAGACTTAGTTGGGTGATAATCATTTGTTTGGTAAGAATATTTTTTTATTTTTACGACTTCGTAATTAAAAACAATCCCTTTTTAAAGATATAATAATGAATTATAAGCAGTGGATAGTGGCGTCAGCCGCTTTGGTATTAGTAGGTGCAGGTGTTGCCAAGAATTCAATAGCATTTGATATGTCGTCCATTCAATTGGATGTTGCCAGAACAGAAAAAATAGAGAAGATAGAAAAAGTAGAATTAAGTGCAGAAGAGCGATTTGAGTTAAAAGCGAATACACTTTTTCAAACGTTAGAACTAAAGGCATTTAACGCTCCTTCAGAAAAAGTATTTACCATGGCGTTGAAAGGCTATTTAAAAATGCAAGAGGAAGGATTGATTAAAAACAGTAAATTGACGATTGTCGATTTTAGCGTTTCTTCTACACAAAAGCGCTTATGGGTGATTGATATGGACAAAAATACCGTGTTATTAGAGTCTGTGGTCGCACATGGTAAGCGAACAGGGGATGAGTTTGCTACGGCATTTTCTAATCGAATTAACTCCCATATGAGTAGTTTAGGATTCTATAAAACGGGCGAAACGTATCAAGGGAGTAATGGCTTTTCGATGCGTTTAGATGGATTGGAAAAGGGGATTAACGACAATGCGCGTACACGTGCGATTGTGGTACATGGAGCGGATTATGCTTCTCCAACTTTAGCTTTGAAACAAGGTCGTCTGGGAAGAAGCTACGGTTGCCCAGCTGTTCCAAATGAAGTGAATAAAGAATTAATTGACTTGATCAAAGATGAATCTTGCTTGTTTATTTATTCTACACAACAAGATTATTTAAAACAATCAAAATATTTAATCTAATAGCATAGGATTCAACGAATAGTTGCTAAAAATGTCCAACGTACTAGAGTGCGTTGGACATTTTTATTTTAAAATAAATCAATTTTTTTGATACAGACAGGTCTACTTTTTGTTACTTTTAAGTGTACTACAAGTTGGAATAACATCTGATGCACTGTAGGACAAACGATAGTATTATTTAAAAAAATTAAAGCGATGAAAAAAATCAGTTTATGTTTACTTGCAACTCCTTTGTTGCTCTTGTCTTGTAAACAAGGAGATTCAACGACCAAAGGAGCAGCATCCAATCAAACAAGTGAGACTACTCAGGCGCAATCAATACAAGATCATGGTGGTCTAATTGGGCAAAAGGGAATATTAGCTTACCCTGATTTTAAAGCAGAGGTAACGTATTTGTCAGAAAATCAATTGCATTGGAAAACAACGAATGCCAAGGGAGTGGTTTCAGAAGGAACGGAAACAATGAGTTATAAGAAAATAGGGGATCACCTGTTTTTTATTAACTGGATTGAACAAGATGGTCTAACCGTTAGTCAGGTTATTGATACCCAAAAAGGAAGTGTGGATGCTTTCTTAAGCTATGCCGATGATGGCAGTAGTCAAGGAAAAAGAAGTTCAAATTTTATACAAGGAACTTTTCAATTTGCGGAATAAACAACGGAAAATCGCAGAATACAAAAGCCCAAGTAGAGAATTACTTGGGCTTTTGTATGTAGAAAAAAGAACGATTTTATTTGATTAAACGTTTGTACAATTCTTCGTCATATTTGTAAATATCCTTAAAATAGGTAAATTTCCCTTGACGATCCACTTCTACAGTCCAATATAATAAATGAACATCAATCGGAGTTTTACTCACGGATACGCTTTTGGTTTCTTGGGAGGCAACAATTTTGTCTACTTCTTCTTTGGTTAAATTTGGTGAGGCAAGCTCAAAAATATAAGTTGTCAGCTCAAAAGGATTTTGTACACGTACACATCCTGAACTCAAATTTCTATCATTGCGGGCGAACCCCCATTGACTTGGAGTATCGTGTAAATATACGGCATGGTTATTTTGAAACATGAATTTTACACGCCCCAGCGTATTACCTTGGCCCCCTTTTTGAACATAGCGATAGGATGTCCCTTTACTAGCATCCCAATTTTCAGGAGATACTACTTTTCCTTGGTTGTTGTAAATTGTAAAATTCAATCTTGAAAAATAGGAAAGATCACTAGATGCTTTGGGTACTAAATCATTTTTTTTAATTGTTGGAGGTACGGTCCACGTTGGATTCAAAACAACGGTAGTCAGCGTAGAACTTAAGATTGGTGTTTTACGCGCAGCAGTTCCCACAACAACTTTGTGTTGTTGAATCGTATCCTGATTGGATACGGTAACCAAACTAAAGGCTGGAATATTGACCAAGATATAGTTGGATGAAAATTCCCTCGGAAACCATCGCCAACGCTCTAAATTGACAATAATTTTTTCTTTTAAGGCATGTTCATCGCGCAACATCGCTTCAATCGTTTTGGTGTCAGTATAACCAGTAACACTTAGTTTTTTTTGGGTTTGAAAAGCTTTTATCGATTGGGCTGTAGCCTGATTGTAAATGGCATCTGTGCCAATACTGTCGGGCAACTGATTCAAGAATATCAAGTGTTTTTTAATGGTTACCAGCTCTGGAATCGTGTCGTTTATTTTTCCATTTTTAAATGGCTTTAAACTGTCTTGCTCTAAAGTATAATAGGAGAAAAGTTTTTTTCTCAATTGGGTGTATACCGGTTGCTTTGTTCGAATACTGTCATACGTGAGGGCAATATTTTCATGATTCAAAGCTAATAATAGGGTTGCACTTGTGTTTAAGGGTTTTGGGGTTATCTCCCAATCACCATATAAGCGCTTGGCTTTGATGCTGCCGTTGTACAAATTGTCTAATGTATTCACATACATCGTGGAGAATAAGAAGTCAGCCTCAATCTTTGTGGCTTCGTCCAACTGCTCATAGCTTGCGCTAAAATCTGTGAGCTTGTCCCTGTCTTTGGTTGAAATCTTAATACCGTCGTATTTAAGATCGTCAACACTCGTTAAAAGTTGTTGTCTATTTACGGCACTAAACCATCCTAAATGGTAGTCGTTGTTCTTGTAAAAAAGACGCACATCTTCTGGAAGTGCACTAGTTTGTAAGGAGTCAAATTGGATGTTCGGCACTTCATTCAACGCTTCAACAACTTCATTTTCACCATAGATAACTCGCATGGCTTGTTTACTTCTCTCCCCACAAGAGGTGAGTACACAAGCAAGCAATGCAGTTGGCAGTAATATTTTCTTAATCATATAGCAAGATTATAAACCAAAAATAATGAAAATAATTTATATTTTAAATATTATCCTTGTTTGAGTTTTTGCATAAGTGCTAAAAATGAATAAATAAGGTAATTTTTTTGTAAGAGAAAAAACCGGACTGTTTTCTATTTTTAAACTGGACTAGGAGAGGTGTAACATCCCTACTTACATTTGCAGTATACGAATGAATCAAGCATACATTTATTTTATGAAACCTCAATTTTATGTAGCCTTAACGGTTTGTAGTTTTTTTGCTGTAGCAGGTAATGCACAAGAAAAAAACACAACCACAGTAGCGGACAATATGGAAGAAATTGTGATTTACAATCAGCGATTACAACTTCCAAGTACTTTGAAAAATAGAAATATTACTATAGTAGGTCAGGATCAGATTAAGCAATTACCCGTGAGCTCGGTCAACGAGTTGTTGAGTTTTGTTGCCGGAGTAGATTTGAGACAACGAGGCCCCAATGGAACACAGGCAGATTTGAGTATTGATGGTGGAAGTTTTGAGCAAAATATTCTGTTGTTGAATGGTCAAAAGATTTCTGATCCACAAACGGGACATAATTCGCTAAACATTCCTATTCCTTTAGAGGCTGTAGAGCGCATTGAAATTGTGCGAGGGCCTTCTGCGCGTTTATACGGGATCAACAGTTTAACAGGGGTTGTGAACATAGTGACGAAAAATCCAAAGAAGGATGGAGTCTTTGCGGCTGCGTACGGAGGTACGAGCTTTAAGAAAGACAAAGAGGACGATCACAACGAAACGTATAACAACCGCGGCATTCAAGTAGGTGGGACATTGGTGCGTGAAAAGGATAACCATATGTTGTTCGCCAGCCACGATTCCGGAAATGGATATCGCTATAATACCGCTTATCACAACAATAAGGTGTTTTATCAAGGGAATATTAATCCCAACGAGCACAATACCCTAATGATTTTGGCTGGACATGCGAATAGTTCATTTGGTGCGAACGGATTTTATGCTGCACCTGGAGATAAAGAGTCGAAGGAAATTGTCAGCACAACGATGTTGAACTTGAGTTCACGTCATTATGTATCGGATCGGTTTACTTTGATGCCTAGTGTGGCCTATCGCTATAATTTCGATGATTATCGCTACTATCGTCATCGTTTGGATGTGGCAAGAAGTAGACATTATACTCATGCAATTACATCCAATGTCAATGGAGAATACGCTGCTGATTACGGAAAATTTACCTTTGGTGGTGAAATGCGTTATGAGGAAATTAACTCCACCAACATTGGCGATCACAGCAAGAGCAACTATGGATTTTTTGCTGCCTTTCAACGCGATTGGTTTGAGAAATTAGACGTAAATATTGGGGCTTATGTCAATTATAATACAAAGTATGGTTGGGAGTTTTTCCCTGGAATTGATGCGAGTTATAATTTCAATCCGCATTGGCAGGCTACATTTAACGCGGGAACAGCAAGTAGAATTCCGTCATTTACGGATTTGTATTTGAATCAACGACCTGGTAATATCGGAAACCCCGATCTAGCACCAGAAAAAGCATATCAAGTTGAGGTAGGTGGAAAGTATAGAAAAAATCGCTTACAAGCCGAGGCCTTTGTATTCTATCGCGATATTGATGATTTTGTCGATTGGATTCGCGTAGATATCAATCAACCGTATCAACCGTATAACGCCTCAAAGAATAAGACAAAAGGCTTGAATACGGCATTGCGTTACCAATTAGGAGAAGGTATTTCGCTATGGAATTTAGGTCTTTCGTATACGTATTTGTCACCAACTATTGAAAATAAATCTGCAGAAGCAGGGGTGCTTTCTAAGTATTCCTTAGAAAGTTTGAAACACCAAGTGGTGGGAACGGTGAACTACACCTATGATAAATTTAGCGTGACCTTAGCCAATCGCTTCAATGAACGATTGACGTATAAGAGTTATTGGATTACGGATATTCGTCTGAACTATGCCTTAGATAAGGTGAAGTTCTATTTAGATGCTCAGAATATATTTGATACAACCTATATTGAGGCTGGGGCTGTCCCTATGCCAGGTAGATGGTTTACACTAGGAGTAAAATTTGATGGGCTATAAACGATACGAATGTTTGGGTTAGTTGTAAAAACGAGTTAGAAGGGATATCTAACTCGTTTTTTTATGGGGTTGGTTGTTGGTCGTAGGTCGTAGGTCGTTCGTTGGTTGTTGTTTGTTGTTTGTGAGGTTTGCTCTTTGCAGAAACTTCAAAACTTCACAAAAAACAAAAAAGCAACTTCACTTTTTTAGTGAGGTTTGTGCTTTGTGAAGATTTTCGATTAAAGTACGATTGATCGATTCAGAAAATTTAAACCGTTAACTGATAACCTTTAGATTTGCTTTTTTGTCTTTTTGCAAGTTGCTTTTTCGACAGATTATCGATTTAAGAATATAAATCCTTAAATCAGAAAATTTAAACCGTTAACTGATAACCTTTAGATTTGCTTTTTCGTTTTTTTGCCAGTTGCTTTTTCGCCAGATTATCGATTTAAGAATATATATCCTTAAATCAGAAAATTTAAACCGTTAACTGATAACCTTTAGATTTGCTTTTTTGTCTTTTTGCCAGTTGCTTTTTCGACAGATTATCGATTAAAAAAAATATATCCTTAAATCAAAAAATTAACCAACAATCTGATAATGAATAACAATTGACTAAGATATCTTATTTAACCGATAAACTTCCGATTACTCATAACCTTTAGATTTGCTTTTTCGTTTTTTTGCCAGTTGCTTTTTCGCCAGATTATCGATTTAAGAATATATACCCTTAAATCAGAAAATTTAAACGGTTAACAGTTAACCGTTAACCGTTAACTAATTCGATATCTTCATTCCTTTTTTATTGATGGTAAAAGCGCGAAATTTGACTTCTACTTGTGCTTGTCCATTTTCAAAATTACTGGCGTATTCATATTGAAAGGGGATCATTACTTTTCCTTGTTTATTGATATAGCCAAATAAATTATCCTTTGAGGCTAGGGCGAGGCCTTCTGAAAAATTACCTACAAATTCATAAGATGCGGGAATAATTTTATCACCTGTGGTAGAGAAGAATCCCCATAAACCTCCTTCATAGAAAGCAATGCGGTCTTCACTACTGGTTTGCAATTCTTCGTATATGTAGGGAATAACGACTATTCCCTTATCATTAATTGCGCCTTGATAGCCTTCGAACGTTACGATGGAGACATTATCAACAAACGATTCAATTTGGTGAAATAAAGGTTCGATAAACAAGTCACCCGATTGTGTTTTAATTCCAAACAGCGATAGATCTGGGTCTTGAAACCAACGTAAATGATTGGCAAATTTAAAATCAGGATCGTTTTTTAGATCAATAAAAACGGTATCTGAGGTTGCTTGAAGTAAAGGAAGTAGCTTGTCTTCCCAAGCGTTTTTAGTTTCATGGGCATAAAGCGATGAACTAAAGGTGCAATGAAGCCCTAAAAAAAGACTAATTGCAATTAGGTGTTTCATAAAGTGATTGCTTTTAAATCGTTTACCCTATTGAGGTTTTCTGTAAAAAGTTGTTCCGCTAGCTTGTGCTTTGGGAAAAATGGTCATATCGGCCAATTGCACGTGATCCGGTTGATTGATGGCGTAGGCAATAGCATGGGCAATATCTTCGGGGCTAAGTGGATCATATCCATTGTACACTTGGTTTGCTTTGGTTTGATCTCCTTTAAAGCGCACCATTGAAAATTCCGTTTCAACAGCGCCAGGAGCTACGTTGGTAACTTTGATTCCCTTGCTATTTAAATCGATGCGCAACCCTGCTGAAATAGATTCTACAGCTGATTTTGATGCACAATAAACCGATCCGTTGGCGTAGGTTTCTTTTCCTGCAATGGAAGACAAGTTGACAATATGCCCTCCTCGGTTGTGTTGTAATAACAAGGGTAAAACAGCTTTCGTCACGTAAATTAAGCCTTTGACATTGATGTCAATCATTGCTTCTAGATCTTCAATGTCTGCTTCTTGGAAGGAAGATAAACCATGTGCATTTCCCGCATTGTTGATTAAGATGTCTATGTTTTTCCATTCCGTAGGTAGGGAGTCAACAGCCTGAAATACTTCTTCTCTGTTGCGCACGTCAAAAGTGAGTATATGCGTTGCTGTAAGGGCATTTAATTCTAGGGCTAAGGCTTCTAATCGCTCTCTTCTTCTTCCACAAAGGATTAAACGATGATTGGGTGCTAAAGCTCTGGCTGTAGCTTGTCCAATTCCTGAAGATGCTCCTGTGATAAATACGGTTCTCATATGCGATTGTGTTATAATATAGTTTGTTTTAGACCTTGTAAAATACATAACCAAAGGTAATTGAAAAAAGACTTTTCTTCTATGCGATTCACTTTTTTTATCTCAACTTCTTTAAATGCTCCAGCCGAGTTTTTGTGAATGAACCAATTGCCTACTTTAGAGAGTAGTTTTTTCTTTTTTTCTCCATTTTTACGATACAAGGTGACTTTTAAATCGTTGTAATTCATACCAAAAGTACCCGTTGCGACTTTGTTGTTTCCGGTGAAATTGAATTTGATCAAATCCAAATTCCCCTCCGTAGACGCTTTGACATAGGGTTGCAAAAAGGGTTGCATGGCAGTAGCCGGAAAGTTTTTAATGGTTCCACTAATTTGAAAATCGTCTTGACGATTTAATAGGTTAAAGGACCAGTTTACTTGTAAAGGGGCTGCATTCATAAAACTCGCCTGAATAGCCAAGGTTGTTGTCGGTAATTTAGTTTGCCTAAATCCACTGTATATATTTTGAATGGACGCATTGAAATTGCCAAAGGTTAACTTTCCAGGTGCGATTGCTTTTTGGTCGTATTCTTCATATTCCAAGGTAGAGTTGACAATATCTACTTGTTTTAAGGCCAAGGTAAAGGGAATCTCGCGTAGTTTTTTACTGAACAACGGCTTGATGCTCATGTTGAATGGCGGTGTTTTATCTCGAAAAATATTGGCGTTAATTTGATCGAGTTTGACGCGATCGGCTTTAAAAAATAAAACATCTTGAGCGTCAAATCCCCACGAGTAATTGGAAAGCGTAATCGCTTTGGTTTTAAGGGTAAAAATATCATCCGCATAGGTAAACATCTGCACCATGGTCTTGCGATTGTATTTGGGAATTAGCTCAAAATTATGACAAGTTAATGTGGTGTTTTTTCCCTGTATTTTAGATATTTTGATGTTGTAAAAACGACCAGCATCCCATTGTATCGCCTCTGACGAAAAGGAGATTTCTTTGTATTGCACGGGAATTTTGTTTTCCATAGTCCCTGCATCTAAGTGAATTTTTTCGATAGAGGCTTGAATCTCTTTTGCTTGTAAGGCAATTTTGTGCTCTTTTCCTTTCGTTGAGGTAAAGCTTCCCTTTTGAATAGAGAGGGTATCAATTTGCACTAACTCGTCAAAAAACACTTGTACTTTTTGTTTCTTTTGTGGATTTACCTTTGTTTTTTGATGTGTCTGATGCTGGTGAATATCCGGTTGTTTGAATTGAATGGATCTAATACGCAGCTCTTCTTTGGCTTTGTTTGCCACGCCTTTGAGGTGTAAGCTTCCTTTTTTGACAAGCCATTGATTGAGCGAATTGATGTGAATGCTATCCATATCAATAGCACCAATGGTTAAATCAAAAGGTAAAAGTTTAGGATTAACCGCTGTTTTGACCTCTTTTTTACGAGTTGATCGCTCATTTGCCTCTACTTGAACATCCACAGAAGGGGTTTGTATTTGATCGATATGGAGATAAAAATCGGATTGATCTTTATATCCCCAATCGGTACCTCTTAATACTAGCGAAGGAGCAGTTATGGAAACAAGTCGATGAGGTAAATCTGCTTTCTCTCTCGTCCCTATTAGCGGTTTTAAGGAAAGAAGCGCAGTGCTAATTTGATTGGGATTGATTAGAATGCCGTCTATATCTAATTGCTGAGCATCTGAAACTAAACTGCGAACAGAGTCACAGGAAATAACATAGTCCATGTAGGTGAACGGAAGGGGTTTATCTTGGGTTTCCACGCCAAAGTGAATCCCTTTAATTTGGGCGTTAAAGTTGTGTACTTCGTGTAAGCGCAGGTTGCGATCCACATCGTGTATCAGAACATGAGCTTGTTTCACAACAATATTCTTGATATCAATCGCTTTGATGAATTCAAGTGGCGCTTTTGGTGTAGTATCTTGCACTGTTTGATGTTGATATACTTGGATATCAGGTTGAACAATTACAATTCCTTGAGCCTCCAGGTGATGCTTTTTGAATAAATTCCAAAGAGCAACTTGTTGAATATCGATTTGCTGTAACTTTCCTTTGAGGTAAGATAGGGAATCGGTGGTTGTAGTCGCTTTCGGTTGAATATCTATCTCTTTAATGGATAATTTGCGTTCGGCAATGGAGTAATGAACGGATTGATAGGTTAAATCATAGGGTGAATCGTTTTTTTCTGCGATGATTGTCGGTAAATATTGATTTAGGAAATAGTTAATCATCCATTGACCTGAACAATATACAACCACAACAAAAAGGAGTAGAATCCCTAGTATTTTATGTTTCTTTTTCAACCGCATAATGTAGTCTTAAAACTGTTTACTCAAAGATACTGTTTTCGTTCTTTACTTGAGGAAACATATTTAAAATATGTTTTATTTATAAGTTTTAAAATGTTGTATTTCTGTTGTTTAGGTTTTTTTTAATAGCTTAATTCCTTTTTTTGACGCAGTGTGCTTGGTGCATGACCAAAGTGTTTTTTGAATGCATTACTGAAATTGGAGGTATTGAGGTATCCACATTTTAGGCTAATTTCTTCGATGGTATCCCTTGTATCCATGACATACTTTTGGGCTTGATTCATGCGCAATTCTTGTAAGTATCCAAAAACGGTAGTGCCAAAAACTTGTTTAAACCCTAATTTGAGCTTGGTCTGGTTGATGCCCACTTTTTTTGCAATTTCCTCTATCGTAAGCGGATGACTGATGTGTGCTTGAATTAAGTGGGCTGCAAAGCGAATGCAATCCATGTCTCTCGTCGTTAATTTAACTGTTTGAGCGGTGATTGGCTCTTCAAAACAATACGCTAGTATTTCGTTGATTTTCGATTCTAAATAGATTTTACGTGTCAACCCTTCAAAAGAACACTGTTTTATGCTTTGAATGGCTTGGTACAAAAGCGGATTCAGCTGAATAAAATTATCGGATAATCCCGCACTTTGAGCTGAGGTGATTTGATTGAGAAAATGATCCAATTGACGATTTTCACCCGCATGTTTGCTAATCATACTCAACGGTAAATGAATATCGAAGGTTTCATAATTTACTCCTTCTTGAAAAGATATTTCTGATTTTTCACTTGTGGATGCTAAGTAAATCATATTGCCTGTCATAGTGGGAACTTCCTTTAAAGGCGAAAATGAATTATTATACCCAATGGCGTGAGGAGATAAATTGAAGTGAAGTTCGAGAAAGGGATCACGTTCTAAGCAGTCTAAGGTTATTGTCTGTTTGGTTGTGTATTGCATAGAAACAACGCGAAGATGTTCGTTGACAATTTCTTGCTTAATGCTTATTTTCTCGGGAAGTAATGCGTTGTCCTTCTCTTTTTTTAAGCTAGTTGTAGGCTCCTGGAGTGATGGGTAATTCACCAGGTCTAGAAAGTCAACAATATCTATTCTATAGCTCATAATAAACCCTTTTACGTAAATCTTACACTCAAATTCGTAAGGTGTATTGATCTCTCTAAGTATATTTTTGCGTAAAAATACAGTATTTAAATTTATTCTAAATAACAATATGGTTAAATATTTTTACTTTTTGTTGTGCTGTTGCTCACCTGCCTTGGCTTGTGAGGTGTCTTTTTCTGTGCAGCATAGTCAAACTGGATTTTCTTCCAACTTAACCTTGATTGTTAATCAGCAATCCTACGGACTTGATAAGGAGGGGAAAAGCAAGCGTATAGATATACAGGAAGGAGTTTATAACGTGCAAATCTACGAGAATGGAAAGCTTCTTGATACACAATCAGTGGAGATTGATTGCCAGCATGCTCATTATTTCTTGTTTGTTGGAGAACAGCAGGAACAGTTAGAGGAAGTAGTGATTCAGTCTCAAACGACAGCGCAGAAAATAGAGCGAACACCTTTTGCAGTACAGGTATTGGATATGAAGCAGGCGTATCATAAAGGAGGAGATATTAGTAATCAATTGAATCAATCAGCGGGAATCAAAGTTCGATCTAATGGAGGATTAGGCGCTGAAACTCAATTGAATTTGGGAGGTTTACAGGGTAAAGCTATTCGAGTATTTAAAGATGGGATTCCCATCGAGTTATTTGGACATGGATTTTCTTTGAGTACAATTCCTGCGAATATGTTGGAGCGCATTGAGATTTACAAAGGCGCTATGCCAGTATACCTAGCTTCTGACGCTCTTGGAGGTGGTGTTAATTTGGTTACGCGGAACCCCAAATCTAATTTGTTAGAATTGTCCTATGAATTAGGTTCTTTTCAAACTCATCGGGCAACGGCTAATTTACTTTTGGTTGGCAAGAATCCTGCTTATTATTTTGGACTGAATACGAATTATAATACTTCGGCGAATAACTATAAGATTGATGCTCCTTTCATCGATCCAGAAACAGGAAATCAATACAAGAAAAAAGTGCGTCGTTTTCACGATGACACAGCTTCTTATTACGGGGAATTGTTTGTGGGAGTTCGAGATAAAATATGGGTTGATGATCTGAAATTGACGTTTTTGTTTTCAGACTTTTACAAGGAGTTGCAACACGACAGTGAGATGGGGAAAGTTTTTGGAGAGGCTTATAGTACGGAGCAGAATTACGCGTCCATTCTCTCCTATAAAAAAGGATTTTGGGATCAGCGTTTGCAAGTAAATGCAGTATGGAGTTGGAGTCATTTTAATACGAAACTCATCGATACTGCTACGGTGCGTTACAATTGGGATAATGAAATTATTCTTCAAAATCAGATTATTGGTGAAATCAATAAAGGCGGAAGTCAGCAGCGTTTGCAGTATGATTTACTAGCGGCTAGAATCAATGCAACATTGCAAGTGAATCCGAATCACTTTCTTGAATTTGGAGAATTAGTTTATCATCAACGCAGAAAGGGCAGTGATCCTTTAGGGGCAGTTTCTCCAGTACATGAGGTGGATGTTTTGACTATTCCTGCAACTTATCAAAAGAGTATTACCGCTTTAGCGCTGCGATCTTTGTGGTTGGGAGATCAACTAGAGAGTATCGTTTCGCTCAAGCATTACAACAATCAATCCAAAGGCTTTACTACAGATAAGTTCAATTTCGCTTGGCAATCTTCTCAGTCTACGAAACAATGGGGATATCTCGGTGGATTAAAGTGGGATGTAAATTCGTACTTACTCAAGCTTTCCTATGAATATGCTACGCGTTTACCCGATGAAATGGAAGTCTTTGGCGATGGCGTTTTAATTAAGGAAAACTTGGATCTCCTTCCTGAAACGAGCCACAATGTCAATCTAAACACAGCTTATGTGTACGGAAAGTCTGCACATAAGGGAACGCTAGCGCTTAATCTTTTTTATCGTCGAGTAAAAGATGCTATTTTCCTTCAACCTGATATTCCCTACAACCGATACATCAACTTCCATCAAGTTGAAATCAAAGGAGTAGAAGTAGAAGCGACCCATCAAATCAAAGAACAAGTAGATTTTGGGGTGAATGTTACTTATCAAGATATTAGACGCATTAATGAAAGAGCAGAGTTCAGTATGTATGAAGGTGCTCGTGTACCTAATATTCCCTTCTTTTTTGGCAATGCGTTTTTTAGGAGTCATGTTAAGGGAATATTGACTACGGATGATAAAGTAAGTGTAAGTTGGAATCTCAACTATCTCCATCGATTTTATCTGACCGATATTCCCAAAAAACAAGAACCTAGTCTTTTTGGGGAAGCGACTATGGTAGATTCTAAATTAATTATTCCCAATGACGGACGATTAGGTCAATTCTCACATGATGTGGGACTCTATTATTATTTTGGAAATAAGAAAATAAATCTAGCCTTAGAAGTGCTCAATGTTGGCAATAGTAAACGCTATGACAACTTCAACGTGCAAAAACCTGGACGTTCCGTTCAATTTAAAATTGTATACAAAATCATTTAATTAATCAAGATTATGAAAAAACTAAGATTTAGTGGTATAGCTACAGCTTTTTTAGCTACTTGTTTACTTTTCTCGTGTGCGAGCGATGATACGACACAAAAGCCAACACCACCTATTAACTCAGATGAATTGCCTAAAGATGAATTGTGGGTGATTTTTAATGGAACAGAAAAATGGGCCGGAGGAATTTATGCATTAGATGAAGCGAAATCACGTGTAATCGATTTATCTTCTACTCCATTCTATCAGTTGGGATACTCCGCGGGAGGTCGTGTTGTGGATAATGTATTGTACAAAAAAGATGGAGCTTTAGCGAGTGAAGTAGGCTTGTCCAAGTACAAATTGGAAGGCGGTAAATTTGGAACAGACGGATTTATTAGTACGCCAAATAATACATACGAAACCAATTATTTAGTGGTTAATGCAACCGAAGGATATTATTGGGATTCTGCTGCAGGAGGATTAAAAGTACAAAAGTTTAATCCACAAACGATGCAACGCATCGGAGAAGTTGATTTTTCGTCCCTTTCAGATGGCAGCCAATATGAAGCAGCTGGACAGTTGATTCTAGCGAAACGAGAGAATAAATTATATGTTGATATTCAACATGGAACACGTAGTACGGCTTGGCAAGTAAAACCCAATGTGGAAAAAGTTGAAATAGCAGTTTACGACTTAACAACAAATAAAATTGAAGGAGTGACTTCTTATGAAGGAGCAACAAATTTAGGTTTATTTGCGGATCATGTGCTATGGAGTTTAGATGAGGTTACACAAGATTTATACGTGATTGCAGTAGGAGATATGACTGTTCAAAAACCCGAATCTAAAATTTTACGCATTAAAAAAGGGGCCATTACTTTTGATCCATCTTTTGAGTTGAAAATCTCAGATTACCAGTATCCAAGTGATTTCAACCGAATTTTTGCACACAACAACAAAATATATACGACGATTTCAAGTCGACCTACGTCCTACTATGGTGGAGGTCAGCATGGAGTGTCTTACCGCAAAGATATTTGGTATTGGAATGAAATTGATGTGAATTCGAAAAAAGCAACGCGTTTAGCTATGTTACCTGATAATTTCTATTCCTACCAAAATCCATTTCATCACAATGGTTTTATTTATTTCACTTCCAATAATACAGAAGAAAATTTTGCAGGAGCCTATCAGTATAATCCTAAAACAGGAGAAGTAAAAGAAACTTTTCGCTTAAAAGGTAGCGGACGTTTAATGGGCTTCCATATTATCGATAAAAAGTAAGAGGTATTATGGGAGAAATTATTCAACGCATTGCTTTAGCCTTAAGTTATGTTTGTCGTGCTTTTTTAGCTTATGTATTTATTCCGCATGGGTTTGAAAAGCTAACAGAAAAGATCAGTCAACAAGAATACATTGACTTTGGATTAGCAGGGGATTTTCTGGATTTTTACCTTATTTGGGAACGAACGAACTTCATTCACGTTATTGGTTTTGCTCAATTAGTTGGGGGGCTGTTGCTTTTGTTTCGAAGAACGTATTTTTTTGGTGCTGTTTGGTTATTTCCAATTTCACTGGGTATGTTTTTGACGCATGTTTACATTAGTCATGCATTGGATTTTATCTACTTTGATCTGCTGGTTTTGCTTTTTAATGTATACCTTATTGCGGAGAATTACGCAGCGATTCGAGCTGCTTTTTTCAAAGCACAAAAAACGTGGATTTAACGGAAATGTATTGTGTTGAAATAGCACAAATTAGTTCAATAATGTGTAGATTATGACGGATTATCCGTTAAAAAAGAAGAGAACCCTAAGGTTCTCTTCTTTTATTTTAAAATCAATTGATGTTTTCTCAACAACCCTTCTAAAGCGTCTTTGGAAAAGATGGCATTTTTCAGTTTGGTCGAATCGGGATCAATATCAAAATTATAACTGGTATAAAAGTCGGCTTTCTGTGCTTTGGCTTTGGTGAAATTCACGCGATACAGGTTACAGTTGTCAAACATCACTTGAGATAAGTCTGCTTCCATGAAATCTGCGCTAATTAAACTACAGTTGATAAAGGATGTTTTCTTGAGGTTTAATCCATAGAATAACGTAAATTCTAAATTACAATCCGTAAAGGAGAACTCGAAAATCGTTTGATCAATCATGGTGAAGTTAACATGCGTAAAATTACAGGTTTGGAAGTGACAATTTCGCAATCCTACATAATTCACTGCAGCGTTTTTAAAGTTGCAATTCTTGAAATCACAATCGATAAATAGCGTAGATAAAAAAGAGCAAGCCGTAAAATCACAGTTGATGAATTTACAGTTTTCATATTCTTTAAAAGAGATGCTATTAGGCTCTAAAACGAGGTTTTCAAAGGTTTTGTCGTAAATAAAATCGGGTGTCATGGGCGGTAAAAAGAGTAAAAAAGCCTAATGTAAAATTAGGCTTGTATGTTATTCAATAATATGAGGGACGAATCTGCTTTTATCCGTCGTTATGCGTTTGTCGCTTTCTCTAAAAGTAATTCCACAAGGTTCTTGTCCGATTAGCCAACTGCCAATAATAAAATAGCCTTTTCCTTGGTTGGGTAAATTCGCTAGTGCTTGACAGATATAGCCTTCATCGCCATAATCACCTTTGGTTGCTTCTGCTACTTGATTGTTGATATACAAGGTTACATTGGCTCCTTCACGCGATAGTAGGGGCTTTTTGACAAAGTTTTGCATGCCTTTAGGTTCGTCGAAATACGATTCCAAGAGCAAAGGGTGATTGGGATACAACTCCCATAAAATAGGCAAAATGGCTTTGTTGGAGAGAATCATTTTCCACGACGGTTCAATCCACTGTGCTTGTGCCATATCACTGGGAATATGTAGGGCAAAGGGCTCGTAAATCAACCACTCCCAAGGATATAATTTGAAGATATCGGTAATCATTTCATCTTCTAAATCGGTAAAGGTTTCACCATCCCATCCAATATCGTCAATGTAGATAAGTTTGGTGTTAATACCTGCTTGTATTGCACAATCGCGAAGGTATTCAATATTCGTTAAGTCTTCGAGTGTTTCACGCATACAAGAAAAGTGTAAGGTACTGCCTTTCATGTGGGCCTTTGCTTCTTTCCACGTTTCGATTAAGCGATCGTGTACCGAGTTAAATTGATCTCTAGAATTGCCAAAATACGTATTCATCCACTGCCATTGCACCACACCTGTTTCATAAAGAGAGGTAGGGGTATCGGCATTGAATTCGAGTACTTTCAGTTGTTGATGTACGGTGTCATACACAAAATCAAAACGGCCATAAATGCTCAATTCATCCTTTTCCCAAGAGCGTTCAATGTGTTCGTGAAAGAAAAGGGGAATTTGAAACTGGTCGTATAATTTGTTTGTGATGACGTGGTCTACCGCTTGGAGGCACATGTCCCATAAATCAGCGGTGGCCGCATAAATCTCATCCGCTAAGGGTTCCGAAATGCTGTAATAGTATTCTTCGACCCAATAGGGGATGTTGTTTTCATCTGTATGATAACCAAAACCGTTTTGTTCCAATCGATTTTGCCAATTGGATTGCGGTGTGAGATATTTTAATTGCATGTTGTACGATTAAGAAGCAGCCGAGTTACTTTTGGAGGTATTGCCAAAGCCACCACGTGCCGTTTGTTTTTTATAGGCATCTGCTTTGGAGGTATTGGATCCAACATTCGATTGAGGAGAAATACCTGGACTCGTATAGCCCATTCCACCCCCCATCATCGGACGGAAAGCCATATACCACAAGAGTGCACTACCCATGCCCATGCCACCACCACTGCTGCGTTGTTGTTGGTATTGATCGGTTACTTCGGTATAGGGAGCACTGCTATCCGCACGCATAAATACGCGTTGTTGCTCTTCTTTTGTTTCAGTAGGTTTGGAACAAGAAGCTAAAGTAGCTGTGATTAAAACTAAAGAAACGGCTTTACTACTTTTTTTCATATTATTCTACTGTTACGTAAATTGGAACTTTTTCTATATTGGTTGGTTGAGCATCCCCCCAGTCGCTAAAATTTTTCGCTGTGGTAAGGGTGTCTACTTTTTGTTGTACCATTTTGCCATTTACCCAAATGGTTTGCGCTGTGATATGGTAAATACTGTCGCCAGAAGTAATCGTTTTTAACGTCACTTCTCGGGCTGATTTTTTATCGAGTGATTCTAAATTTTGTGTCGGTTGTTGTTGTGTACAAGCTGTTGCAACGAGGGCAATAAAACTCGCTATTCCGATTGCTTTTTTCATTGGAGCAATTATTTTTAGTTTGAGTAACAAAGTTTGGAAATAAAATTTGCTTATGCAATGCTTATTTTAAAAAATGAAAGTTCTTGTAAGATAGTTAATTAAATTGGGCTAGATGGGATTTCTTTTTACTTTTGTTACAAATTGAGTGGGTATGGATGAAATAGCTATTTTACAGATTAATGATATAACGCATAACAATTTGCAAACCGATTTTTATGCCAACACCTTATCTCAACATCTTATCGATAATCACAGCCATATTGAGCGACCACACAAGCACAATTTTTACGTAGGCGTTTTGTTCACTAAAGGCGAAGGGATACACGAAATTGATTTTAATCGCTACGAGGTAAAACCGGGATCGGTATTCATGTTAGCTCCTGGGCAAACGCATAGTTGGGAGTTGTCAGATGATATTGAGGGATACATCTTTTTTCACACCCAGAATTTCTTAGACTTGTATTTGTTGAAAGAATCCCTGCGGGATTATCCTGTTTTTCGATCCGCTTTTTATCCGAATCACGTGTGTTTAAGTGAAGCCGATGCACAAGTATTGGCGTTTGTGTTGAACCGCATGGTCGAAGAAGTTAGACAAGAACAATGGAAGCGCAACCAGCAATTGGTGAGCTTGACGTTGTTGTTCTATATTGAAACAAACCGCATATTGCTACAAGGAGAAACCTTTAAAACAATACACAATAATTTATATGCCACGCATTTGCAATTGTTTGAGGAGTTGGTTGAGAAGCACTTTGCGGAAGAGAAATCAGCGGCTGTTTACGCCAATAGGATGAATATGACACAAAAACACCTCAACCGTGTTTGTAAGACCATGGTCAATCAAACGACAACGGATATTATTCTCGATCGCGTGGTGTTAGAAGCCAAGCGCATGATGATTTATACGGATTATCCACTCAATGATATAGCCTCTGTTTTGGGATATGATGATTATTCGTATTTCTCTAAATTGTTCAAGAAAAGAGTAGGAGAAACCCCCAAAGAATTTTTTAAGCGGTATCAGTGATGGTTTACGGTTTACAGTTTACGGTTTACAGTTTACGGTTGTGAACATCCCTAAATACAGTTGGCTGTTTTTTAAACAGTAGCTTTAAACTGACAACCGATTATTAGGCAAACAAAAAAAAGTCCTTACAATTTGCAAGGACTTTTTTGCACGGGTGGAGGGATTCGAACCCCCATCAACGGTTTTGGAGACCGCTATTCTACCCTTGAACTACACCCGTTTTTGTTTCAAGTGGTGCAAAGATAAATAACTTTTTGAAAGAAACTATTCTTTTTTATAAAATATATTTAACCAAATTATGCGAGATAATCGGTAGTTAAATGTCCAACATAAAAGTAGTACAACTACAATGGCGATAAAGGTTTGAAGGAGAGTTATATGTACGTCAAAAAGAGCGTTGATGATCAATCTCAAAACCATTACAGCACTCATTTCTGCCACAGTAAGACCATAGCTCACATACATGCCTCCAAAGTAAAAACCTGTCTCTCTATGGAAATTATAATGGCAATGAGAACACTCTTTCGCCATTTTAGGCATGCGAAATGTAACGGGATTCCCCTTATCATAGAATAAATCTTCTTTGCCGCAATTTGGGCATTTTCCGCTTAAAACTCTTGATATGTATGACATAAGATTATTTTTATGCAAAGTAAAGTAAAAATACTGAAATGGAGGGGTTTTAAAATGCTGTATTTTGGTGTAATTCGGACATTTTAGCCCCTCTTGTCTTTATTGTTGTTTTTGTTTTGGTAGCTATCACCTTGAGTGTCTTGAAAAATATAAAAAACACTTAGGTTGAAAAAGAACAACACAAGAATAGCAAAAAAAAACAGCAGTAAACGTTGAAGTCCTGCTGTTGTTGCTATTAAAATCGCTTATTATTCTTCTGAGTACGTTGATTCCTCAACCGTTGTTTCTTCTTCTCCTTCTGTTGCATTTTCTCTAATATTCAAGAACTTTAAAGGATTGGATTTTGCTTCTCCATTGTAGTAATCGTCAAACTCTTTTACTAAGTTAGCGATTTCTTCTAAGGACATTACATCGTTTTCTTCTTCAGAAACATTGTAATATTCCATTAGTTTTAAACGATCCGTTTCGTATTTTTTGCGAATAGTATTTTTTTGAGCGGTATAAATAGCGCGATCCATTCCATACTTTCTGTAAATTTCTTTTTGTTCTGCCTTATAAAGGGCATCTAACACTTTTAAATCTGCCTTTAGTCCATCATCATTGACCATGGCTAAATCATATTCTACCTTTTTCTGAGCCCAAACGTCCATTTGGTCTTTGTTTAACGTGCGTTGAATAAATAGTTGATACGAATTTTTAACTTTTTTTTCCGTTTCATTTTTTTCAACAGGAAGCATATCTGTTCTGTCATTTAGGGCTTGCAAGTCCCTTTTGATGTATTCGTTTTTAACGACAAAAGAAGCTTCTTGTTTTTGACTTAATCCCAATTCAGCTTTGTGCTGAAGGATATTCTCTATATCTTTATAAACAATGATATCACTGCTACGTTGAATCACAGGTTTTCTTTGCCCATAAGTCACAGAAAAAGCCAAGAGTAGGATGGATAATGAGATAATCTTTTTCATTTCTTTTCTTTATTTTCAGTTGCAAATTTAATATAAAATAATCTTTTTCCTTTCGAAGAATAGCGAAAAAACAACGTTGAAATTAACCGTTTTTAGCTTCTTGTTGTCGTTCATTTAACACGCTTTCTCCTGCGTGTACAAACACCCTTTTTTATTTCTTTTTCAGGAGATTATCATCGCCTACAAAAGTAAACATATGTTTATTAAAATTAGTTAAATTTTTTTAAAAAACGAATATTGTGTGTCTGTATGTTTGTTTTTTGTATGTTATTGTGGTTGTTGTACATAAAAATATTGTAATTTGTTAAAAAATAGCGATAAAAAGCTATTTTTGTTTTGTTTTTACTGCTATTCCGCAGTGTTTTTTAATGAAAATTTGTTTAACACAAGTTTCTATTTTTTTATTTATTGTAAATTTCGAAACTTTTATGATAATCAATCTTATTATTGTTGTTAAATGCAAGAGATGTGCCACTTTTTAGTTTTAAGAAAAAATTGTGATGTTTTGCGATTTTTTATTCATGTTGTCGCATTCTTTTCTTTTCATGGAGTCGTATTGGGACAAATACCCAAAACACAAATCAAAGTTTTACAACAAGGAACAACGCTTGATTCTATTCGTGTAACCCCAGCACAAAAGGGTGAGCTATTTATGGAAGTAGTTAGTTATTTCGAAGAATACAGTTCAACGGAGCCAGCAAGTCGTATACAAATGTACTTTCAAGGTCAAAATAAACAAGGGGAGTTAGAGGTGCGCTATGTTTACACGTATGCCATGCTCAACTTTCACCTGGATACGCTGTTAACCTACTCCAATAACAGTAAGCAGACCTTTTTGTTTGATCAGTCTCGACGTGCGGCTTTGCTAGTAGAAGTAGACCTGCAGTATAAACCTTCAAAATTAGAAGTGAAGTTGCGGTAACTACTTGAATCGCAAATTGAAATACTTAAAAACAGGTGTGTATTAAGTTAATTTTTCGTATTCGTTCACTTTATTTTTTGTATTGGTTGGTTTTTTTTCTACTTTGCGTACTCCTTAGGGAAAAATGTACAACAAAAACTCCAATGACTAATGAAAAAGCCAGCTATTCTTACTCTACTTTTGTTAACGATGAGTACTGGTGCATTTGCTCAAATGGCACTAGATCGAATTGACGCTAATCCAAAATGGAAGCAATACGACCATTTTTATGAACGCGATGCATCGAGTGTATACCCCAATGATCGCATTGAATATGAATTAGTGGACGGGCGAATCAGCAGCTACCGCTTGTATTATAACGATGAATTGGGAAAGGTATTCGACGTGTTTTACGACAATCAAGGTCGCGTGTACCAAGAAGTTTTGATGTATGATGCAGATCGTGGACAAGTGAGAGAAGTCGTTTTTGAGAGTTCGTTTACCTATGATGATAAAGGAATATTGATTGACGACGGAAAACATACGTATACGAAATTCGTAAAAGGAAGACCCATGATCGTTACCTCTCGGGAGTATTCAGAAGAATATGAACGTGGGTTCAGTACGGTTCGCGCCTATAATGAAAGCGGAACCATACGCTTGGAGAAAACAACGTTTTTTGAGGAAGGAGAAAAGAAGATTCGCACCAGTATCTATAAATACGATGCTTGTGGGAATGTAACAGAAGTGAGTACGCGTACCACCATTGCGCCTACCTATACCAAACAAAAGAGACGCAAAAAAGACAGAACACCACCCGTTCGCCCTGTTATTGAAAAAGAAACGTTTGCTTATGAGTATGACGGCGATTGTATTTGGACCAAAAAATACAAAGTGGAAAATGGTGAACAAACCCTTTTGCGCGAAAGAGAACTTGTAAAATAGCACAAAAACCAATCAAACTATATTATGTAAAGCTCAGTGAATGTATTGTTCATTGGGCTTTTTTTTGCAAAAAAATAAAGAGAAGTACGTATATTTTGTTTGAGCGAGCGGATTGTATGCTAAGAATGCCTATTTTCGTTTTACTTATAAAAGGAGTAATGGATGTATAAATTAATGTTCCTCTTTGTTGGTTTTCTCCTCTTTGGTTGTGGGAGAAAGGAGTTGAAAAGAACTTGGAGTTATGAGATGCTGGGTGAGGTGTTCTATCAAGTAAAATGGTTTTCCTATCCCACTCTTGATGATAAACTGGAGAGCGTACAGTATTATATTTCTGAAACAGGAGATACGATCATTAATCAAGTTGTCGTATTTTGGGATGAAGAAACAATAGATACCTTGAGCAGTGAGTTTTATAGTTTACAGATTTATCCAACTGATACATTAGACACGTACAAAGGGGTTCTCGTCTTGTATAATAGATTCAACAAGCTACAAGTAGGTGCTGAAAATAAGCGTCGGTTACAGCTGTTATACGATGAAATTACAGATAGTTTAATTTTGAGTGCTGTAAGTTCAGATACCAGTAATCGCTTGGAATTCTATTACCGAAACTCCATTGATCACCACCTGACAGGCGTTTTATTACAAGACGTTTTTAGAGATACCTTAGTAGGGAATGATACGTTGCTGAATTATGGTAAAACGAGGTTGCTTATTGATACAAGAGAATTGACGAATAATACCTTTATAGAAAGCCATCGCTTTTTAAAAGTAAAAGGAAAAAATAGTACATCAGGTTATTTTTTTGAATAAAAAAACATAGGATCATGCAAGAAAGCACAACAGAAGAAAGCAAAACAAAAGCAAATATAACAGAAGCAAATACAACACAAGAAAATATAACAGAAGGGGTAAAAATGTATTCATCCAATGCGATTGCTATGGCTACTTTTTTAGGGGGTCCTTTAGTCGCGGGTTATTTAATTCGCGAAAATTACCGCGCCTTAGGTGAAGAGAAAAAAGCAAAACAAGCATGGATTTTGGGTATTATTGCAACGGTTGTGATCTTTGGTGGACTTCTTTTGCTTTCTGATACAATTGTCGAACGTATTCCCAATTATATTTTTCCAGCAATCTTTGCGGGAATAGTGAGCTGGATTGTTGAAGTAAAACAAGGGGATAAACTGCGACAACACAAGGCGTTTAACAATGTGTTTTACTCGGGTTGGAGAAGTGCTGGACTGGCTCTTGTATCAGCCTTAATCGTCGTGATTTGTATTGTAGGTGTGGTCTTTTTGATGCCGGAAGATAAAGTCTATGAGCAATATCAGACTGAATTTGTTCAATTCTCTGAAAATGAAGAGGAGACGTTGAAATTCTATGACAATATAACCACAAAATCCCAAGCAGAATTACTGCAAGACCTGGATCAGGTTATTCTTCCTAAATGGGAAGAAAATATCGAAATTATAAAGAAGACCAATCAAATTGAAAACCTCCCAGCGGAGTTGGTTAAGCAAAATGAAAATCTGTTGGTATACAGTGAGTTTCGATTGATTGCCTTTACCATCTGGAGACGCGCCATAGCAGAAGACACCGATCAGTATACCGCGGAATTAGAAGAAATTCACACCGCTATAGAAAAGCAATTGGATAAGTTGAGGTAAAATACAAGGCTAATTCAAAAGTAATTAACTGTAGTTTGCCTTGAGAAGGGCAAATCAAATGCGAAAACTTGATACGCAATTAAATAAGTAGGATGAAAGCATCTTGGGTAGATAAAGTAGTTACTGCGGTAAGCATGGTGATTAACCTGGTGATTAATCTCGTCTGTATGGGGTTTATGCTTGTGGTGGTGCTAGCTGGTCATTTGGTGCATAAAGTGATGAAGAGGAGGTAGCTTGTATTTTTTAGATCAGGTGTATTCAAAATCTCACAGTCCTCATTTCGAAAGTGTATAAAAAACAAAACCTCGGAGCAAGTCCGAGGTTGTAATTTCTTTTTTTTAAGTGCAGCGTTAAAGCATATTTCAGAATAACGGGATACGGTATCTAGGTCGGTTGTTTTAAATCAACTTCTCCAAGCGGTTCATCATCTCTTCTTTCTCTTTGATTATACGCTCATATAATATGATTTTTTCTTTGTGTAATTCTACTAGTATTGCAATAGGATCAAGATAGTTAGGATAATATTCTTGGGTAGGCGTATCACTGTAGATAGTTGAAATAAGGCTAAGTGCTTTTTCCGAATCAAATTGTTTGATTGCTTCCACTGGAATAGCTAATACTTTAGAAATTTCTTCAAGTAAGCAAGTATCAATTATTTCTTTTTTCTCTAGTAAAGAGATTTTCTTCTGAGTCCAATTGTCTCCTAAATCAAATGCTAGAACCTCTTGTTTGATTCCAAGCATTTCTCTGAAACGCTTTACATTTCTTCCCTGGTGTATCTGGTGTTCCATAATTGATAGTAGATTTTAACAGTGTTAAATTTTGTAATTAACTGATTACTAAATTTTTTCTATAATTAATACCTGGCATTGATTTTGTAATCTAACCAAAGATCGGATCCTAAATAACGGTACAGAACTAATTTTACTTGTATAATACAATTGAAAATTAGTATCTTACATTCGTATTATAGATAGACTCGTTTTAGGTTTTAGAAGGTCTCTTTTATATATTTGTAAACGCTAAACACATGAAGCTATGACCACCACCACTCGTAAACATATAGGAAGAAATATTAGTCGAATCCGTGAAATAAAAGGAATGAAGCAAACAACGTTAGCTGAGCTTTTAGGCGTTAGTCAGCAACAAGTATCTAATATTGAAAATAGTGAAACGGTTGAGGAAACTAAACTGGAAAGTATTGCTAAGATTCTAGAAGTGCCTGTTGAGGTAATTAAAGAATATTCAGATGACAAAGTGATGAATATTATTAATAGTACTATTACCGATAGTCCAATCTATAACAACTTCTGTACTTTTAATCCCCTTGATAAATTAGTAGAAGCGTATGAAGAAAATAAAAAATTGTATGAGCGTCTATTAGAAGCGGAGAAAGAAAAAACAGCCTATTTAGAGAAGTTGTTCATGGGAAAAAAATAACTGGAAGTTAAAAGCAGTAGTTTAAAAAACATAAAAAAAGCATCTATTTCTCAATAGATGCTTTTTTTATTGTGGTCCCACCTGAACTTGTTTTGTTTTTTAATTCGTTTTTATATAGTTTTACCTATTGATAATCAGTTCAATATGATTTATTTTAATTCGTTTGAACTGATTTGAATTCATTTTAGTCATATTTCTAACCCCTAATTTGCCCCTTCGTAAAAAATGGATTTTTAGAGTATGTTTTTAAGATTTTGATCGACGAAAATTAAAAATAGGAAAAGCTCCTGTTTTTTTATGTAAAAGCGTTGCCCCCTTGGCAAGCCCCCTTAAAAAACAATAATAATGAAATACTATTTCGAGCTGAGAAAAGATAAGATCGATAAAGAAGGTATGGTTCCTATTCGCTTAGTTGTTACTGCTCCAAAAGTTAGGATAAGAAAAAACATAAGCGTCAAGACAAAACTCGATGATTGGGATGCTGAGATTAATCAAATTCGAAATATCAAGAGAGATGATAATGAGTTGTATTTGGACTACAAAGAGTATAATGCTATACTTAGTAATACCATTAATAAAGTAGTTAGAGATTCTAAAAATTCATGAATACATTGGTAGAAATGTGTACTTTGTTTTGCTTGAGCATACTCTTCCATAGATAAAAAGTACCCTTCAGATAATTTGATACATTCATCTTCAATGACGACTTCTTTACTTCCTGTTAAAATTAAGTTGATTAGTGGAACTAAAACTGAGTAATATTCTTTTGTTTTCATAATGCCTTGGTTGGTGGTTAAAAAAAAGGCGTGAAACTAAGATCATGTCCTTATCAGAGGTTTGCGACAACCCAACAGCCAGACAGACTCAGCCCACGCCAATATTAGGCACGGGCGTAAGTCTATCGCTATTTTGGCTGTCATCTGAAGGTCGCAATTTCTGATAAACCAATAACGATAGATTACGCTTGTTCGTAATGTTTTTCTAATGCAAATGTAAGTAAGAGTTTAGATTTTAGCTAAGATTAGGTATTAAATTTAAATGGTTTAGGGGTTTGTTTTGTGACTTAGTACAAGTTTGTATATTTTTACTTATTATTTTTATTAAGAAGGTTTTATGGATTCGAAAGGAGAACAATATTTTCCGACATATAAATTCGATGAAAAAAGTAGAGACGTGCTTTTAAAAGAATTCGAAGAGGCTCAGAAGATTGCTAATACACAAACACAAGCTTATGCTCAAGTTACTAATTTAATTTTATTAGCTTTTGCTATTATCATCCCGTTATTTATTAGTAAAGAAAAATATTCAATTGATATAAAAGAGTATTCTCTAATATTTGTTTTTGTTATATTTATTTTTGGAGCTATTCTTTTGAGGTATTTCATAGAAGTTCAAAAACAAATTATATTTAATGCTAGAAAAGTGATTACTCTAAGATTAATGCTTGGAATTGATTACGGACATATTAATCTAACCTTGCCAAATTGGCGTGTAGAAGGAGCAACTAATCCTTTCGCAATTAAATTTTTTGCAGGTTGGCTAAATTTTCGAAGTACTCCTTTTTGGATTCTTACTATTGCTTTAAATATACTATTTGCTTCAAGTATAGAGATGAAAGATTTTTCTTTTACAATCATGTATATTAGTAAGTTTTTTAATATTAATCAAGAAATCAAAATCCCTTGGTATTTTGGAAACTGTATAATTACTTTTATTTATTACTATGTATTCAGAAAGAATTTAGTAGATAGACATGAAAACCTATATTTAATTTATATTAAAAAACTTGCTAACATATTTAAATTAAAAGCTTTCTTAGATACAGAATACATACTTTATAGAGCTAAACTATCAGTCATTGAATTACAGAGACTAAATATTGATTATAATAGTATGTATGAGATTTTAAAAGTTATAGAAGATCATAATTATGATAAGCATAATGGTGTTGATTTTAAAGCATTGGTGCGTGGTGCTTTAAGCCAATTTAAAGTTTATCGAAGCTACCATAATAATAAGGTAAAAGCTATAATGGTTAAGAGTGGAGGTTCAACAATAACGATGCAGTTAACTCGTACACTTTTTATACAAACACGACAAAATGCTCTTAAAAGGAAGATCTTTGAAATTTTGTTTTCTTTTTGGTTAAATAAACAGTTTTCTAAAAAAGAAATTTTAGATTTTTATATAGCTTCTGTTAGATTTGAAAATAAAATATTAGGTTTAGCCAATGCTATTAAGTTTTTTTTCGGTGATATTAGTAAATTAACTAATGAAGAGTGTTTTGTATTAGTTGAAAGGTTGTCAAATGTTTCTTCCACATTTAAGGAAGAAAGGATAAAGTTTTTGATAGCTAAATTGGAGAAAAAAAATATTGTTTTAAATAAAAAAAATATTTACGCCATTTATAGTAGTCTTGAAAAAGATAACAAAATTAAAAAAATATAATGAAAGATAGTACCCTAGTTATTGGATTATTGATTATAATAAATTTTATATCTGTAATTGTGATTTTATCAGTGAATTTTTATCCGGTTATTAATACTACATTTGATGACAAAACAATAAACAATATAAATGATATTTATAAGAATTTATCTTACAGTATTATTGGAGCAACAGTGTTCTATTTAGTGATTGATAGATTACCTTATTTACTTAAAAAGATTAAAACTAAGAAGGTGTTTTCAGATAATATTTTTTGTTTAAATAATAGTTTGGATTCACTATTTCTATATTTGAATAAAGAGTATTTTGGGAATAAAATTGATAAAGAACTATTTGCTTTGAGTTCTAATGATTTTTCAAGGATCAATAGGACTTCCACTATTTCAAAGGTAGTGGTAATTAAAACTGAAAAATCTGTTGATAAAACTTATATGTCTGGAGTCGCATTTTTTATTGATATAGGGGTAGATATAAAAAAGGAGATAAACGTTATTTATGAAAATCCACTTTGTGGTTTATTAGAAACAGAATTATTAATAATAATTCATAATATATTTAATTCGAAGATTTTTGAATTAAACAAATATTATGATGAGATTAATTCTCAATCATTTAAAGAAGCTGATATTCCATTTGAAATAGATGTAGAACTTTTTAAATTGTATAATGAGTATTTAAAATTAAGAAATCATAGATTTGTTCGTAATTAATATAGTATAGATGATTCCTAAAAGGCAAAATTCAGAAAAGAATTTAATTATTCTTCGTAAGCGATTGGAGAAGTTAGAAAATGAAAAAAAAGAAAATTTTGATTTTTTTTCTAAAGAGATAGAAAATTTACAAGAACGAATTAAAAAAGATAAACTAGTAGCTCAACAGGAGTATCGCGCTTTACAGGATTTTGTTAGATTATTGACAAATTTTGCAAGTCATGATATAAAAAATATAGTTCATAATTTAGATGGATTGGTAGTAAATCTGAAAAATAATTATATTAGTGATGAAGATATTATTTCTGCAAAGCTTTGTGTAACTGGAATAAGAGCAGCTTTAGAAGAGTTTAAAGTATTGTCTTCAGATCGAGAAAAAAAATCCTTTACAATTCAAGAATTAACTACAGCTCTAGAAAGCCTTCATAGAGCTTTATTAAAGAAAAATAAGATTTATTTTAGTTTTGAATACATAGAAATAACAAAAGATCAAATTATTAATCAAGTATTCCATCAAATATTACAATTGTTAAATAATCTTGTAATTAATTCATATGAGTTCTTGGACCCTGAAATAAGAGCTCCTGAAATTAAAATTAAAATAATATTGAAAGATAATATTGTAAATTTTTATGTTTGTGATACAGGAATAGGAGTCGAAGAAGGATTAGAAGACGATATGTTTTTGCCTTATAAAACAACAAAAGAAAATGGTTCAGGAGTTGGCTTAAGTCATGTTAGGTATGTTTCGGAATCATTGGGTGGTCAAATACAATATTTAGGAAAAGATGATAAGTATAATACTATCTTTTGCCTATCTTTACCTATATAAAAGGAAAATTAAGTAAATATGAAATATCATTCTATCCTAATTATTGATGATGAGGAGCTTGGGGCAAATAACCTTAAAAAATTCCTTGAATCTAATCGTACTGATGCGGATGTTTTAGTCGCTTGTACTGAAGAAGAAATTATAAGAAATGTAGATAATTCCTATTACGATTTAGCAATTGTAGATTTGAGAATGGATAATTTTTCTATTAATGGATTTGATATCATAAAACGCATTTTTAAGGTTAATTCTTTTGCAAAAGTACTTATTATGAGTGCTTATGTATCAGAGTTTGAGGAAGATTTAAACGATATACTTTCAACAGGTAGAATCGCAGGAATATTTCCAAAAGAAGATTTTGAAGTTTTTTCTACCAAAATAAATAAAGGTGTAACTCAGGTGTTTAAAGATTTCGATACAAAACATCAAGGTTTTAATACTACTGAATTAAAAGTTAATTATAAAAATTTAAAGAATAGTAATACGTTAGAATCCTTCAAGATTAATTGTAATAGGTTTGTAGGATTTTTGTTTTATTCTATGGGGTTTAATAGTATAAAGCAGAATGATGTTGAAGTAAAGGATTATAATATGTCTTTTTTAGTTAGAAATGAAATTGCGGATAATTTTTTTAATAAATTCAAACCATTTATTGCTGTTGAATATATTGATAGTATTACAGAAGAGAGCTTAAATAATAGTTCTTTACAACATACAGCGGATTTGTTTAAATTAATTTTCTGGATAACAACAAAAGATGTTGATATTGAGGTTTTTAATGCTGAATTTTCAAATGTTAAAAAAGATACTTTATCTGTGCTTATTTCTAGTAAAGAAATAGAGAGGATTATTCAAAGTGATCAAATAGTAAAAACAGTAAAGCAAATTATAGAAGATCAATTTGAAAAAACATGTAGAAGCAATTAGAGTACTATGTAAAAATAAAAAAGTTGAGTTAGCTAACTCAACTTTTTTATTTTTATTTTAACACGAATATATATATTATTTGTCCCCTAATCAATCCCCTAAAAAAAACAAACCCCTCATACACAACGTGTTGAGGGGTTCTTTTGTGGTCCCACCTGGGCTCGAACCAGGGACTTGCTGATTATGAGTCAGCTACTCTAACCAGCTGAGTTATAGGACCGGCCTATTTGACTGTAATATTTGTGGTCCCACCTGGGCTCGAACCAGGGACTTGCTGATTATGAGTCAGCTACTCTAACCAGCTGAGTTATAGGACCAGTCAAATTGACGATTAGCGGTTGCAATATTACTGCGTAATATTGGTTTTTGCAAGAAATACAGTCAAAAAAAAATATATTTATCCCCCAAGATTTTGGGGATTACCCCCCGTTGGGAAGTGATTTGTTAGCTGTCCGTTTCTTTTTTGCTCAAGTTGAGAATCCACCGTTAGATCTTTGATGGATGTAGTTGGTTCAATTACACCCTTTTGACGGTAAAACACCCTTGATTTTGCCCGCTTTCAGAAGAAAGATAAGAAATTTAGCGAAGAGAAGTAATAGAGGCGTGAAATATAAAAAAATATGATGCAAAAAATTGTATTTTTGCACCATGGAGACAAATAGACAAAAGAAGATGGGAGCGCTTCTACAAAGTGACCTAGTAGATATATTACAAGGAGAAGTGCGCAAGAACGGAATAAGCAATTTGATTATTTCAGTTTCTAAAGTTAATATCACCTCAGATTTATCAATCGCGAAAGTGTTTTTGAGCATTTTCCCAGCAGAGCGTGGAAAAGAATTATTAAAAGCCATTCAATCCAATGCGCCGCTAATCAAGCACGAATTAGCACAACGCGTTAAAAACCAAATGCGTAAAGTGCCGGATTTGATATTTTATGTAGACGATAGCTTGGAGTATATCGACCAAATTGACAAAGCATTAAAAGGGGACGAAAACCCAATTGCTAACCCTGATTTATTAGCAAAGAGAAAGAAAAAGTAATCCGTTGAAGATCGCCTTTTACATAGCCAAACGCTACGCTTTTAGCAAAAGCAAGAGCAAAGCCATTAACGTCATTACGGCGATTGCCTCTATTGGGATTGTCGTGAGTGCGATGGCCATGCTCATTGTATTAGCTGTGTTTAGTGGACTTCGTTCGTTTAGTTTATCGTTTACCAATGAGCTAGATCCCGAGCTCAAAGCCTTTAGCAAACACGGGAAGAACTTTGTAGTCAACCCAACGCAATACCAAGAGTTGAGTCAATCGGATCTCTTTTCAGGAGTAGCTCGAATAGTAGAAGACCGTTTGCTTTTTACCTATAATGAAAAGCAAACCGTTGCTATACTCAAAGGCGTGGATGCTGACTTTCCGAAGGTGAGTCAATTTCCCGAAAAAGTAGAGTTAGGACATTGGATTGAGCCAGGGTCAGATGAGGTTGTTACAGGACTGGGGATGGCTTATCTCTTGTCCATGGGACTCTTTGATATTGAACACAACTTACAAGCCTTGTCAATCAAACCTGGATCAGGTGTGGTAAGTAATCCCGAAGACGCCTTTTTACGCACGTATCTTCATCCTGTGGGTATTTATTCGCTGCGCAATGAAGAATTGGATAGTAAATACGTCTTTTGTGCTATTGAACTCGCTCAACACTTACTGAGCTTGGAGGAAAATGAATACACCAATCTCGAATTTGCTTTAAACCCGGGGGTGACAGAAAAAGAAGCATCGGCTTTTATTGAGCAAGTACTCGGTGATACCGTGGTGATAAAAAACCGCATTCAGCTGAATGATAGCTTGTATCGCATGTTGAATACCGAAAATGCAGTGGTGTATTTTATCTTTTTATTGGTCGTGATTATCGCGCTCTTCAATCTTGTGGGAGCGTTGCTCATGATTATTTTGGAGAAAAAAGCCAACATTAAAACCTTGAATGACTTGGGGGTGCCTCTGAAACAATTGAAGCGTATTTTTTTGTTTCAAGGTTTGATTATCAGTACCGTAGGTGGTTTAATAGGCATTGCCTTGGGAATTATTGGGGTGTTGATTCAAGAGCATTTTGGCTTGATTCTTATCCGACCTGGATTCGCTTATCCAGTAGAATTTAATATTGGCGATGTTTTCGTTGTATTTGGTTCGATTTTTATCTTGGGCTTTATCGCCTCTTATATTGCCTCCACTCGCGTGAATAAAAAGTATTTACACGCTTAGGTTTCGTTTACTTCCTTTTTTTTATCGAAATAACAGGTACACCGCTGGGGCTGTAGTACTTGTGCCTTGTTTTGACATTCCCTAAAATTGGTGATTTTTCCTTTTTAGATGGAACACTTTTTCAGAATTAACAAATTATGTCGCGGGTGTTTCATAAATTTGTTGTTGGTTGAGTTCATCGACCTAGTAAAAAATTGTTTTATTAGAAAAAGAAAAATTATGGGCGAGTTTAATGTAAAATACTTAAGCTATGTTAGTGAGTTTGCCAATGGGCAAGCAAGTTTAAGTGATGCCGCACAAGCATATCTTGATGCAGCTGACTACGCGGATCCTATCCGTTGGTTCAAAGCGCATGCGCTGTGTATGCTGGCTCAGCAAATTGGAAAAGAAGCAACTGTTTTCCAACAATTATACGTGCAAATTAACGAAGAGTCCAATCGCGAACGCAGTAGTTTTTATTTAAATGACAAAGACTATGCCCTGTGGTTTGACGATGTAGTGTTATTGAATCAGTTGTTTATTGACAAAGGATATGCTAAAGCCTATACGTTTATGCATGAATTGTACATGAATGCTCGCTTTGGATTTAAGGATGATGAGAAAGCAACCGCTTATCTGAAACAAGGATATGAGGCAGGTGATCATACTGCTCAAGCCTTTGTGGGGTACAATACCTATTACGGAAGTCTTGGATTTGAACAAAATCAAGAAGAAGGTTTGGCGTTAATTCAGTCCTCTTATGCAGCAGATAATAGCGTAGCTCCTTTATTTGCTTTAAATATTGAGTTTCGCGCTTGCGAATCTGCAGCAGAGGGAAAAGCTGTTTTAGATAAATACCACGATTTGATTCACGTAGAAAAACGCGGATTATATGTTTTAGCAGATTATTATTTACGCGAGGGAGAAGATGAAAAGGCAGCGGAAACTTTCTTGGAAGGAATCAAACACAACAGTGGTTACTGTAATTATATGATGGGGTTAATGATTTGCAATACGCGTTTCGCTCCCCTTGGATATGAAATTGAACAAGGAGTTTCTTATTTACAAGTCGGTTTTGAACACGGCATTGCTTATGCTGGTTTCGTACAAGGATATTACTATTTATATCCTACTGATCAAAGTGAACCCCAATTTGAAAAAGCCATCCAAACAATGGAAAAAGCAGTGTTATATTGCTCAAATGAAGCCCTTTTGGAATTGGCAATCTTATACCTATACCACAGCGATTACAAAAACATCGACAAAGCCATGGAATATTTAGATCGTGCAATTGCGGCTAAATCTACCCGTGCAATGAACGAAAAAGCCATAGCGTTGTTAGAACACCAAGAGATGGAACACAACGTAGAAGAGGCAAAAGCCCTGTTGCTAGAATCGATGGAATTAGGGGATGACTATGCGCCTTATCGCTTGGGATATGGGTATCAAACAAGCGAGTTTGGCACAGAAGAAGAATTGGAGAAATGCATTGAATTCTATGAAATAGCCGCAGAACGCAACAATGGATTGGGAATTGAATATGCTGGACGATACTACCGTTATCACGAAAATCCAGATTTAGACAAAGCCATTGCGTTTTACGAAAAAGGAGTGGAACTATACAATTCAAACTACTGTAAAGTGGAATTGGCCATGCTGTTAGAAAGAGGATACGGACTAGAAGCCAATCCAGAACAAGCAGAACAATTCTATCAAGAAGCTTTAGAAAACAACTATCCTTTTGCAGCGGTTCGCTTGGGGTATATGTATGAAGATGGATTAGTGGGAGAAGTGGATGCTGAAAAAGCAAGGGATTATTTCGAAATCGCGGCGAATGCAGATTTAGCAGAGGGACTATACCAATTTGCTCGTTGCAACCGCTACGGAATTGGAGGAGCCGAAAATCGCACCGTAGCTTTTGAATTGTTTGAAAAAGCGTTGGAATACGGCTATAACGATGCTAATGTCGATTTAGCCTTAGCCTATGAAGAAGGTGCAGGGGGAATAGAAGAAAGTCCTGAAAAAGCAGTAGAATATATGACAGCAGCAGCTGAAATTGGATTCAGCTATGCACAATATAAACTAGGTACGTATTACCTCTATGCTTATGGTTTAGAGAAAGATTTAGAACTAGGGAGATACTGGTTGGAGAAAGCCAATGAAAATGGTTCGGCTCTAGCGATGTTGACTTTAGGGGATTACTATTTATATGGCTATGATGAAGATCAACCCTATGATTTAGCGTTTCCATATTACGAAGCAGCCGAACAACACGGTTATGTTTCAGAGGGAATGGGAATCTGTTACCAATTTGCCATTGGCGTGGAACGCGATGACAAGAAAGCCTTTCAGTTCTATAAAATAGCCGTAGAAAGAGGATATGATGCCGCTTATTTCCGTTTGGGACTGTGTTATTACTACGCCATCGGAACAGAAAAAGATTATGTAGAAGCCCTGTATTATTTGAGAGCTGTTGCAGATCGAGGTCACTTAGAAGCTTCTTCTTATGTGGGAATTATGTTAGTGAAAGGAGAAGGTGTACCACAAGAAGCGGTAGAGGGAATTGCTTACCTTGAAAAAGCAGCGAATGCAGGCTATGATTCGGCTCAATATGAATTGGGTAATTGTTATTTAAAAGGAGAAGGTGTAGAGCAAAATGATGAATTGGCTTTGCATTGGTATCAACAAGCTGCTGAAAATGGAAATGAAGATGCACAGAAAATTATCGGTGGCCCAAGAAAAAGAAGAAGATAATGGACAATAAAAAGAATTATCAATTCCAAGTGAATATGAAGGGAATGATAGAGCTGTTGAGTGAGCATATTTATAGCTCACCAACGGTTTTTATTCGCGAATTACTGCAAAACGGCGTTGATGCCGTTACAGTTAGAAAGGGAATTGATGAAGTGTTTCAGGGTAAAATAACCCTGTTTTTTGATAGCGATCAGTTGATTTTTCAAGACAATGGTGTGGGCTTAACCCTAGAGGATATGCACCAGTTTTTGTCTGTAATTGGACAAAGTTCGAAAAGAGGCGAATTAGCCGAAAAAGACCTCATTGGTCGTTTTGGTATTGGTTTGCTCTCTTGTTTGGTGGTGTCTGAAGAAATTGTGGTGGAATCTCGTTCCTTGTACAAAGAAGAATCGGTGCGTTGGATTGGACGAGCGGATGGAACCTATGAGGTGGAAATGATCGATTTGTTGCCGGAAGTGGGAACACGCGTGATTTTACAAGCCAAGAAGAATTGGAGAACGCTGTTTAAAAGAGAAGAAGTAAAGCAAAATGTCTTATTCTACGGAAGCGCCTTGCCTATTGAGATTAAGTTTATCGAAAAGGGAGAGGAAGAAATCGTATCGGATGGCAACCCGATTTGGATGAATCCCAAAGCGTCAAAAGAAGACTTATTAGCCTATGGAAAGGAGATCTTTAAGACGAAATTTTTAGACGTATTTCCCATTGCCTCCGAAGCAGGAGATATTCAGGGAATGGCCTATGTGATTCCCAACAAAGTTAATATGACGACTTCTAAAGAACACAAGATTTTCTTGAAGCGCATGTATCTCTGTGATCAAGCGACCAATCTCTTACCGGAATGGACGTCTTTTGTGCGTTGTATTATGAACTCCAATAGCCTGCAACCAACGGCTTCGCGTGAATCACTGATGAATAACGCCCTCTTAGTAGAGGCGAAAAAAGAACTGACCACTTGTTTTAAAGATTATTTAAAACTGTTGTCGGTGTCGAATCTAGAGAAGCTGGAACAGATTATCTCCATTCACCATTTGTATATTAAATCCTTGGCGGCTTCAGACAATGAAATTCTCAAATTATTTGAAGATTATTTGCCTTTTGAAACTAATCAAGGGACTTTGTTGTTTCGAGATATTAGAACGAGTTACGGTTCGATTTTCTATACGCCTTCCTTGGATGATTTTAGACAAATTCGACGCATTGCAGGTTCTCAAAAGAAATTGGTCATCAATGCCGCGTATAGCTATGAGGCGGATTTAATTCAAAAGATCAAAGCGAGTAATCCAGAATTGACGATTGACTTAATCAAGCCCAACGATGTTTTAAATAGTTTTGAAGAGGCCTCTACGACTGACGATCGCCTTGCTATTTTCATTGAGAAAGCCAATAAAATACTAAAAGCACAATACTGTAAAGTAGAGGTGAAGCGATTTGAACCTCAAGATACTACGGCGATTTACATTGCCAATGAAGAAGCATTGAGCAACAAGAGCATGCAAAATTTAGCCCAGAGTGCCAATCCTTTTTCAGCAGCCCTGGGGCACTTTAAAAAGCAAGAAGAAGTGTTGCCAACCCTGTGTTTCAATCAACAAAACGACTTGGTTTCTAAATTGTTGGTGATTAAAGATCCTGAGCTTTTCGAAGCTCTGATACACGTGTTGTATGTACAGGCGTTGATGTTGGGAGGTTATACGATCAACAAGCAAGAAATGGATATTTTCAATCATGCCCTTTATCAATTTGTAATCTTGGGGATGACTAACTTTTTACCCGAACTCTAAGATGCTACATCGTTTAGAAATACAAAAAATCCTGTTGCAGATTCAAGAAGAATACACAGATTCCAAACACTGTATTGCTCAGTTGAAACAAGCGATATACTTGGCAGACAAACATGCAGATTTGAGTTGGGCCATTGATTTGCGCATCATGTTGATACGCGAAGAACGCTGTTCATCCTCCTGTATTGAAAGTCCGTTGGCTTTCGCTTGGCTGTTGGAGCAAGCGCGCTTGCATCCCGATCAGTTGTCGGAATCGGAATTTTTGGAAGAATACGAATGGATGATCTGCTCCGCTTATGGCAATGTGAATATTCCCTTGGAACAAGTACATGCAATAGCGGCAGATTTAGAACAGAAATTAGACCATTTTAAGTTTTCTAAACGAAGTTATTATTACACCATGGCGGGTTTTGCCCAGCATGTAGGGGATTATGAACTCGGTGGTACCTATGTAGCCAAAGCAAGAGAAGAAGCCCTGGATGATATCTGTGGAGAAGCGATGGCGTATGACAATGAGATTGAAAGTGCCTCTCGTTTGGGACATTTTGACGAAGCTATTGCTTTGATGCATCAAATGGAGTACAAAAAGATACGCGATTTCTCCTTGCCTTTTGAAACCTATGTTTCCATGGGGTATTTCATGGTACGCTATGGAGATGATCGCGCGCGTATGTACTTGGAAAAAGCCAAAGAAGAGTTTAGCCAATTGCCCGAAGTGAACAGCTCTTTGCTGTACGGATTAACGCGTTTGATTTACGCCTTACACTTGTTAGGCGATGAATCCCTTTGGCATTATTACGAAATTATTGCGGGTTGGGATAGGGACGCAGAAGACGACTTACAATTGATGTTGAGTCGCCACATGATGTTTGTCTTAGACCAAGCAGAGAAAAAACAATTAACCCTATCGCCTTCGGTTTCCTTCTATCAAGAAGACGGATGCTATGACCTCAAAGCTTTGTCAAGCGCCTATAGAAGCAGTGCGTATGACTGGGCGAAGCGCTTTGATTTGCGCAATGGAAATACGGCCGCTCAAGAGGAAATTAAGCGAATGGAAGAAGAAAATAAAAGAAAAAAATAGCTATGAATTACAATTTAGAAATCCAAAAGATCCTGCTAAAAGTGGAGGGTCTAAAGAGTTTAGAAGACAAGATTGTCGCGTTGAAAGAGGCCATACAATTAGCCGATCAACACAATGATATCGATTGGGGATTTGATTTGCGTTTGGACTTAATTCGCCAAGAGCGCAATACCTCTCGTTGCAATGAGAGTTTCCCCGCTTTTGCTTGGATTCTACACACCAGCGATGCCAATGAAGATTACTTTGACGAATCAGAATTCCTGTGGGAATACAAATGGATGTATTGTTCGGCTTACCGCAGTGCGTTAATCCCGTTGGATGAAATTGAAAAGATTGGAGAAGACCTCAAACGCAGGTTGGTGAAAAACGGCTACAGTACACGTGCGTATTACAATGTGTTAACCGGATTGGCGTTTCACTTGCGCGATTACGATTTAGCGAAAACCTATATCGATGCTGCCAATAGTGAATTAGTCGATGATATGTCGAATTGCCCGGCTTGTGAATTGGATACAGAAGTGGAATTGTTGTTATTTCAAGGAAAATTAGAAGATGCCATCGTGAAAGCACAAGATTTAATTCACAAGAAATTGACGTGTTATTCCATGCCTTTTCAAACGTTTTGTAGTTTGACGTACTATTCTTGGCAGGCAGGGGATGCTGCAGGAGCGGAGAAGTATTTCAACAAAGCGCTTGAGGAATATGAAGCACACGATCAATACGACAGTTCGGTGGGCTATTCAATGGGCTTGTTGATGTCCTATATGAATGCCATCAACCACCCAGAAACGTGGTCTTTCTTTGAGCGCATTGCCACTTGGGATATCGAGGCAGAGGATATTCACCGTTATAACTTCGCTCGTTATATGTTGCCGATCATGAAACAAGGAGGAAATAGAGCCTTGCAACTTTCTCCTCAATTGCCGTACTACAAAGAAAGTGGGTTTTACAATTTAGACGATTTATATACGCACTTCAAACAACAAGCAACAGCATTTGCAGAGCGTTTTGATGCGCGTAATCAAAATACCAATTATACAACGGAAATCGCAGCGTTGTAAAAGAGAAAGAGAGTGATTTTTTTCACTTGTACTTGTAAAGTAAGTTAAAAGGGAAGCAGTATAGGCTTCCCTTTTTTTGTGGTTGTTATTATTTTCTTGGAAATAGTTGAATAGTTTAGAAAACCCTCCTACAATATATAAGATGCCTGATTCAAGCCCACTTGAACGAGAAATTTATGAACAATTTACTATTATTGAAAAGTATAAAGGAAGTATGTCAAATAATGGCAATATGGGATATTTATTGAATAAAGTAAACCCTGTTGGAGGAAGGTTTGACTTAAAAACCCCTCAAGGCAGAAAAATTTTTAAAGAAAAAGCATTAAAAATTGCTAAAAAGTATAACTTACCAACAACATTCTAACAACCTGATTTAAAGAAATATATGCATATCACAGCGTTACCTTGGGGTAAAAGAATAGATTTAGATGAAGAATCTGACTTGAAAGAAGCAAGAAGAGTCTTCGATTCTGGCAAATATGGATTGCGTATCGGTCCATTTACAGAGATTAATGATTCTTTTTTTTTAGATAGATTTTTAATCCATTTTAAAGATATTTCTGATTTTAATTTTATGGCATGGGGGGATGGTGTTTCTTATGATTTTTTGTATCAAATGACTAATTTAGAAAGATTGCATTTAGATGTAATGTATCCAATAGATTTTAGTAAACTATCAAAATTGACCGAATTGTCTCTTATGTGGAATAAAAAGTTCATTTCAAATTTTCAAACGCTAAGGAATTTAGAACAATTAACTATTTCAGATTTTAAGGAAAAAGATCTGTCTAGTCTTGCGTCTTTAAAGAGTCTCACAACATTAAGTTTCAAAACGGCTAGTATCAAATCGTTAAACGGCATAGAGGAACTTATCCATTTAAAACGGCTGTCTTTAGGGGGTGTACGTAGTTTAGTTGATCTTACAGCGATTGCATCTCTTCAAAAATTAAAGTTTTTAGAAATTGATATTGCTTGGAAATTGCAAGATTGTAGTCCTATTGGTCAATTAGGTGAACTGGAGGTTTTACAACTAATGGACTGTAAAAATTTAGCTTCTATCCAGTTTGTACGACAAATGCCTAAACTTCGTCAACTTTATACATTAGGTACTACAATGATTAATGATTATGATACCACACCAGCCGAACATATTCCCATCTTTTTTGGTAGCTTAGATAAGAAGTACACAAAAATGTATCCAGAAAAAGAGATTCGAGAGGGGCAAAGAACTTGGTCTTCGTATCACTAACCCTATCGCGCTCCCGTACGCGATGTCCTGAGGCAACGAAGGGGCCGCATCCGCTGTGCCCATTTTGCTGAGTAACAAGCGTTGAGTGACGGATGCGATGCTTCCTTCGTCAGCATGACATACGGTGTGTGGATACTGTGTGGTCAGTGTTTGTTTTGAAAGTTCTATGTTTCCAAGTAACTGGGATTTAGAACGGATTAAACAGGAAATAGCTTTTGTTTATGAAAATACAGTGGCAAGTGGTATTAATAAAATTTTTAAGAAGAATGTAACAGGATTAAATCAATATGTAGGACAATCGTCAAATGGTTTTTTAATTGTTTTAGAAGTTGATGATTTAGGTAAAATATTGAATGCATATCCAAAATTGTAATAGTAATTTTTATGAATTATAAGTTTTATTTGAGAAAAGTTTTTGATTATACTTTTTATTGTGTTGAAGGAATAGATGAATGGGAACTATTAGCTTTATTAGGGTTTGAGACATGGACACCACAATTGATACAAACACTAATTAATGGAGTTCTTGCTACAAAAGATTCGGATAAAGAGTATAAATATCAGACAGAGGGAGATCAATTATATATTTATAGTAATAGTTATGCAGTACAATTCTTTAACTTACGAGGAGGGAAAAAAGAAGCAGAATTAAAGTTAACACATGATGAATTTATTTCGTTTTTAGAGGATTTTAAAAAATTTGTAGAAGCCAATAGTTAGTGTTGGAACTGCATATCCATTAAAAAATAAAAGGATAAATTTTAAAATTTTATCAAAGAGTTTGATAGATTGTGACTATGTTGCTTTTTTGGAAGTTCTATGTGGGATTTAGAACGGATTAAACAAGAAATAGCTTTTGTTTACGAAAATACAATGGCAAAAGGAGTAGGAAAACTACCTAAAAACCCTAGAGATTTACTGAATAAATATGAATATAACAGTACAAATGGATTTAAAATATTAATAGAGGTAGATGATCTTGGAAAGATAATGAACGCTTATCCAATTATTAAGTAATAAATTTTTAATCGTAATGAAATATAATTTTAGTATTCATAAATCATTAACAGATTCTGTTTGGTTTTATGTAAATATAGAAGATTCAGAATATGATGTTTTAGGTAATTTAAGTAATGTATATTGGACACCACAAATTATTCAACAACTTATAGATGGTGTTCTTTCTACAAAAGATTCGGATAAAGAATATAAATATCAGACTGAAGGGGATGATTTGTATATATATAGCAATGACTATGGAGTTCAGTTTTTTGCTTTAAAAATGAAAAAAAAAACTGCTAATTTGGTTTTATCACATGATGAATTTGTTGGTTTCTTACAAGATTTTAAAACTTTTGTTGAACGAAATAGTTAGGTATTTTTTTCTTTTTACTAGCTTTTTTCTCAATTACTCATTCAGAGGAGGCATTATTTAAATGGATGAGAATGGTTCAAACAGACAATGTGTTATTTAAAGTACACGGAAAAAACGGAAAACGAATAGAAGCTGTTTCAAATATCCCAAATCAAGCGGAAGTTCTGTTTAAGTCAAAGACTGTTTTTAGAGTGGAGAAAATAAATTATTATTATGATAAGAAATTGATGCGAGAAATCTTTGAGATAACGTTAATAGAAAAATAAATGATGGATAAGCATAAAAAAATAAAAGAGTTGAAAGAACAATTAGGGGAATTAGACCCTATTGTAGAAAAACGATTTAACTCAAGTAAAGAGTTGAAAAGACATGTTGAGAAATACAAGAATGTATATCAGAAAGCACATGATTTATTTGAACAAATCCAACAATTAGAATGGGACTTAATGACACCTGAAGAACAAGAGAGAGAAAAGGAAGTTTTAAGGCTTATGAAAGAAAAACGAGAAGGGAAAATGCATTAAAATAGTAAAAACGGATAATTTTTTAAGCTTTGTAGAAGAGTGTAATGAAACGATAACCCTGCCGTGCTCGCATACGCTATGTCCTGAGGGAACGAAGGGTCGCATCCGCTGCGTCCATTTTATTGATTAACAATATGATAGCTGTCTCATTTATTATTCATTATAAAAAAGTAACGTATTTAGATCAACCTATAATTAAAGGAATTGATGCAGTTTATGAATTCTCTTCTCCATCTCCTAAATACATCATTGCAGAAGTAAAAATGAATACAAAAGGATTTTCTTGGTGGAAACCTAAATTAAATAGAAAAATTACATCGAGTGGAGGTAGTCAAATGCAGGATGCGTGGATTCGGGCAAATTTAGAAGGAGCGGTTATGGAAGATGTTTATCAAGATATATTAATTAATGGATATGAAAGTGTATTGATGGGAGTATCCAAAGACAACAAAATGATTTTAGAATCATTGGATAGAACAGCGAAAAAAATAAGAACCAATATAAATATTGTATAATGAATAATTTTATTGAATATATAGAGGTAAGAAGGAAGAGAATAGAAGTGTTTAAAAAAGCTATTGAAAACAGAGAAGTTGATAATAATAAAAAAATCGAACTCAATGCAGCAATATTCGATGCCTATTTGTATAAAACAATCGCTCTCTATTCCTCCGAAGCTAATAAAGAACTTGTAACAGCAAGTTTAGTAGAGGCCATCACAGCCTTTGAAGACGGTTTTTATTGGGAAGGTTTTGCGAAGAGTTATGCGATGTATGGTCAGATGGTATGGATGCTGAGTTTGGGTATTTTGTGTGAGGTAGATGATGCAAATTTTAAACGTATTGTAGCGGTTATTCAACGGGGAGGTGCTCAAGATGAATTGCTCAAAACATTAGTGAATTACCGATTGCCTCGTACCATGCAAGGATCTTCTTATATCCAAAAAAGCCCTTATGCTCATTTGGATGGATTAGTAAAGGGACAAGATAAAAGCATTAGCTTTATAAAAACCTACTTAAATAAAAAGTGGTATCAAGGACATCGCGATGCCCCTTGGTATGATAGTCACAAGCGTACCAAAGTCAATACGTATTTTGGATATTGGGCTTGGGAAGTAGCGGCATTGGTGAAAATATACGCTATCGATGATGAAGAGTTGAAAGAGCAACAGTATTATCCGTATCGCGCAGTACGATGGTAAGTGTGCTTGATTATGAAGTACTACCCCTATCGCGATCGCACTTTTCATCGGTAGTAAGTAGGGGAGAATGGCAATTTGTCCCTTTGTTTGGGAAATTGTGTTCAAAGGAATTTTATCTGAAAAAATGATATGCAAAGGAAATGAATAGTTGTCTTTTGTTTTGGTAAATGATTTTTAACTGTCATAACAGGTGGAAAGGTTGCTAAAGAAGGGATTGTTGTTAGTTATAAAGGAGAAGTTATCGCCAGTGGCGAGGCGAAAGCAGTTCGCAATAGTTTAGAACGAAAAAAACCATCTAAAGTATTTGATCCAAATAAAAAAGCATTAAAAGGATTCGAAATTAAGCTTAAAAAATCGAAGGTAGGATTATCAGTTGATTTTGCAGATACTCCTTATTTGTATCCTGTCACTGGCGAACAAAAGAATATCGTGAAAATAAAATTAACAGGAACAAGGAGGTTTGATGATAAGTTAGCCTACGAGTTAGCAGGAATTAAGAAAACTAAAAATTATACGTGGCATCATTTAGATGACTATGATCCAATGGATGGTACTTGCACAATGCAATTAGTAGACAAAGACGTACATAGAGCGTCGATACCTCACTATGGGAGTGTTGAATTGATAAAGAAGTTCTTAAATATAGAAAGTTATTAAGTAAATATGAAAGTAGGAAAATTTGAAGATATAGAGAAGAAATTAAATTTTCAAGACATTTTAGATTTTGAATATAAAATGGGATTTGTCTTACCAATTAATTATAGAAGATTAATTTTAAAGTTCAATGGTGGATTAACTGAGGAGTCTGATTTTTTTGATGTTTTATTAAGTATAAAATATGGAAAACAAAAGGTTGAAGATATGATAAATATGCATCAAACTATAGAACAAAATATTCCAGAGGGATATTTACCTATTGCTTTGGATTGGTCTGACAATCCTATTACAATCAACACGAACGAAGGAAGTCAAAAAGGTGAAATTGTGAAATTTTATTTTGATACAGATGAGGCCCCTGAAATTATTGCTCATTCATTAGAAGAACTCTTAGGAGTAACTAGCATTGATGAATTATAAGTAAAAGCCACAAGGAGTGGCTTTTTTTATTAAATTAGGGTGAATTGAAAACTTCAATAAAAGAAAAATAGTTTTATAATTCTATCAGGCTTACTATCGCATTTTTCATCGGTAGCAAGTAGGGGCAAATGGCAATTTGTCCCTTTGTTTGGGAAATTGTGTTCAAAGGAATTTTATCTGAAAAAATGATATGCAAAGGAAATGAATAGTTGTCTTTTGTTTTGGAAAATGATTTTTAACTGTCATAACAGGTGGAAAGGTTGCTAAAGAAGGGATTATTGTTAGTTATAAAGGAGAAGTTATCGCCAGTGGCGAGGCGAAAGCAGTTCGCAATAGTTTAGATGAGGTTTGGAGTGCAAAAGGAGTGGATTTAAAAAATACTTTAGAGGAATTATATGAAATTATATCTTTTGTTAGGCGAATTACGCCAAAATTAAAAACAGCACTAAATGAAGCTTTCTTCTGGTCTGGAAAAACTGATGGAATTGGGGGAGAACTAGTAGCTTTAAATATTTCAAAATCTAAGAAAGGAATTACACTGGAAGGATTAATAAAAAGAAATAGTATAGATATGCCTAAATGGGAAGATAAACCAAAAATTTGGGAAGCTACATCAAGGGAATACGCTAATCAAGTGTCAGGAGAAGTAAGAGCCGTAATAGGTGATAAGTTAAGAAAAGGAAATGTATGGGAAAATTATGAATTACCTGCTTTAAAACAAAATCCAAATGTTACAAAAATTATAACTATTGACCCTAAAACTAGAAAAGAAAAAATAATTTTTAAACGTTAATTATCTAAATAACTATTATGAAAGTAGAATATTCAATATTAACCCCCTCAACTATGAAAATTATTGTTGACAATAAGAAAGAGATGTATATACAAGGGGAAGGAACAACAGAACCAAAATTTTATGCAGATATAGATTCTATTAAGAATTGGGAACCTCCTTATGAACAAGAGCCTATTACAGAAAACGAGAAAAAAGAAATTATTAGTTCAATAGAAAAGGCCTCAAAAAAAGGAAAAATACCTATTGTTTTTGACTAATTTATTTTTGATTGTTTGTAAAAGGTGAAATTATTAGAACGAAAAAGACCATCTAAAGTATTTTATCCAAATAAAAAAGCATTAAGCGAATTAGGAATTAAGCTTAAAAAATCGAAGGTAGGATTATCAGTTGATTTTGCAGATACTCCTTATTTGTATCCTGTCACTGGCGAACAAAAGAATATTGTGAAGATAAAACTGACAGGCGATGATAATTTAGATATAAAATTAGCAAATGAGCTTGCTGGTCTTAATAAAAAACCATTGAAATATACGTGGCATCATTTAGACGACTATGATCCTATGACCAACACTTGTACATTGCAATTGGTAGAAACTAAAATTCATATAAAATGTAATCCATATTATGGTACAGTTAAGATAGCGGAAGAGTTTCATAAAATCAAATATTTGACACGATAGATATGAAAAAAGTTAGAATTAATAGTTCAGAGAGAATGATCACTATTGGAGATATACTAAGTTTTGAAAAAACATTTAATATTGTTATACCCAGTAGTTTAAAGAGATTATACCTTAAGTACAATGGTGGTGAAGTAGAATTTTCAGATGCTTCTACCTATGATTTTGCAAGTATAAAGTATGGGGAATTGACATTAGGAGGACTAGTACAAAATTTAATAATAGATGAGAATGTTATCCCTGGAAACTTCTTGCCATTTGCAGTTACAGGTGTTGGACACATGATAACAATTCAAATGGATTCAGTAGTTAATAATAAAATCTATCTTTTTAGATATGATGAGTTAGAACCTATTTTATTAGCCAATTCTCTTGAAGAGTTATTGGGTGTAGATAGCATTGATGAATTATAAGTAAAAGCCACAAGGAGTGGCTTTTTTTATTAAATTAGGGTGAATTGAAAATTTCAATAAAAGGAAAAATAGTTTTATAATCCTTTTGGACTCACTATCGTATTTTTCATCGGTAGTAAGTAGGGGAGAATGGCAATTTGTCCCTTTGTTTGGGAAATTGTGTTCAAAGGAATATTAAGTAAGTTTATTGGAGAATCAACAAGTGGCTTTGATATAGTTCTAGAAATTGATGACTATGGGAAAATTTTAAATGCTTATCCAAAAATGTAAAATTTAATAATATGAAATATAAATTTGAAAAATATGATTGGGATGGATTAATGATGTATGGTGTTACTTCAGAAGAAATAATTTTGGAAGATTTGACAGGATATTATTGGACACCACAAATTATTCAACAACTTATAGATGGAATCCTTTCTACAAAAGAGACGGATAAAGTATATAAATATCAGACAGAGGGAGATGATTTGTATATATATAGCAATGATTTTGGTGTTCAGTTTTTTGATTTAAAAATGAAAAAAAAAACTGCTGATTTGGTTTTATCACATGATGAATTTGTTGGTTTCTTACAAGATTTTAAAACTTTTGTTGAACGAAATAATTAGGTATTTTTTTCTTTTTACTAGCTTTTTTTTTCAATTACTCATTCAGAGGAGGCATTATTTAAATGGATGAGAATGGTTCAAACAGACAATGTGTTATTTAAAGTACACGGAAAAAACGGAAAACGAATAGAAGCTGTTTCAAATATCCCAAATGAAGCAGAAGTTCTGTTTAAATCAAAGACTGTTTTTAGAGTGGAGAGTGTGAAGCCAGGTAAAAACCCTATTAACGAATTAGAGAAAATAACAATTATAGTATTAAGTGAAAAATAATTATGGAAGAATTAGAGAATAAGCGAAAAGAGTATGATCGTTTAAAAATTAAACTTGATAATGTTGCAAAAAAGAAATATGGAATGGATAATTATGGTGGGTTTCCTTCAAAAGAAAAATTCAATCTATATATAGAGGAGAATAAGAATGATTTAGAAAACTTAAAATTATTAAGAGAGCAAATAAGACAGTTAGAATGGGACTTAATGACACCTGAAGAACAAGAGAGAGAAAAGGAAGTGTTGAGACTGATGAGGGAAAAGCGGGAAGGGAAAAGGCATTAAAATAGTAAAAATGGATAATTTTTTAAGCTTTGTATAAGAGTGTAATGAAACGATAACCCTGCCGTGCTCGCATACGCTATGTCCTGAGGGAACGAAGGGTCGCATCCGCTGCGCCCATTTTACTGAGTACCAAGGTGAGAGCTGTCGCATTTGTTATTCATTACAAAAAAGTAACTCTTTTAGATCAACCTATAATTAAAGGAATTGATACAGTTTATGAATTCTCTTCTCCACCTCCTAAATACATCATTGCAGAAGTAAAAATGAATACAAAAGGATTTTCTTGGTGGAAACCTAAATTAAATAGAAAAATTACATCGAGTGGAGGTAGTCAAATGCAGGATGCGTGGATTTTATTTAATTTGAGGCAGGAGTTTGGACCAGTTAAAGCGCTTGAAATTCAAGCGTTAGGATATGAAAGGGTCTTAATTGGTGTTTCTAAGAATAATAAGGTTATTTTACAATCTCTAGATAAAAATGGAAAACCTATTGCAAATAATATTAAAGTAATAAAAAAGTAATAAGATGAATGATTTTTTAGGTTTTATAAAAGAGTGTAATGAAGCAATAACACAGGGAGTTAACTATGTGAAATCTGGAAGCATACCTTCTGATCGAGTTATAGGGTTGAAGAATATGATTTTTACAACCTTTCTAGAAAGAACAATCGCTCTCTATTCCTCCGAAGCCAATAAAGCACTAGTAACAGCAAGTTTAGTAGAGGCCATCACAGCCTTTGAAGACGGTTTTTATTGGGAAGGTTTTGCGAAGAGTTTTGCGATGTATGATCAGATGGTATGGATGCTGAGTTTGGGTATTTTATGTGAGGTAGATGATGCAAATTTTAAACGCATTGTAGCGGTTATTCAACGAGGCGGTGCTCAAGATGAATTGCTCAAAACATTAGTGAATTACCGATTTCCTAATGCTATGCAAGGATCTTCTTATATCCAAAAAAGCCCTTATGCTCATTTGGATGGATTAGTAAAAGGACAAGATAAAAGCATTAGTTTTATAAAAACCTACTTAAATAAAAAGTGGTATCAAGGACATCGCGATGCCCCTTGGTATGATAGTCATAAACGCACCAAAGTCAATACGTATTTTGGATATTGGGCCTGGGAAGTGGCGGCATTGGTGAAAATATACGCTATCGATGATGCGGAACTGAAAGAGCAACAGTACTATCCGTATCGCGCAGTACGATGGTAAGTGTGTTTGATTATGAAGTACTACCCCTATCGCGATCGCGTACGCGATGTCCTGAGGCAACGAAGGGTCGCATCCGTTGTGCCCATTTTGCTGAGTAACAAGCGTTGAGTGACGGATGCGATGCTTCCTTCGTCAGCATGACATACGGTGTGTGGATACGGTGTGGTAAGTGTGCTTTTTCGCCAGTTGCTTTTTTGCCAGATTATCGATTAAAGAAGATATACCCTTAAATCAGAAAAATTAACCCATAACCGATAATCTGTTTAGGAAGGTTAGATGGCTTAATCGATTAACTAATTAAGCAAATAACCAATTAACTCATCAAGAGAATTTAGGATAAAAGAAAATATACCCTTAAATCAGAAAAATTAACCCATAACCGATAATCTGTTTAGGAAGGTTAGATGGCTTAATCGATTAACTAATTAAGCAAATAACCAATTAACTCATCAAGAGAATTTAGGATAAAAGAAAATATACCCTTAAATCAGAAAAATTAACCCATAACCGATAATCTGTTTAGGAAGGTTAGATGGCTTAACCGATTAACTAATTAAGCAAATAACCAATTAACTCATCAAGAGAATTTAGGATAAAAGAAAATATACCCTTAAATCAGAAAAATTAACTGTTAACCGATAACTGTTAACAGTTAACCGATAATTCACATCTCAATGAAGCGATTCGGTTGAATCGCATCACGCAAGTTCACATCGTGGGAGATAAACACAATTGTTCCTTTGTATTCCCTTAGGGCTTCGTATAAGCGCTCTAAACCAAAAATATCGAGGTTATTACTCGGTTCATCCAGCAGTAAAACATCAATAGAAGATAAAGAGAGATTCAGGCAACAGATGGTCAAGCGAAGACATTCGCCTCCACTTAATTGCGCAACGGGTTTAGACCATTGTTCTGGTCGAAAACCATATTGAAACAGGGTGTTTTTTAAACTAGCCTCATCCAATACGTTGTGATTGAAGGTTTGCGCTTGTTCCAGCATCGTTTTGCTGTGATCGAGGAGACTATAAAACTGATCCAAGTACACGATATTGTTGGTCAACCGTTCAACCTGACCTGTAGTAGGTTGTAGATTTCCCGCTAATAAATGCAGTAAGGTCGATTTACCTGTGCCGTTTGCCCCTTCAATTAATAGGCGTTCTCCACTTCGAATTTCGAGATTCCACGGAGTAGACCAAAGCGCTGTAGGAGCAGTTTCATATTGATAGTTGACTTCTTTCAACTGAAAAAGCACTTTATTAGTGTGTAAATCGGAGTTGTTAAACGAGAGGTGAAACGGTTTTACTTGTTCCAACTGATCTTTTAATTCCCACAAGTCCCCTTGGAGTTTTTGCTGTTTTTCCATTTGTACCTCAGTACTTTTAGCACTGCTATTTTCTGCCGCATTCTTGAGTGTATTGACTACAATCTTCGGAAGTCCCCCTTTTTGCTCCGCTTTTTTGTGTTGTCCCACCGCCTTTTGCTGCTTCTGAAGTAATTTCTGTTGTTCCGTTTTTACCTGACGCAAATCCTTAGAAATCGAATCGATACGGTGTTGAAGAGAAGCAAACTCCTCTTGTTTTTGCGCTTTGTAAAAATCGTAATTGCCTTTGTAGGTCTGAACCCCTTTGCTGCTAATCTCAAAGGTAAGTCCTTGTCGATTCAATAAGGCGATATCGTGACTGACTATAAGCACCGTCCCTTTGTACTGATCCAAGAAATCAAACAACAGTTGTCGCGTGGCTTGGTCAATGTGATTGGTGGGCTCATCCAACAACAAAATATCGGGCTGATGAATGTGGATATACGCAAAATACACGCGCATTTGTTGCCCTCCACTGAGTTGATGCATAGGCAGGGATAAATCTTTTCCCTCCAATTGCCAGTATTGCAAGGCTTGGGCAATATGCTCTTCAATTGCCCAGTCATCATCCAAATCGACATAATCCTGTTCATTGACCGACCCTTGTAAAATGCGGTGTAAAGCTTGTAGTTTCTTATCCGTTTGCAGGGCTTCTTGAATCGTTTGTTCCGCAGCTTGGTTGGTGTTGATTTGAGGTAAATAATAAGCCGTTCCATCCAACTGAATAGCGGATAGAGGCGTTGTGGCAATAAGTTTTAATAGGGTGCTTTTTCCCGTTCCATTGGCTCCAATAAGGTTAGCCTTTTCTCCTTTGTTGAGTACTAGATTGAGCTGTTGAAACAAAGGGGTTTTATCCGCGTGTTCGTAGGATAGATTTTTTATAACGATAGACATAATAATCAAAATAAGAGAGATGAGTATAAAATACTTGTGGCCCGTACACCACTACTCACGGTCTTGGATATGTATTCACATAACTAAATAAGTATTACAGCCCTAGGAAAGATAGAAGCTATTAAAAATTGTTTGCTCCGATAAGTAGAAAACCACTTATGCGATTAAAACGAAATACTTATTTTAGATATCCATTTGATTATTTATTCGTTAATACTGTTGCAAAGATAGGAAAAAAATTAGAAAGAAGATAGAAGAAAGAAGAGAAGAAAGAAGAGAGAAGAGAGAAGAAACGGAGCGCAGCATAAATTGAAACGAAGTGAAAATCGAAACGTAGTGAAGATTCATCGAACACCAAAATGAATATAAAATAGGTGAGATATATTCATCGAACACCAAAATGAATATAAAATAGGTGAGATATATTCATCGAACACCAAAAAACAATATACACGGTGCGATAAAAAAACAAAAAACCAACCATCCAGCCACCCATAAAAAAAGAGGATGACTTAATTAGGCATCCTCTTGATATTTTAGTTAGAAAAGACTGATTTGTCCCTGTTGGGTATGGTCTTTGGCGGGTTTCTTTTTTTCTTTCTTTCCCTCTTTTTCCGTTTTCTCTACCTTCTCTTCTTGAGGTTGAATAGGTAGAACGGTATCTTCAAAGAGGTTGAGTGTATCTTCTTCAGGCTCTGTTGGGGTACAAGCTGTAGCTCCCTCTTCTTCAGATTCAACACAAATGGATGATTTTGTTACAACACCATCAAAAATTGGGGGTGTCGTTTGTTGTGCCCAAGAAGGGATTGTTGTTTCCTCTTGGGGAATGAATGTTTCTTCAGTAAATGATTCATTTACCTCGGTTTCTTCTATAACCTCCGCAGTCGTTGTTTCTGTCGTTTCAATTTCTGCTGTAAACACCAGTGGCTCTTCTGTTGTATTTTCTTCGATTGTTGTTGTAAGGGACTCTAAAACCTCTTCCTGTTGAGGTTCTACTTCCTCAGCGACCGCTTCTTCCTGGATTGCAGGTTCCACAAGAGTAACGGATGCCGCATCTATTTCAATTTCTTTACTCTCTGTTTCCTCCTTATGAGCATCTGTAGGTTGGCTTTCTTCCAAAAGATCAAAGATGGAATAATTTTTTACGATGATCTCATTCACATCAATAGTAGGATCTAACACCGGATTGTTGTCTTCCTCCTGCAGGTCTGCTTGTACTTCTTCGCTAAGCTCCCCTTCTAAAATAGTGGCTTCTTCAATGATGATTTCATTGACACCTAATCGAGGGAAATTCGCCAAAGCAGCTGCCGTGGTTTGCGTTTCATCCGTCTCCTTATTTTCAGTTGTAAAACTTTCTACCTTGTTCTCTAAATCCACCAAAAGACGCTTGACTTTTTTGATATGGGGATGATCTGCAAAGGTCTCTTTTTCGTAAACCAACTCCAAAAGTTTGTACATCGTGTACGCTTCGTGGTACTTTAAAACGATGGCATGCTTTTTATTGTGGTCTAAAATAGAGACTTGTTTCTGAATATTCTTGGCCTTATCTTCAAGTTTAGCAAGTAAATCCTCTTTTATACTAACCAATAAAGCGTCTTTTATAGATTGTACTACATAGTCATCCGTTTTTTCAACCATCTGAATAACAGTAAGAAGGACATCGTTACTTAATTTAAATTGAATTTTTGTCGTCATTGTGATAATTAGAAAGCCAGTTTAGTCGTTTCAAGTATTGAAAGTTCTACAAAATAATGAAAAAAATATGACTTTATACGGTGTTCGCAAAAACATTTAAAAGGCTTTGTTTCCTAGAAAAGCTTGCTTATTTTTAAGGAAGAAAAATCAACCATTTGAAAAAGTTTCCAACCCCTATTGCATTCAAATATCCTTGGCGCGACTACCAGCAAAAAGTGCTGGATCAATTAGAAGCGCATCTAAAAGACAATAAATTACACGTTGTAGCTCCTCCCGGATCAGGAAAAACGGTTTTGGGATTAGAAGTGATTCTGCAACTCAATAAACCCACGTTGATATTAGCGCCAACCTTGGCAGTGAAAAATCAGTGGATTGATCGTTTTTGTTCGTTGTTTTTACAAGTAGAGGAAGTGCCCGATTGGATTTCAACTCAAATTACATCCCCTCAGTTTCTTACTGTTTCTACCTATCAAGGATTACATGCCGCCTTTAATTATTTAAAGGAAGATGAAGGAGAGCTTGATGAAGATCAAAAAGAAGAAAATACAGTTTATACCAATGCGAATGCCAAGGCAATTATTCAACAATTAAAAGCAGTTGGCATTCAAACCTTGCTTGTTGATGAGGTGCATCATCTGCGAAAAGAGTGGTGGAAAGCTCTAGATTTATTGGATAAAGAATTGAAAGCAACTGTTGTTGGATTAACCGCAACACCACCCTATGGAGCAGTAGATTTTGAATGGCAACGGTATATTGGTTTAGCAGGACCTGTTGATGAAGAAATTGCAATTCCTGAACTTATTGTTGCTGGGGATTTATGCCCGCATCAAGATTTTATTTATTACAGCACACCCTTAGCGGAAGAGCGAGAGAAAATTCTCTATCACAAATCCATTGTTTTTGAGGCTTTTACTCAAGGAAGAACAGATGCAGATTTGGTAAAAATACTCAAAAAATCAACTCTTTTTCAACAACCGATGCATCACTTGGATTGGATTTATGAAAATTTGACCACCTATGTGGCTTGTTTAATCTTTTTGAAAGACGATGATAGAGAACTCGATAAGGTACACTTAAAAATAGTGGGATTGGATCAAGATGAACTCCCCTCTTTAGATCTTGTTTGGTTTGAAAAAGTACTGAATTTCTATTGTTTTCACGGACAAGATTTTTTTACTGTAATCCCAGAATACGAAGCACATAAACGCAACCTACAAGCAAATTTGAAGAAAAAGGGATTGATTTCCTTTCGACAAGTTCAATTGGTAAATGATAATAAAGGGGATGATTTACTGCTTTCTAGTTTGAGTAAATTAGAAAGTATGGTTCGAATTTTAGATTTTGAATACGAGCTTTTAGGAGAGGATTTGCGTATGGTCATCTTAACAGATTATATCCGAAAAGAGTATTACAGCCATACCGTAATTCCGCCACCTGTTTTGTCTAAATTGGGTGTTTTATCTATTTTTGAAACCCTTCGTCGGACCAATCGAAAGGGAATTCGATTGGCTGTATTAACGGGATCTATAGTTATTGTTCCTACGCTTTGTGTAGAAACGCTGAATCAATGGGTAAAAGAGAAAGGACGGGAACCATTTTCTAGTCATGTCTTTTCCTATGATGATCAGTATGCCGCTTTGCATCTCACCTCTGGGGAGAAAGCAGATATTGTTAGTTTAGTAACTCGGTTAGTACAGGAAGGAAAGATAAACGCTTTAGTCGGAACCAAATCATTACTCGGAGAAGGTTGGGATGCCCCTGCGATTAATACCTTGATTATAGCGAGTTCAATTGGTGCTTATATTACCTCGAATCAGATTAGAGGACGTGCCTTTCGTATCAATCCAAAAGACGAAACTAAAACAGCTAATATTTGGCATTTGGCTTGTTTGGATACTGATGCGATTGAAGGAGGGAAAGACTGGAGCATTGTCCATCGACGCTTTCAAACGTTTGTTGGTATATCAAATAGTAGCATACATGAAGAAACCAGTATTTCAAATGGAATAGATCGTTTAAGAGAAGGAAATACCAAGAGAGTACTCGATCCAACGTATAGGGAGAAACAGAATCAACAGACGTTGGATTTTGCCAAACAACGAAGTGCATTAAAAGCGAAATGGCTAACAGCCATTCAAAAGGGAAGTCACTTAGTAGAAGGAGTGAAGGTAACTTTTTCATCGTCAAGAGAAAGAAGAAATATCGAACAGGCGAAGCGATTTTACACGAACAAGACCATTGTTTCTGTTTTGTTTACTGTTGTTTGTTCTGCGATTCTATTTTTAGCCTATCAATTTATCGGATTGGGAAGGGGAATTCTTATGCATGGAATTAGTTTGTGGTCTTTTGGATATTGGGTTTTTCAAACCTTTGTTGTCGGATTAGGCTTTCGCTTTGGATGGAAAGGGGTGAAGTATTATCGCCTATATCGAAAATTTGGCGATATGCGAAAAGATGTGCAAAATATTGGACTAGCCCTCTGTAATACGCTTTGTAAATTCGAGATTATTTCTACCCCAACAACAAAATTACACGTGATCAGTGAATTAGAATTTGGTGGAGGTGTATTCTGTTCGTTAGAAGGCGCAACTTTGAGAGAAAGCAATGTATTTGCCTCATGTATGAAAGAAATTTTATCTCCTATTGATAATCCTCGTTATGTTATTGAACGAAAAACACTCTTGCCTATTCAAGATAGCGAAGCTGATTTTCACGCGGTTCCCACCTGTTTAGGCATAAACCGAAAACAAGTCGATTATTTTTCAGATCAATGGGCCAAATTAGTAGGAAAGAATCGCGTTGTTTATACCAGAACACCTGAAGGAAGAAGAGCGTTGTTGCATGCACGTACTTTTGCAATTGCCAATCAACTACAAGAGCCTCGAGTAAAACAAGAACACCAATGGCTATAATAAGAACGTCCCTTGTATGGACATACAAAGGACGTTCAACTAACTAATCAATTAAAATGGGTCATCACGCCATTTTTATAAAAGTGCTTCAGACTTTGATATTCTTCGGTGAAGAAGAGAAGAAAGCGAAACAGACTTTCCTGTGAATTAAAATTTACTTTTTTCCAGCAACACCTTAGCTACGCTGGAATCTTGAACTATTGGTCGTTCTTGTTTTTGTTTTGTTACAGTCTTTGTAAAAATAATTTTGTTAAATTTTATTAAGTGAATCGAGAGGCTAAAACGGGCTATTTACTGCTTCGGCTTTTATCTTCAAAATTCGCCTCTTTAATGCTTTTTTTGTTGGAGCTATCTCCAAAAGTATAGGTTGCACCAATGGTCAATCTTCGGCTATTCCAGCTGTTGGTGAAGTTTTGTACGTTGTCATTGAAATAACTCGTTCCGTTGGATTTACCTGTATTGAAGATATCGTATAAGGTAACATTGAGGTTGAGTTTCTTGTTCAATACATTCGCTTTAACTCCTGTAGTCAACGCTGAATACGAACCATATTTAGTATTGTCTGATTTATGGGGTACTTGGTGATACCAGTTTAAAAATGCATGTAAGGTTTTAGCGGTATTCACCGTAAACGTGTTTTGTGAATAGTAACTAAAGTATACTCCATTTTGGGGAATTTGATTGGCTATTTTATTGCGGTAATAAGAACTCGAATAGTTTGTATTGACTCCTGTACTGGTTTGCCACCATCCTGTTATTTTATCGCTATATGAAAGGTCTAATCCATAGTTGTCACTATTCAACATATTGTAATAGGTACTGATAAAAACATCGTCAATTAAGGTTGAATACTGATCAAACGAATTGGTAATGTGATAGTAATTTAACCCCACAGACAAAGAGCCGTGAAAGAGGTAATTCAATTCGAAATTATCTGTAAATGAAGGGTCTAATTCTGGATTTCCGCTGTTGTAGGAATAACTATTTGCATAGTAGCGGAATGGGTTCAAAATGCCAGAGTATGGACGGTTGATGCGCTTAGAGTAATTGAAGTTGAACGAGTGATTCTCATTGGGATCATAGGAAATATAAGCAGTTGGAAACCATTTGCCATATGATTTTTTAAATGTTTCATTCGTCTCTACTAGATGACCTTCTACTTCTGTTTGCTCAAATCGCATTCCTCCTTTAACACTCCATTGATCGCTTAATTTTTTGTGTAAACTGACATATCCAGCAAAGTTATCTTCTTTGTAGTTGAATCGGTTGCTGCGACTATTGTCATAAACTAAATCTTCATCAATTCGGTTGTAGTAAAATACCTTGGATTTATTGTCGTAATTCGAGTACTTTCCTCCAAATTCAACATCAGCCCACGACAATTTATACGATACATCCGCTGTTCCACTCCATACCTGATATTTTAAGTCATTGGTGTAATAAGTTGAATTGCGAAGCTTGTGTTGGGGATCGTATTCATTCATGTCTGTTGCTCCATCTGGAATATTAGAAAAGTAATTTACCCCTAAGGATAGTTTGCTTCCCAGGGTATCTAAGTTGCGGTCGTAAAATAAATTAGCCGTATGGTAAATGTTGTTGTTGGTTGCTTCTGTAATAGACTTGATGATAGAATCTGTTTTTTGCTCCGGTAAGGCTATATATTTGGATGTATTGGGATTCGTATTGTCATTTTTGTACTTGGATAAATCATAGGTCGCTCCAATTACCTCTTTGTCTGATAGCTGGTAGTTGGTGGTCAGGTTGATTCCTCCTGAAGTATAAGCCCCTGTTGGTTTAGCATAAGAATCTAAAATACGCGTATCGTTTTTAAAAGTATACGTATTCTCATTGCCGTATTTTCCATCTCCTCCATTGGCTTTCAGCATCACATTCCACTTCTTCTTTTGGTAATTTAAACTTCCATTGAGCGAATACCAATTGTAGTTGTTGTACGAATAGGAGCTACTCACGGATCCATACATCCCCAAGGATTTGTTTTTCTTCAAAACGATATTAATCAATCCACTGTTTCCACTAGCTTCGTATTTGGAAGGAGGATTGGTGATTACTTCAATTTTCTCAATATCATCCGAACGCAGGGTCTTTAAATAATTCGTCAAAGCATCCCCTTGTAAGTGAACAATCTTATCGTTAATCATAACCGTCACACTACTTTTTCCCACAATGCTAATTTTGTCATTTTGCACTTTGACTAAAGGGGTATTGGTCAATGCTTCTATGGCATCCATACCTTGAGAAGCAACGCTATTTGCCGTATTGAATACCAAACGGTCGGCTTTGCGTTCTACTAATTTCTTTTCCGCTTGTACGACAATCTCACCTAGTTCCGTTGATGATTCTGCAACAATCTCCCCTAAATCCATATGCTGGTCAATCAACATTTCTTTTGTGTATAACAATTGACCTAAGTAGTGAATGTTTAACTTGTATTGTGCAGTTGGAATATTCGTCAACGTAAATTCACCCGTTTCCGCAGTGAAGCCTTGCTGTGCTAATTGGTCATTACTTTCTTTGACTAAGTGCAACTCAGCAAAATCTATCGGTTGCTTGTCTTTATTGAGTACTTTCCCCTTGATTGTATTCTGGGCTTGCAGGAAGGTAATCCCGCAAAAAAAGGCAATAAAAAAGGTGATTTTATTTTTCATAGTGATAAGGTTGTTCTGTACTTATTAACAATGTTGATAAGTTTGTTAACAAGTGGTGTTTTTTTTGTTTATAACTTGATTGATGCTTATAAGTAGTCGTTCTAACTATTTTGTTACTACTATTTTAGTATTGTTTATAACTTTTGCTTTTAAAATGTTTTTATTGCTTGTAAATCAGGTGTTTCTGAAAGTTGTTAACCAGGTTATGAACAAGTCTTTTTATTTTCTGTTGATAATGTCTTTATTGCTTCCTTGACGTTCTTTTACTTGGATTTTAGAATTTCCAAAGCTATAGCTCAAGCCTAAGGTGAAATAGCGATTGTCATGATACATATTGTACTGTTGTTTTACACCATCTGAAGTTGCTTGTGCACGTAAATGGGAAGTTCTTAAAATGTCATTCATATAAGCAGAAATGTTTAATTTCTTGTCTAACATGGCGTATTTTAATCCTAAGTTTAATCCGTACATCGGTTTTAATTTCCAGTTTCCATTGTTTAATTTCGATTGATACCAAAAGTCGACTTGAGCCTGAAACGTTTTGTCTGCATTGAGCTGAAGCGTATTGTTAGAGCTAAAATAGTACCCCATTCCATCGTGAGTGTCTACCTGAACATCCTGAATTAACTTACTCGAATTGTAGAACGCCGATAGTGTGTTTTGGGAGTTTAACCAATGCCAAGTGTCAAATACATGGGTGATACTCAGGTTGGTACTAGCTGCATCAAAAATGTTGCCTTGTTTCAATACTTGGATATGGTTTTCGGTGTCAATGTTTGAATATTGAGAAGCAAGATCTGTTACTTTTGAATAGGATGCATTAATAAATAATTTGTTCTTGAAGGTATAGTTTACGTTCATTGCATTTACATACGTAGGCTTTAAGGCTGGATCTCCCGTTACATAGTTGTATTCATTGACATACCAACGGAAGGGGTTTAGTTGCCAAAAACTCGGTCTGCTGATACGTCGATTCGCACTCATGGAGAGATTGTTCTCCTCATTGATTTTATAACTTACATAAAGCGTGGGGAAAAGTTCGGTGTAATTCGTCTTTTCTGTGGTTTGCGTCGCTATTGATTCGCCTGTGGTTTGCGTGCTCTCTACGCGTAAACCCACCTGAGCTTCCCATTTTTTTCCAAATGATTTTGATGCACTTACGTAGGCGGCTTGAATGTTCTCTCTGTAAATAAAGTGATCGGCTTGTATGATTTCAGGTAGCGTCGTTTGACCATTGAAGGTAGAAGAGTTAGCATTGTTAACTGTTTTTACAACGCTCACTTTAGCTCCATAAGATAAGTTGGCAAAAGAAAACGGGTGTTCTAAGTCTATTTTTGCACTGTAATTGTCTATTTTCTGATCTCCTTCGGTTTGAGCTTGTTGGTCATTGTTAACAAAGTTATCAACATAGTGCGTATTTGTGTTGAAAACTCGTGATTTATTGATTTTGTAGTTAAAGTAATCCAAGTCTAAATTTAGTTTATTACCCACAGTATCAAACTTATGTGTCAGATTTAAATTGATGGCGTGATTGTTGAAATCTGGACTCGATTTTCCTTTCGTATTGATGTTTTTAATCAAGTTATCAACCGAGTTATTCACATCGACTTGATTGTTATCTGTTGTTTGTTGCGTGTTTTTACTTCCTCTATATTGAACGCCGAATCCAGTTTTAGGTGTCGCTTGATAATCCAACTGAAAACTACCCGAAAGGTCTTTGTTCTGTTTTGTTTCGCGATAAACAGTATTCCAAGTTTCTGTAGGATAATGCAAGTTCATTTTTCCAATTTCTTGGTTGTAACCCCTACTGGCATTCATTGCACCAGCAAGGGATAGCTTGTTTTTGCTGTAATTGAATACATCGCTAATTTTCCACAACGCTTTATCTGTTGCTTCAAAGCCTGTGCTGATCTGATTGTTCCACGAATTGTGTTTGGCTTGTTTTAATACAATATTGATTAATCCGCTGTTGCCACTAGCTTCGTATTTTGCTGGTGGTGTGCTGATAATCTCGATCTTTTGAATGGTTTCAGAAGGAATAGTTTGCAGGTAGTTCATCAGTTCTTCTCCTGTTAAAGGCAACATTTTGTCGTTAATCATCACTTGCATGCTGCTTTTTCCGATTAATGCGATTTGATCCTTATCCACCTTTAGTCCAGGGGTAAGCTTTAAAAGGTCTTTGGCATTGCTGTTGTTTGCGTGTACAGATTGTTCAATATTGAACACGGTGCGATCTACTTTTCGCTCAAATACTTTTGCTTGGGTAGCCACGACAATTTCATCTAGCATTTTGTCGTTTTGAACAGTCAAAGGTGCTAATGTCACATCCTGAGTTAGGGTTATGCTTGTTTCATATTGCGTGATTCCGAGATTATTTACACGTAAAGTATAAGAATCGGAAGGGATGTTTTCAAACGAGAATTGACCTGTTTCATCCGTGTAGGTATGTTGAAGTAGCTTCTCATTTTGGTCAAGTAATAAAATTTCGGCAAAATCAAGGGGTTGTTGGCTGGGATTGACAACGGTGCCAGAAAGTTTAACTTGTGCAAAGCTGACACAAGAAAGGGTGAAAAACAGAATAAAAGTGCTTAGTTTAGTTTTCATCGGTTGGTTTATTTGATAGATAGAAGACTAAAGCTATGCCAAGGGATTAATGTTTGTTTAAATTTCTAATTTTCAGTATCTTGTATTTTTTGATTGGTGAGGGGGTGTTCATTATCGAACAGGAAAAGGGCAAAAGTGAACATAAAAAAAACTGCTTTTGGGGAAAGCAGTTTTTTCGTTAAGCATATATGAATTTTTTGAATATCAATTTTCAGTCATTCATTTTAAGCTTGACATTGATTTTGTTGTTTATGTTAACCAAAGGTACGATAAAGTTTAATAAAAAGGAACTAAAATATAATAAAGTGTTACCTTTGTGTGAGATAATTTATTAAACTACGAGGTTTATTATGCAAACACCAGCACAAAAATGTAAAAATCAATCAGAAAAGATGCGTACAAGGCGAAAGGAGTTAGGTTTTTCTCAGGAATATGTAGCGATGAAGCTTAATATTTCACAAAAGGCCTATTCTGATATTGAGAGTGGAAAGACAAAATTGAAGAATGATGTATTAAATGAGATTGCTATAATTCTAGAAATCTCTCCTTTTCAAATTTGCCCTATTGCATGTGATTGTACTTCAGATTTACAAACAAAGCACGCACAACTTGTTCAATATCTTCAAGAGAAAGGTGTTGACTTCCCAGAGGAATTAAGTTAATAGCCGTGCAATCTAACCAGAACCTATCGTTTACATAATTATAAACAAAAAGAGGCCTCCGATGGAGACCTCTTTTTTATTTATTTAGTACAAATGGCGGGGGTTTCCAATAAAATCCCGCGTCTTTTGATTTTATATATTCCACTGTAATAAACTCGCACCCCAAGAAAATCCTGCGCCGAAAGCAGTAAGCAAGAGTAAATCCCCTTTTTGAATTTGATCTTTAAATTCCCACAGACATAGGGGGATCGTAGCGGCAATGGTATTACCAGAATAGGTAATATTATTTAAGGCTTTGTGTGTTTCGATATCCAATTCTTTACCGACAGCATCAATGATGCGTTTATTTGCTTGATGAGCAACGAGCCAATTGACGTTATCAATGGTTAGATCATTCTTTTTTAAGAGCGTTTGACAAGCTGCACTCATTGCGGTTACCGCATTTTTGAAGACTACCTTGCCATCTTGTTTTAAATAACGATGCTCCTCATTCCAATCTTCAGCGTCATGAGGATACAAGGAACCTCCACCTTTGATGTTGAGGTATTCGATTCCCTTGCCATCACTGAGTAATAAAGCATCTAAAATTCCAGTCTCTGCAGAAGGCTCTAACCAAACTGCACCCGCTCCATCACCAAATAGAATATTGGTTGAGCGATCTTTGCTATTTACATACGTGCTAATTTTATCTGCTCCGACAACCACGACATTTTTGTAACGACCTGTTTCTACTAAAGCTGCCCCCATATCTAAAGCATACAAAAAACCAGAACAAGCTGCATTCATGTCGAAAGCCCATACGTTTTTGAGGTTTAGCTTGTGGCAAACGATATTGGCTGTTGAGGGCATGGGCATGTCAGGGGAGGAAGTCGCAATGAGAAGTGCGTCAATATCCTCTGCGTTTTTTTGATATGCAGCACACAATTCTTTTATAGCGGCTACAGCCATGTCCGATGTCGCTAGACCATCTTCTAAAATTCGGCGCTCTTTGATTCCCGTTCTCTTCATGATCCACTCGTCAGAAGTGTCCGATAAACGTTCTAAATCAGCATTGGTGCGTCTTTTTGGCGGTAGGTAACCCCCAAGGGCCGTTAGTTGAGCATATTGTTGTTTGTTTTTTAACATTGTTGTTTGTTTTGCGTCTTATATGCAAATAATAGTTACTTGCGTTTTGAGCTGTTTTTTCCATTAAAGGGACTCAAATCTCGCTATTTTTGCGGAAATATTAGTGGTTAAATAAACGGAATAAGTTGTCTAAAAGACGCATAAATTTTATTAAATGTTAATTTATTAACTTAAATTCTCTAGGTGAGATTCCTGTACTGTTTTTGAAAAACTTACTGAAAAGCGCGACATCTTGAAAATTGAGTTCAGTGGCCACTTGAGTGATTGAATTAGTAGGGTTTTTCAACATAATTTTCGCCTCTAAGATGATGGTCTCTACAATAATATCCTTGGGCGCTTTGCCAAATACTTCCGCTATAATTTTCGTTAGGTGCTTGCGACTGATAAATAGGTGATCCGCATAGAATTGTACACTTCGCTCTTTTTTGAAATGAGAGGAAACCAAAAAGAGGAAGTTTTTGGTTAGCTCTTCTTTGCGAAGGGTCTTTTTTTCTGTTTTTGCTAAAACTCTTTTGTTGTAAAAATGACCCAATTCGTACATCAAAATCGAAAAATGATGGAGAATCAATTGATGGGTAAAGATATTGTCTTTGTCAAAAACAAGTTTGTTAAGTCGCTTCAAATGATAGTTGATTTCCTTGATAATATAGGTATTCAAGGGTAATATCTTGGGATACTGAGAAGAAAAAAAATGAAATAGATTGTTCGATTTTAAGTGAAATCCCGCATCTAAGAATAATTCTCCACTGGCAAAAAAAGCTTGTACGCTAAAGTCTTTGGTAAAGTGGATAATTTCAAAGAATTGTTGAGGTAACACCACGAGAATATCGTTTTTCTTTACTTTGGTGGGCTCTAAATTAATGGTAATCTCACATTCACCCGAAGTGATGAGAATTAAGCCAAATGAAGCAAATTTATAGGGTTTGCCAATAACAAAATACTGGCTGTGTTTTGGGCCAATCTCTACTACTGCTAGTCGCTTGTCAACAATGAAACGCTCATATCGATTTAAGATATCAGCAATAGAGTAAGATTGTATATAATTATTTTTCACGATTAAATGACATAGTTAAAGCGATAAAAATAAGAAGTCCGACGGAAAAAAAAGTTGTTTTAGGTTAAGAACTGATCTTGACTTTTTTGATTGAAGTGAAAATTAACTATTTGAGTTTGATTAAAGGCATTTTTAAGTTGCATAGCAGGGCTACGGAATGAAAAAATGACAAAAAGCAGGTTCAAAAAAGCAGTTTTTTAACCAATTAGAGAAAGTCAAGAGGAGTTCTAAGAAAAAAATAGAGTAGAAAATTTACTTTTCTACTCTATTTGTATTTCGTTTTATCTAGATCAACGAGGATGTGCGCCTAGTGATGATCTACAAAATGATGGTTAGGCTCATAGTCCGCTTCCATTTCTGCTTGATAATCTAGCTTTTCTTTTTTGCCAAATCGCTTGCCTATTTTATCGAAAATAGAGTAGATGATTGGCACGATAACTAGGGTGAGCAGCAAGGAAGACAGTAATCCACCAATGATAACCACAGCTAATCCGTTGTTCATTTCTGCTCCTGCGCCATCGGCTAATGCAATCGGTACCATACCGATAACCATGGCAATTGTCGTCATTAAAATTGGACGTAAACGCGCGTGGTTTGCCGCAATTAAGGCGTCGTGTACACTATCACCCGCTTCGACTCTGTGGTTGGCAAAGTCCACCAGCAAAATGGCATTCTTACACACTAGACCAATCAGCATGATAATCCCTAAAATGGTAAAAATGTTTAAGGAAATATTGGCGATGGCCAAGGCTAATAAAGCGCCAATAAAGGACAAAGGCACAGAGAAGATAACGATGAACGGCTTAGAAAAACTGTCATAAAGTGCAACCATTACCAGATATACTAAAATAATAGCCGCAAGCAAGGCAATTCCCAAAGTACCAAAACCTTCTTCTTGATCTTCCATTGTTCCGGTCCATTGGTATTTTACTCCTGGTTTTAAGGTTAACTGATCAAATTGAGGCAACCAATCATTGGCAATATCTCCAGGGGAACGCCCAATGGTTTGGGATTTAATGGTTACTGACGGACTCTTGTCTCTGCGCTCTAAAATAGAGGGGCCTGAACTATAGCTAACCGTAGCAAATTGTTCTAATTTCACATCTTGACCTTGGTTGTTTTTGAAGTTGATGGTTTTTACATCGTCAATCGTGGTTCTCGCATATTCCTGGAAGCGAATGTTGATATCGTATTCGTATTCTCCCGCTCGGTATTTTCCATCCGTGTTTCCGTTAAATGCGGTTTGCATAGTCATCCCCACGGTGTACATATCTAAACCAAGGGCTGCCATTTTATCGCGATCGACTTGGACATTGATCTCTGGACTTCCGGTTTCTGTAGTTAACTTCGTTTCCATTGTTCCTGGAATCTGATCCAACAAATCTTTGGCCTGAATGGCAAACTCCATCGCATCATCTAAATTAGAACCTGTAATTGTCAAGGCTAATGGGGCTTCTTCAGCACCAATTAATCCCACAGGAACTGTTTTTACTTTTACCCCTACCATCAAGGGAGCTAGTTCTTTTTTCAATTTTGCCGCATAGACAAATGAACTTTCGCTTCTTTCCTTCTTGTCCGTTAAGATTACGTGAATCTCCGATTTGTATTTGGTCGCTTGACTTCCTCCGTATCCTTCGGAAGATTGCCCAACGGTAGTAATCATATCCACGACTTCTGGTTTGGTACGCAAGAAGGCCTCTGCTTTTTGGGTCACGAGATTCGTCTGCTGTACAGAAGCATCTTTGTCTAATTCTAACTGAACTAAAAATTCTCCTTTATCGGTTTTAGGGAAAAATTCTCCTCCAATATACCCCAACGAAGGGAGACCTAAAGATCCAAAGAAGGCTAACGCTACAATAAAGAGAACAGTAATTGTATTTTGTGTTGAATGTAAAGACCAAACCAATAAACCAGAAATACTGTGTGTAAATGAAGTTAATCCTTTTTCAAATCCGTGTAATATCTTTCCAAAGAAAGAGGTTGGCTTGATGACTTCAATTTTCCCATATCTCGAGAATAACCAAGGAACAATCGTAAAGGAAACCAACAATGACAACATCGTTGCAATGATTACTGTTACACAGAATTGCTTGATGATATTCGGCACTAAGCCAGAAGACATGGCAATAGGTAAGAATACGACAACAATAACTAAGGTAATGGCCGTTACGGTGAATCCAATTTCTTTCGCCCCATCAAAGGAAGCGCGAACCTTGTTTTTACCCATCTCCATGTGGCGGTGAATGTTCTCAATTACCACAATGGCATCGTCCACCAAAATACCAACAACCAGTGAAAGGGCTAGTAAACTCAATAGGTTTAACGAATACCCCAACAGGTAAATTCCTATAAAGGTCGCTACTAACGAAAGCGGAATCGCAACCATTACAATCAGGGCATTTCTAAAACTGTGTAAGAAAAACAACATCACAAAAGCCACAAGGACGATGGCCAAGAACAAGTCAAACATAACGGCATTGGCTGCTTCTAAAGTAAATTGAGAAGAATCATTGGCCGTTTTAATGTTTAATTGGATATCGGCGTAGTTTGTTTCTACTTCAGCAATGGATTGTTGTGTCAATTCACTTACTGTTACTGCATTGGCATCTGATTGCTTGATTACTTGCATCAAAATAGTCGATTGCTGATTTAAACGCGCAATTTTCTCCACTTCTTTGATGCCATCTTGTACATCGGCAATATCGCTTAATCGGATGTCTATTCCTCCTTGGGATGCAATAACTAAGTTTCGCATCTCTTCAATATTCTTGTATTTTCCCGCTAAGCGAATGAGGGTTTGTTTATCTCCCGATTTTACACTTCCCGTAGGGAAGTCTAAGTTGGAACTCAATACGGCTTGTTGCACCAGGGGTACGCTCAAACCATAAGCTTCAATTTTCTTGGGATCGAGTAAAACTTGAATCTCTCGTTCTTCTCCACCCACCAATTCTACTTTCGCTACTCCCGCTACACGAGAGAAGATCGGTTGAATCTTCTTGTCTAATAAATCGTAGAGCTCCTTTTCCGTTAAGTTACTCGTCACGCTCAAGGTCATGATCGGCAAGTCACTGAGGGAATATTTCTGTAAAGAAGGCGGGTCAACGTCTTTGGGTAAATCTTTGAGGATAGCATTAATCTTGCGCTGTGCATCGTTCAACGAGAGATCTACATTGGCTTCTGAAGTCAAATAAATCATGACAGTTGACAAGCTCTCAAAAGATAAGGCTTCTACTTTTTTTACATTCTCCAAAGAAGCAACAGCATCTTCAATCTTTTTGGTTACGGTATTTTCAATTTCCGAAGGGGAAGCTCCTGGATAGACAGTTGCTACTGTAATCACGTTTACTTCGAACTTGGGAATAAGTTCATAACTCAGGTTTTTATAACTAAATATACCTCCGAGTAAAAGTGCAATGAATAGCACAATGATAATGCTCGGACGTTTGATGGATATTTCGGCTATTTTCATATGTCAATCCTTTCTTTAGGCCGTTATTTAATAATAGAAACAGGGGCTTGGTCTGTTAGGTTGATTTGCCCAGAGGTAATTACCGTTTCTCCTTCTTTTAATCCGTCGAGGATTTCAACAAAATCACCTAGATTTCTGCCAGATACTACTTGGGTAGCTACTGCTTTGTTGTCGATAACGCGATAGATAAGATTAGAGTTTACACTTCCAACAAAAGCATTACGCGGCACAAGAAGTAGGGGAGTGTCTTGATTTTGATCCGCATCAAAGTAAGCAGAACCATACATTCCTGCGCGCAGCTTATTGTCTTTGTTGTTGGTTAAAAGTAAATCAACGGGATAATTTAAAGCAACATCAGCCTTAGGAGCGATGAACGTTACCTTACCCTCAAAGCGATCATTCGGGAAAACACTTGCTTTCACCTCAATAAGATCCCCCTCTTTTAGATTCGCAACGTGACTTTCATCTACATTGACTCTCAATTTGAGCTGATTGACATTCACTAAATCAAAAATGGGAGCACCAGGAGCAACAAAACTCCCTTGTTCTACGTGTTTCTTGTTTATAATGCCGTCTATTGGAGCTTTGATATGGGCATCGCCAGCTGTAATTTGGGCCGATTTTAAATTCGCTTCCGCATTTTGGACCATTAGTTTTACCTGATCCAATTGTTGTTTGGTTACTCCTCCTGTGGTATAAGCGCTTTCAAAACGAGCTGCATCAGCTTTGGCTGTTGCATAAGCTGCCTCTGCATTGCGCACTTGTACGCTAATTTGATCGCTATTAACCCAAGCCAAAACTTGGCCTTTACGCACTTGTGCTCCTTCGTCAACTAGTAATTTAGCTACGCGACCTGGTGTCTCTGCCGCTAAGGTTACTTCTTGGTAAGGCACAAAGTTGCCATTCGCCTTATAAGTAGCGTCAACAACGCGTACACTTGCTTTTTCAACGCGAACGGTAATCGTTGCATCTTGTTCTGCTACAATTGCTGTTTCTGCGTCGTTATTGGTTTTGTTGCGGTTTAATATATAGATAGTTCCACCTAGCAAGGCAACGAGAACTAAGGTTGTTATTATTTTTTTCATGCTTGTTTGAAATTTGAAAGCGAATTAGTTAAGTAAGGTTTTCAGCGCTCCTTGTGATTTGACAATTTGAATTTCTGCGAGTTTAAAATCAAGTAAGGCAGTGGTATAATTGTTCTCAGCTTCGGTATACGCATTTTCTGCATTGAGCAAATCAGTTAAAGAAGCTAATCCGTGTTTGTAATTGTTTTGCATATTCGTCAAAATACTTTGAGCTAATTCCACATTTTCCTTTTGAATGTTAATGGTGATTAAAGCATTTTCAATGGATTTTTGTGCGTTGGAAAAATCTAAAGCCAAGGCCTGTTTCGTATCTTCCAGTTGTACGTCTATTTTTTCAAGGTCTATTTTCGCTTGTCTGGCTCTTGATCTCGTTTCAAAACCGTTAAAGATGGGTAGTTTTAGTGAAATCCCCACGGCTGAAGCGCTCGTCCAGAATACGCCATCACTCGGTTTATTGCCCCAGGGGAATTTATCTCCCATGCCTTGATAACCAAAGGTTCCAAAAGCGGCTAGTGAAGGATAGTAATCGGCCTGAATTGACTTGAGTTTATAGGCTAATAACTCTTTTTGCTTTTCTAATAGGTGAACTTCCGTTCGAGCATCAATCTTATTTTCCGCAAGAATAGTACTCTCATCTATGGTAAAGGTGTTTTCAGGCAATTGAATGGCAGTTTGTAAATCCATTCCCATGAAAAACTTTAAAGCATTTTCTTGTAAATCAACGGCATTGATGATCTGCTGTCTATTGGCTTTTAAATTGCTTAAACTCACTCTTGTGCGGTCTAAATCGATTTGGGTCGCTAAGCCATTGCGGTGTAAATCCTCAATAATATCTTTCATGCGCGTTGTACTGCTAATCGTAGTTTCAAGGGTTTTCAACATCGCTTTAGACTGAAATACTTGATAGTAAGTAGAAGCCACTTTTTCTATGATTTGCTCATCCGTTAGCTCTTTGTTGATGATGTAAAACTCTTTCGCTGAACGCGCAGCCTTTAACCCCATAAATACCGCTTGATTAAACAAGATTTGAGAGGCCGTAGCAGTTACTTGAGAGTTCCACTTTAAATTGAAGGGAATCATCTGCGTTTGTCCGCCTAACGTTAACGGCATTTCCTGAATTTTGACGTTGTTGGCAATATTGGCCTCTACGTTTAAATGAGGAAGTGCATTGGCCTTCACTTCCTGAATTTGATAGTCACTATTGGTGATATCTAACGTTGCTTGTCTAGCTTCGGCTTTGTGCTCTAGAGCATATTGTAATGCCTCTTTTAAACTCAACGGTTCCTGTGCCCAGAGTGCGCAAGAAACAAATAGACTGTATAAGGTTAGTAAGGTCTTATTCATTTTTAATACTTTCTTTTAATTCTAGGTATTGTTTCAATCCTTTTTCTGTTGTAATGCTTCGTATGTGGTGCTCCAAGTGTAACGTATGTAACTGCATATGGGTATACTCGGCTGGTTCAAAGTAATCGTGATCGTCTAGTAATACTACGGAAGCGATGTGTAGACGAGCAGTAAATTCAACATCCAAGTTAGCGCGAAACACCCCTTCTTTTATCCCCTTCTCTAAGTTGCGCTCAATGATGCCTACGTACTTTTTCTTGTGAAAAATCTTTTGCTTCTGTGCAATCTTCGGATAGTATTTGTTTAATTGATACAAACAAACCGATGTCTCTATAGCGAAGACCTCATTCATATTGTTGTGAGCGGTTATGATTTCTGCAACTGCTGGTCTGTTTTGAGCAATAACGGCTTCTAGCGACTTCAAGAACTTCTCGTTGATGTAAGCCAAGCTCTTTTCAATGAGTTCCGGTTTGGAAGCGTAGTGTTGGTATATTGTTTTTTTTGATATAGATAATTCAGCGGCTATATCGTCCATTGTAATGCTTTTAAATCCTTGAGATAAAAACAAATGAGTAGCCTTTTCGAGTATTAAAGTTTCCATGTATCTCTTTTTAGTCGGGCAAATATAATTAGGAAACTTATATCGTTTTAAAGTTTCCATTTAGATTAAGAAAACTTTAACGCTTCAAAAAGTTTCCAGCGATAGAAAGGGGATTTGAGGTTTATTTTCCAGCGGGGAAAAGCGCTTGAAGATGAAGAAGGAAGAGAGTTGGGCGGAAGGTCGTGTTTTTCGCGAAAAACTAGTGGATAACTAATCTATTTTTAGGATATTTGCGGCAATCAAAAGGTAGAATGGCGTACAGAAACGAAAAGTCTTTGAAAAACGCGTATTTTTACCAAAATTTTTTTGAACATGCAATCCATAGCAAAATACAAAGAACAGATCGCCGATTATCTTAATTCCATTCAATTAGATGGTCAACCCATCGAACTTTATGAGCCTATTTCCTATATTCTTTCTTTAGGAGGAAAGCAAATCAGACCGGTTTTAACGTTGATGGCTGCGGATGTTTTTAACGAAGATCCGAAAAAAGCGATTTATGCAGCAACGGCGATTGAGTTGTTTCACAACTTTTCGTTGATGCACGATGATATTATGGATGATGCTTCTTTGCGTAGAGGGCATCAAACGGTACACGAGAAGTGGAATATTAACACGGCTATTCTCTCGGGTGATGCGATGTTGATTTTAGCGTACCAATATTTTGAGTATTACGAGCCTGTGATCTTTAGAGATTTGGCGAAGTTGTTTAGCAAAACGGCAATTCAAGTATGCGAAGGACAACAATACGATATCTGTTTTGAAGATCGCTCAGATGTAAAAATTGAGCAGTACATCAAAATGATTGAATACAAAACGGCGGTTTTGGTTGCGGCAGCACTAAAAATGGGAGCTATCGTAGCAAAAACAACAGCAGAAAATGCCAATCAGATTTACAATTTCGGGTTGAATTTGGGCATTGCCTTCCAATTGTTAGATGATCACCTGGATGCTTTTGGAGATGAAGCGACGTTTGGCAAGCGCATTGGAGGAGATATTCTAGAGAATAAAAAGACGTTTTTATATTTAAAATCGTTGGAGCAAGCCAATCCAGCGCAAAAAGAAGAGTTAACTCGCTTTTATGCTACAGTAGACTGTGCAGACGAAGAACAAAAAATCGCGCGCGTAAAAGAATTGTTCGTTCAAACAGGAGCTCAACAAGCATCCTTACAGTTGATTGAACAATATACGGAAGAGGCGTTGAAGATTTTGGAAATCTTAGCCATCGAAGAAGATAAAAAAGAATTACTTCGCGTGTTCAGTAAAGAATTAATGAATAGACAAATGTAATTGAAATGGAAGTAGCCGTAACGTATCTCGAAAATCAATTAAAGGAACAACAGCATTTGTTTGAACTATTGGTTCAGCAAATAGAACGTGACTTTAGAATGAGCGTAGAGGAGGATTTGGCATTTCCTGCTTCCACTCCTCTCGAATTAGTACAACAGCTTCAGGAAGTATTGGAGCATATTGCTTCTCGAACACCGGCGAAGTTGTCAATGTTGCTCTATCGCATTGATGTAGCAGAGAACGACATTCGAGCAATAGAAGAAGGGGATGTGTTTACTTACTTTCAACAATTGACGTATTTGATTGTCAAACGCGAATTTCAAAAGGTTTACTTCCGAACAAGTTTAGCAAAAGAATAGAAAAATATAAACAAAAAAGAGCCGATTTGTAGAATCGGCTCTTTTTTTGTACCTTATAAAGGGTGGTTTTAGAAATAGATGCGGATGAACGGCATAAAAGCACTTCCGTATACCATGTCTTTTTCGCGGTATAATACGTTGTATCGGACTCCTATCGTGGCAGGCCCACTGCTGTATCCTGCACCTAAAAACAAAGCAGTATTCCAGAAGTTGGCATCTAGCTTATGAAGGTTTTCCTTATACGTATAAGTGTTGTTGACGCGCAATTGCTCTAGTTCGATGGATAATTGCAATTGAGGAATGGGGTTGGACAAGGCAATCAAGCTTCCCCCATAAATCCAAGATTGGTATTCTTTTACACTACTGTAGTAAAAAGAACGATTCTTGCTGTTGATGTAACTCCCTTGTAAACCCACTCCTAGATTTAAATAAGGGTTCACTTCATACAGCGCACTCGGCGCTAACATCACATCGGTGTACCCGTTGCCAAAGCCTAAACCGAAGCCCCCACCAAATCTCCATTTTTTGACAGAATCGTAATTTTCGGAGTTATTTCGGTTTTGTTGTGCAAAAAGTGAAAAATTGGACAATAAAAAAAATGAAAAAACGAATAAAACACTCGTTTTTTTGACATAAAATCTTCTCATAGCTGTTTTATGAAATTGTTGTGAGATAAAAATAAGAAAAAGTTTATACTTTTGTAATCAAAGAGTTGTATTTTTGTATATATAATATTTAATCAATAGGTCTTTAGACGAAAATTATGGATAGATTTTCCTTTTTAAACGCGGCACACACTGCATTTTTTGCAGATTTGTATGATCAATATTTAGAAAATCCAGATAGCGTAGAACCAAGTTGGAGAGCCTTCTTTCAAGGTTTCGATTTTGCAAATGAATTTAATGATGGCACAGTTGAGAAAGTAACTTATGTTTCATCCCCAACAAGTGGTTCAAAAACAGGTGATTCAGCAGATATAAGCCAAATTACAAAGGAGTTGGCGGTATTGAAATTAATCGATGGCTACAGGACTTACGGACACTTATTGACTAAAACAAACCCGCTTAGAGAAAGAAGAGTTGTTCACCCAGATTTAAGTTTAGAGAAATTCGGTTTATCCGCTGCTGATTTAAATACAACCTTTGACGCAGCAAAAGCAATTCAATTACCCGCATCTACTTTAGCGCAAATCGTTGCCCAATTAGAAAAAATTTACTGTGCAACTTTAGGTATTGAATTCAAATATATCACAGACGAAAAAGAGGTGAATTGGATCCAAGATCACTTCGAAATCCCAGAAGCAAAATTTGATTCAGAAGAAAAAAAGGAAATCCTTCACAAATTAATTGAGGCCGTTTCTTTTGAGAACTTCTTGAATACTAAATATGTAGGACAAAAGCGTTTCTCCCTAGAGGGGTTAGAAGCAGCTATTCCTGCGATGGACTTTTTAATTGAAGCTGCTGCTGTAAAAGGAGTAGAGGAAATTGTAGTGGGTATGGCTCACAGAGGTCGTTTGAACGTTTTGGCAAACGTATTCAAAAAACCAACCCAAGAAATCTTCTCTGAATTTGACGGAAAAGACTACGATACGGTAGAAGGATTCGACGGGGATGTTAAATACCACTTGGGGTTAAGCTCGACACGTAAAACGCGCTCGGGAAAAGATATTCACGTAAACTTAACGCCAAACCCTTCTCACTTAGAGACGGTTGGTGCAGTAATCGAAGGAATCGCAAGAGCAAAACAAGATACCGTTTATACCAATCAACCTTCTAAAGTATTGCCAATCGCTTTACACGGAGATGCTGCTATTTCTGGACAGGGAATTGTATATGAAATCGTGCAAATGGCACAACTAAGAGGATACAAAACTGAAGGGACAATCCACGTAGTGCTAAACAACCAAGTTGGATTTACAACAAACTTCACGGATGGACGTTCTTCTACGTATTCTACGGATATCGCTAAGGTTACAGCTTCTCCTGTATTACACGTAAATGCAGATGATACAGAGGCTGCTGTACGCGCTTTCTTGTTCGCTTTAGAATATCGTATGACTTTCGGTAGAGATGTATTCATCGATTTAGTAGGGTACCGTAAATATGGACACAACGAGGGAGATGAACCAAAATTCACGCAACCTTTATTATATAAGTTAATCGCTAAGCATCCAAATGCAAGAAATATCTATAACGCAAGATTGTTAGATGACAAAATTGTAGATGAAAGCTTCGTGAAAGACCTAGAACAACAATATAAAGATGTATTAGAACAAGATTTGCAAATGTCACGTGAGAATGAATTTGCTAAAATCAGAACGTTCATGCAAGAAAACTGGAAGAACTTCAGAACCGTAGATGAAAAAGCAATGGTTGTTGATTATGATACGAAAGTGTCTAAACAAGTATTGACGGATATCGCTGAGGTAATTACAGAACTTCCTGCAGATAAGAAATTCATTAGCAAGGTAAAACGTCTAATTGGAGACCGCAAAGCCATGTTCTTTGAAAATGACAAATTAGACTGGGCAATGGGTGAATTGTTGGCTTACGGATCATTGATCTCTGAGGGATATGATGTGCGTATGTCAGGACAAGATGTGGAGCGTGGTACATTCTCTCATCGTCATGCTGTTGTTAAAACAGAAGATACAGAAGAACTAATTGTTTTATTGAATCACTTGAAAGACCAAAAAGGACAAATGAGAATTTTTAACTCTTTGTTGTCTGAGTATGCTGTTTTAGGATTCGAATATGGATATGCTTTGACAAATCCAAATACCTTGACCATTTGGGAAGCTCAATTTGGGGATTTCTCCAATGGAGCTCAAATTATGATGGACCAATACATCTCTGCTGCAGAAGATAAATGGAACAGTCAAAACGGTTTGGTGATGTTGTTACCTCATGGATATGAAAACCAAGGGGCAGAGCACTCTTCAGCGCGTTTAGAGCGTTATTTACAATTGTGTTCAGAACACAATATGTACGTGGCAAACTGTACAACTCCAGCCAACTTCTTCCACTTGATGCGTAGACAGATGGTTACTGATTTTAGAAAACCATTAATCGTGATGTCGCCAAAGAGTTTGTTGAGACATCCAATGGCAACTTCAACCGTCAGCGAATTGACAGACGGAAAATTCCAATATGTAATTGACGACGCAGGTGTAGATAAAGCAAAAGTGAAGTCATTGGTATTCTGTTCGGGTAAATTCTACTACGATTTAGTAGCGAAGAGAGAAGAATTAGGACGAGACGACATTGCATTTGTGCGTTTAGAACAATTATTCCCTCTACCAGTAGAGCAAATCAAAGCGATAATCGCTTCTTATCCAAATGCGGATGACTTTGTATGGGCACAAGAAGAACCGAAGAACATGGGAGCTTATGGTTATATTTTGATGAACTTTGAAGAAAAACCATTGCGTTATGCAGGAAATAAAGCGTATAGTGCGCCAGCTTCAGGAAGTTCAACACGCTCTAAAAAGCGTTTTGCTTATGCAATTGAAAAAGTTTTTAATAAGAACTTATAATAAAAAAAGAGTATTTTTACATAACAATATTTAATTAAAGAATATACGATGAGCATCTTAGAAATGAAAGTTCCTTCACCAGGTGAATCAATTACAGAGGTTGAAATTGCAACTTGGTTGGTAAAAGATGGAGACTATGTTGAGAAAGACCAAGCAATTGCTGAGGTTGATTCAGATAAAGCAACATTAGAATTGCCTGCTGAAGCAAGCGGAATCATTACTTTAAAAGCAGAAGAAGGTGACGCAGTAGCGGTAGGTCAAGTGGTTTGTTTAATCGATACAAGCGCAGCAAAACCAGCGGGAGGTTCTTCTACAGAAGCTAAGCCAGCAGCAGAAGCTCCAAAAGCGGAAGCTCCTAAGGCAGAGCCAGTACAAGCACCTGCAGCAGCAACTTATGCAACAGGTTCAGCTTCTCCAGCTGCCAAAAAAATATTAGATGAGAAAAATATTGATCCTGCTACGGTTTCTGGAACAGGAAAAGAGGGTAGAATCACAAAAGAAGATGCTTTAAACGCGAAACACTCAATGGGAACCCCAACTGGTGGATCAAGAGGAGAGGAACGCAAAAAAATGTCAATGTTACGTCGTAAAGTAGCAGAGCGTTTGGTTGAAGCTAAAAATACAACAGCGATGTTAACGACGTTCAACGAGGTTAACTTAACGAATGTAAACAAATTAAGAAGCGAATATAAAGACGCTTTTAAAGCGAAACACGGCGTTGGTTTAGGATTTATGTCTTTCTTTACGAAAGCGGTTACTCGTGCTTTAGCCTTGTATCCAGACGTAAACTCTATGATTGATGGACAAGAGCAAATTAAATATGACTTCTGTGATATTTCAATTGCAGTTTCTGGACCTAAAGGACTTATGGTTCCAGTGGTGCGCAATGCTGAATTATTGTCTTTCCGCGGTGTTGAAGCTGAAATTAAACGTTTAGCTACAAGAGCGCGCGATGGTCAAATTACTGTAGATGAAATGACAGGTGGTACTTTTACAATCACCAATGGTGGTGTATTCGGATCAATGTTATCTACGCCAATCATTAACCCTCCACAATCAGGAATCTTGGGAATGCACAACATCATCGAGCGTCCAATCGCTGTAAATGGTCAAGTGGAAATCCACCCAATGATGTATGTTGCGTTGTCGTATGACCACCGTATCATCGACGGACGTGAATCAGTAGGTTTCTTAGTTGCAATTAAAGAAGCACTAGAAAATCCAACTGAATTGTTGATGGATAACAATCCTAAAAAAGCATTAGAACTTTAATAGCTATACGCTTTTAATATATCAAACGACAACTAGAACTAGTTGTCGTTTTTTTATGCCTATAAAATGAATGATGACCGCGAATGACTTTGTTTTTACAGTTGTCAAAAGCATTTTGTGATTAACGACACATTCTGTTGTATCTTTGTGCCTTAAAACATTAAGACCATGTCGAAAGAAACAAAAAAAGGGATATTTAGAGGGATTATAGAGAAAGATGAACAAGGAAATTATTTTTGTGGACCTTACTTGCTAGATTACCAATATACAGAAGCTCAATTCAAATTAGGTGATTTAGTGAGCATCAAGACTGTAATTGCCAACCCAAGTGGAAAAAGTAAAACCGCTTATCCGATGAAATCGATGAAGTTTTTCTTAGCGGATGAGGAATAGAATACAAGAACTATTCGTTTGGTGTTGAAGAACAAAGGAGATAATGCAAAATTGTCTCCTTTTTTTATGTCTAAAAGTGAAAAGGATAAAAAATTAGTTAGAAGAGGTGAATTTAAAGGCAGTTTGTTTTGTTAAAAGCTGTTATTGCACTACATTACCCTTTCTTTTACTAGCTGTTTGTACAAGACAACAAGTAATCAATTTTGACACCGTATTTAATGTATATGAGTATATGCGCAGCTATTATGCCATTTTAGAAGTTACCCCATCAGCTAGTCCCGAAGAAATAAAAAAAGCGTTCAGACGATTGTCTAAACAATATCATCCGGACATGAATCAAGGGAATACCGCCTATCAACATAAATTGTTTGACGTTATTAAAGCGTATGAAGTCTTGGGTAATGAAGCAGAGCGAAGAGCCTATGATCTAACGTTGTTTCGATCTCAATCCACCACTGCAACTGAAAAAACACAAACAGCAAGACCTACACAAACAACGACAGATTACTATCAACCAGAAATTCTTCATTTTTCGTGTAATCAATCCTATTTCTTTATGGGGGATTTGATCGAGATTAGCTGGGAGTGTAAACAAGCCGATGTTATTCGAATTTATCCTTTAGGCTATATGGATGAGTTAAAGGGAAAAGTTATTTACCGCGTAAAAGAGTTAGATGCTAAGTCTTTGTCTTTTGAATTGACTGCGACCAATCAGCATAGTTCGAGTGTAACCAAGCGCAGTATTCACCTGAATAATGGGGTGTATATGAATTTTACTGAAGCCAATTTAAACGATAAAGTACGCTATGTAAATCCGCAGCATTGGAGTATGGGATTCTTAGCTCCCCTAGGTAGAAGTTCAAGAAAGGATTTCGGTTTGCGCGTTGCTTTTTTAGCCACACTATTCTTAGCGGCCTTCTTTTATCAACCCTATTTTGAACATGACGGAACCTATTCTTTCTTCTGTACAGCATTAATTTATGTGTTAATTATTTGTTCGGCTAGACGACTACACGATGTTAATCGACACGGTATACTGTCTTTATTATTGCTGATTCCACTATTGAATATAGCTTTTTTGTTGATTTTACTTTTGTTGAAAGGAGAAGAATTACCCAATAAACACGGACGTAAACCTAAATTTTAGCTGTATTAAATCGGTTTAAATAGGGATTGCTTTTCCTTTGCTTTTTAAAGGAACTCGTTAGAGTGTAACGTTTTTTTTAGCTTATATTTGTAGTTAATAATGTTCAAATCCTATTTTTTGAGATGAGTTCTTTGTATTATATCGATCGAACAGATACGCGCCTAGAAGACGTTATATTTACTGAAGCGGTAGCAAGTGAAATTGAATCGTTTTTAAAGGAGTATAAGTTTCGTGAAATCTTGACGAAATACAATCTGCCTGTAAGTAATAAAATCCTTTTATACGGAAAAACAGGTTGTGGTAAAACAATGACAGCAAAGGCTATTGCTAAGCAGTTAGACAAAAAGCTGATTATTGTAAACTTGGCGACGATTGTTTCGTCTAAACTCGGTGAAACGGCAAAAAACATCGAGAGTTTATTTAAGGAAATTCAATACGAAAGTGCTGTTTTATTTTTCGATGAATTTGATTCTCTTGGACAAATTCGCGATTATGACAACAAGGATAATAGCGAAATGAAACGCGTAGTTAATGCTATTTTACAACTCATTGATAATTTCCCTCAAAAGTCTATATTAATTGCAGCAACCAATCAAATTCAAATGATTGATGAGGCATTGGTGCGTCGTTTTGAATTGAAGTTGGAATATACAGCTCCAGAAAAAGAGGCTTTGGACAAATATTACGATAAGATGTTAGCCGCTTATCCTGCCGAATATGCAAGTGTAGAACGCATATATGATATCTCGTATGCAGAAGCTAAAACGCATATTTATCGCACGGTAAAAAGCAACATCATTACAAGCCAACTAGAATTGGAAAATTAGTAAAGAAATAAAAGAATAGAATATATGATGAAATGGGAAAAGTTGCTGTCTTTAAAGAAGCACGGTGACACATTTGTACGAAATCGCTTAGATGAAAGTCAAACGAGAATCGGTTTTGAAGTAGATTACGATCGCATTATCTTTTCTTCTCCTTTTCGCAGTTTACAAGATAAAACACAAGTAATCCCTTTGTCAAAAACAGACTTTGTGCACACAAGGTTAACGCATAGTTTAGAAGTTTCCGTGGTAGGTCGTTCTTTAGGTCGAAATGTGGGCGAGAAACTTTTAAAGAAATATAGCTATTTAGCGGAAGAATACGGGTATACGGTGAATGATTTCGGTGCCATTGTTGCAGCGGCTTCGCTAGCACATGACATCGGAAACCCTCCTTTTGGACATTCTGGTGAACGGGCAATTGGCGATTTTTTTAGTCGTGGAAAAGGGCTTGTTTTCAAAGATAAATTGACCGAAAAGGAATGGCAAGATTTGATTGATTTTGAAGGAAATGCCAACGGGTTTTCTATCTTGACGAAATCGCGCCCTGGAATTGAAGGGGGATTGCGTATTTCGTATGCAACCTTAGGTGCATTTATGAAGTATCCGAAAGAGAGTTTACCTAAAAAACCGACGCGTGATATCTCAGATAAAAAATATGGATTCTTTCAAGGAGATAAAGAGGCTTTTATTGATGTAGCTTCGGAATTGGGTATGATCATGAAAGACGATCGCGTGGAAACAGCTTTCTACCGCCATCCTCTAGCTTATTTAGTAGAAGCAGCCGACGATATTTGTTATACCATTACCGATTTTGAGGATGGAATTAATTTAGGTTGGATTCCGGAAGAACACGCGCTAGAATTCTTAATCATGATTGTACAAAATAGTATCAATACACAAAAGTACTCCCAGCTAAATTCCAAAGAAGACCGCGTGAGTTATTTACGTGCTTTGGCTATTGGAAGTTTAATTGATGATGTAACGCGTTTGTTTATTGAGAATGAAGAAAAGATTTTAGCAGGAGATTATCCGTTTGCCTTGACAGAGAAATGTTCTTATATCGCGCAGATGAAGGATATCTTAGCGGTAAGCATCAATAACGTCTATCAGAGCAAAGAAGTCATTGAGAAGGAGATCATCGGTTATCAAGTGATTGAAACCCTGTTAGAGCGCTTTATTACGGCAACGAATAATCGTTATTATGGAGAAGACAATCAATACGATGGATTGATTCTTACGTTGCTTCCTGAGCGTTATCTTTTAGAAACAGATAGTTTATATGAGCGCTTGATGAGTATTTGTCATTTTGTGTCCATGCTGACAGACGGAAAAGCACTAGAACTGTATCATACCATTAAGGTGACTAAATAAAAAAAAGGCTTTTGAAAGAAATTTCAAAAGCCTTTTTTCATTATTTAAACAAATATGGAAAATGTACTATTTTTTCGTTGTTGGAATCCAAACGTGAGCATAATTCATCATTCCTCCGTCCCAAGCTTTCATCGCATCTGGAGCAGCAATTGCTTTTGCTTCTTCTAATGTTTTTCCGATTGCATCTCCTTTACTTGCTGCAATTGAACTTTCTCCTTTTTTTGTTGCAATAGCAAATGAAGCTTTTGTACCTGTTTGGTAGTCTCTAACGTATACAGTTAAGAATTGCCCTGTTCTTCCTTCATAGTAACCTGCTGAATTCATGATTTCGAAAATCATTTGTCCTTTAGCTTCATCAGTAAATACTCTTTTTAAGTCTACTTTACCACCTTCTGTGAAAGAACCTGTTCCAGAGAAATCTGCCATTAATAAAAAGGCATTGTCATTCTCTCCGATATGAAACTCATATTGTCCCATATTTTTTCCTCCAATAACAATCATGGTACTTGCATACGTTCCACTTAATCCTTCGAATGAAGGAATTGTTTCGCCACCTTCGCTACCTTCTTTTGTATAAGTAGAAAATCTTCCTCCAGTTAAATCTGTAGCTAAGGCAAATTCGGCTTCTGCTTTTATTTTTGCATCTGCCTCACCGAAAGTTGCACGAGCAACATCTACTGTAGTAGCCGTGATGTTTTTCAACTGTGCTACAAAGTAACTGCCTGCTTTTTCTCCTTTACCTTCTAATAAGATTTTGTTTGTATTGGTATTGTGTTTCAATACTTTCATGTCATAGGAATCATTGAAGTTTACTGTTTCATTTGAGAAAGTATAAGAATAAGTATGTCCTTGTTGTGAGAAAACGTATTTTCCTTGTACGGGAAGATTAATTTTTTCTCCTGGTTCACCATTCATCTTGATTAATTTTAACCAGCTGAATTTGTTGTTGGCGTGATCTGGTGTAGAATTTCCACTTGCTGGGTAAACTGCTTTAATCGCTTCAATTTCTGAAGTGAAAGAATAATCAATATTGATATCTAATGACTCACCCTCTTTGATGTTACGCAAGAAAAATGCTTTGTATTCACTATTTGTTTGGTGTTTAGATACTACTTTCATTACACCATCTGTGTTTTTGTAGATCTTGATGATGTTGTAGGTGTCATCTTCTTGTCCGCTTCCTGCCATTAATGACATTTGCATGGCGATTGATTTCTTTTTGAAATCAAATGGAATTGGGTTTCCAGCATGACCATAAGCGTAAGTACCCTCAAAATGTAATTCAGAACCAACTTCTGTTTGTCCATTTTCGTCTGGTTTTTCTGTTCTGATTACATTATCATCGCTAGAACAACTAGCTGTAAGTAAAGCTAGTATTGCTAAAGCTGATAAGAATTTAGTCATTTTCATCATGTGTAGAGTATTATGTTTCTAGTTATAATTAATTTAGACCAAAAATAAATAAGAAATACGACATGTGCAATATTATTTTTATTTTTTCTAAATAAGAATAGTGTGTTGGAGAGAGGAGAGAAGAAAAGGGAGAGAGGAAATCGAAACGAAACGAAGTGAAGATTCATCGAACACCAAAACCAATATAAACCCTGTGAGATATATTCATCGAATACCAAAATAAAATATTAACTCAGGGAGATAAAGAGAAAAGAAGATAGTAATCGTCTAAATAGCCCAATTACTCTTTAATCAGCAGAGTTAGCAAAAACACAAAAAAGCAAAGAAGCAAAAGCCCACCCTTTTCCCCTTTCCTCTCACTTCTTTCCAAAAAAAAAGGTATTGTGAAATTTCACAATACCTTTTTTTATTTTGTAACCTTTAATCTGTTCACACAGATAGATAGATTCTTAAGCTTCGAATGGAAGGATAGAAACGTAAGACTTGTTGTCTTTTTTCTTTTGGAATTTAACAACACCGTCAACTTTAGCATGTAAAGTATGGTCTTTTCCCATATAAACGTTTTCACCAGGGTTATGCTTAGAACCTCTTTGTCTTACAAGGATGTTTCCAGCGATAGCTGCTTGACCACCATAAATCTTAACACCTAAGCGTTTCGATTCTGATTCTCTACCGTTCTTCGAACTTCCGACACCTTTTTTGTGAGCCATGACGTTATAATTTTAAAATTGTTAATTACTCAGCTGCTTCAGCTGTTTCTTTTTTAGTCGCTTTTTTCTTTGCTCCACCGAAATTGATTCCTTCAATTACGATTTGAGTCAAAGCTTGTCTGTGACCGTTTTTCTTTTTGTAACCTTTTCTTCGTTTCTTTTTGAAAACGATTACTTTGTCACCTTTAAGGTGTTGTAAAACTTTAGCTTCTACAGAAGCACCTTCTATAACTGGGGCGCCTACAGTTATGTTGTTGTTGTCATCAACTAAAAGAACTTTATCAAAACTGATAGTCGCTCCTTCTTCTGTTGCCAAACGGTGAACATAAACTTTAAGGTCTTTGCTAACTTTGAATTGTTGCCCAGCTATCTCTACGATTGCGTACATAACAATAAATTATTAAGGTTTATTTAAGTGTGCAAAGTTACAAATCTTTTTTAATTAGTCAAATCTTTTTGTTTTTTTGTTTTGTAATGTTTTGATTCGTAAGTTATAAGTTAGTAAAAGGAGTAACGTTTTCCTTTTTTGACTGAAGCCCCTTCCTTTTTGAATCGAAAATTGTACAAAAAAACGAAAATACAAAAACACAAAAATGCTTTTCACAGCTTCACAAAGCAGGAACCTCACTAAATAAAATGTTAAATTACGTATATTCTCTTCACTTCGCTGTAACAATTTGAGAAAGGAACGACTTATAGTAGATAACTAAATTCAAAAACTACAAAATGAAAAGATCACTCTTGATTTTGGGCGCGTTATTTTTCGGAATGACGGCGTCAGCTCAAAAAGTGGAATTCGAAGAATACACCTTAGACAATGGGCTAAAAGTTATTTTACATCAGGATAAATCAGCGCCTGTAATCATTACTTCTGTGATGTATCACGTGGGAGCAAAGGATGAAAATCCGGAGCGTACGGGATTTGCTCACTTCTTTGAGCACTTATTGTTTGAAGGAACACAAAATATTGAACGTGGAGAATGGTTCAAGTTAGTAACGGCTAATGGTGGAAAAAACAACGCAAATACTTCAGATGATCGAACGTATTACTATGAGGTTTTTCCTTCGAACAATCTAGAATTAGGTTTGTGGATGGAGTCAGAACGTTTGATGCATCCGATTATCAATCAAATTGGCGTAGATACGCAAAATGAGGTGGTAAAAGAAGAAAAGCGCTTGCGCATGGATAACCAACCGTACGGACAGTTATTGCCACAAGTAAAAGAAAATTTATTCAAGAAACACCCGTATCGTTGGGCGCCTATCGGATCAATGGAGCACTTAGATGCAGCAACTTTAGAGGAGTTCTTAGCGTTCAATAAGAAATTCTACATTCCAAATAACGCTGTATTAGTGGTGGCTGGGGATTTCGAAACTGCACAAGCGAAAAAATGGATTCAGCAGTATTTTGGTTCTATTGCCAAAGGTACAGCGGTAACGCGTACAGCTATCCAAGAAGATCCAATTACAAAAGAAATTAGAGCTGAATACCAAGATCCAAACGTTCAAATCCCGATGTTGGTTCAAGCGTATCGCACGCCTTCAATGAAAACACGCGAAGCTCGTGTATTGGATATGATTTCTTCCATCTTGTCGAATGGTAAAAGCTCGAGATTATACAAGAAAATTGTAGATGAGCAGAAAAAAGCATTGGAAATTGGTGCTTTCAATTTGAGCCAAGAAGACTATGGAGCTTATTTAATCTACGGTTTACCTATGCAAGGATATACAACGGAAGATTTAGTAACTGAAATAGACAAAGAGATTGTGAAATTGCAGACGGAATTAATTTCTGAACGCGATTTTCAAAAGTTACAGAACGTATTAGAAAACGAATACGTAAGAGGAAATTCAGACTTAGAAGGTTTAGCACATAATTTAGCAACCTACAGTTTGTTGTATGGAGATACAAACCTGATCAACACAAATATTGAAATGTATAGAGATATTACACGTGAGGAAATTCGCGAGGTAGCTAAGAAATATTTGAATAAAAATCAGCGCTTGATTTTAGATTACACTCCAGAGAAAGACGCTAAAAACTAATGCTAAACAGTAAGAGAGAAATGAAAAAAGTATACCTATATGCAGCGAGTTTAGCTTTTGCTTTAACGGCTGCTCAATTACAAGCACAAGATAGAAAACAACCTGTTTCAGGACCTGTACCAACAGTTCACGTAGGGCAACCTACTTCATTTGTATTAAAGAATGGATTAAAAGTATTGGTTGTTCCCAATCATAAATTACCGCAAGTATCTTATACGTTAACCATCGATAATCCGTTGGTTGCTGAAGGAGACAAAGCTGGGGTAACGTCAATTTTATCTCAAGTATTAGGGAATCAAACCAAAAAAATGTCCAAAGAGAAATTCAATGACGAAATTGATTTCTTAGGGGCAAATGTTCGTTTTGCGTCCAGTGGTGCGTTTGCAAGTGGATTGTCTAAATACAATGAAACGATTTTAGGTTTATTGGCTGATGGAGCATTGAATTCTGTCATTACACAAGAAGAATTTGACAAAGCAAAAGCCCAAGTAATCGAATCGTTAAAAACGAGTGAAAAAAGTGTATCTGCAGTTGCAAGTCGCGTAGAAGATGCCTTGTTATACGGTAAAAATACGGCAGCTGGGGAGTTTGAAACAGAAGCTACGGTTTCGAATGTTACGTTGGCAGATGTGCAAGAATATTATGCGAAGTACTTTACACCAAACAGCGCTTACTTAGTTGTTGTTGGAGATGTAGATTACAAGAAAACCGAAAAAGCGGTGAAGTCGTTGTTCAATAATTGGAAAAAATCAGCAACTACTTTTGCTGAAGCTACAACCAATAAAAATGTAGCAAAAACGCAAATTGATTTCGTTAATATGCCCAATGCAGTGCAATCGGAGATTGCGTTGATTAGCGAAGTGGATTTAAAAATGACAGACTCGGATTATTTTGCTGCAATCTTAGCCAATCAAATCTTAGGAGGTGGTGGTGAAGGGCGTCTGTTCTTGAACTTACGTGAGGCACATGGATGGACGTATGGCGCTTATTCTTCAATCAGTACTGCGCGTAAATACCCAGGTAAATTTAGAGCGAGTGCTTCTGTTCGAAATGTTGTAACGGATAGTGCAGTAACGGAATTTATCAAGGAAATCGACTTGATGCGTACAACTTTAGTGAAAGATGAAGAGTTGAAAATGGCAAAAGCGAAGTATATCGGGAACTTTGTAATGGAAATCCAAAAACCAGAAACAGTAGCGCGTTATGCTTTAAATAAAGAGTTACATAAATTGCCTGCTAATTTCTATGAAAATTACATCAAAGGCATTAACGCAGTAACAGCAGCAGATATTCAAAAAGCAGCGCAAAAGTATTTCTTAAAAGACAATATGCGCATTGTAGTTGTTGGAAAAGGAGCGGATGTAGTTGCAGGATTAGAAGGATTAAACAAACCGATGTTCTTCTATGACAAAGAGGCAAATGCAGTAGAAAAACCAGTTTTCAAAAAAGAAGTACCTGCAGGAGTTACAGTGCAGACTGTTTTAGCTAATTACATTCAAGCTATTGGAGGGGATGCGAAAGTAAAAGCAGTGAAATCCTTGTTGATTACTAGTGAAGCTGAAGTGCAAGGAATGAAATTGGAAATGGTGAATAAAGTAAAAGATGGCTTTTTATCATCCGAACAAAAAATGATGGGTGCGGTAATGTCTAAGCAAGTGATTACACCAAAAATGGGGTATGCAGTTGTGCAAGGGCAGAAAACGGATATCACAGGACAAGAATTGAAAGATGCACAAGCTGAAGCAGTTCCATTTGGAGAGCTAAAAGCAGATGCAACAGCTGTGTTAACTGGAATCGAAGCAATCAATGGTGTTGATGCGTATGGAGTGAAAGTAGGGAACACAACAAGCTATTATGACACAACAACAGGGTTAAAAATTGCTGTAGTTCAAGAAGTAGAACAAATGGGGCAAAAAATGCAACAAGTAGTTAATTATTCTGAGTACAAAGAAGTAAAAGGAATCAAATTTCCATTCGTTCAAGCGATGAATGTCGGTATTGAAATCGAAATGAAAATCAAAGAAATTAAAGTTAACGAAGGAGTTTCGGATGCGGATTTTAAATAATCTTTTTTAAAATTAATTATAATTCTTTTGAGAAGTCGCTATTCACCTTGAATAGCGACTTTTTTTGTCTACGACAAAAACAAGATGTTGTAGGTAAATGAAAAAGTATAAGGGTGTTGATTCTCAAAACAAAAAGAGTGAATTAGAAGGAGGGAGGGATTTATTTTTTTGTATTTTTGTTTCGAATAAGAGAATTGAATAATCAAAGCATTAATATACAACAAGATGAAAATAGTAAAACTGGGATTAGTTGCCTTATTAGGAGGAGTTTTTTTAGTAGGATGTAAAAGCGAAACTAAAAAAGAAGCAGCGCAAGTAGAAACTGTAGAGCAAGTAGAAACAACTGCAACAGAGACGAATGAAGTGGCGGGAAACATGGAACAAGCTACCTTTCAAATTGAAGGAATGACTTGTGCTTTGGGATGTGCAAAAATGATTGAAGGAAAATTATCGGGATTGCAAGGTGTGAAAGAAGCTGCGGTTGATTTTGAAAGTAAAACAGCTACGGTTGTATTTGACGATGCGAAGCAAAATGGAGAATCGTTAACGCAAACGGTTCAAAAGATTGCAAATGGCAGTTATACCGTAGAAAATTTAGAAGTTAAAGCGCTTTAATAGCGATGGAATAAAAAAAACTCGATCATTTAGATCGAGTTTTTTTTTATTTGTTCGTTTGCTCCCAACGCAGCGATTCTAGCATTTTTCGCATATCCTGTTGGATGTAATGGCTGGCGGGAAGGATGGAGTCAAAGTTTGGTTTCGCATAAAAATACAAAGAAGCTACAACGAAGTTCTTGACGCTATCAGTGGCGTAGAATTGTACATTCGTTGCGGCATTGCCTCCTACGTGATAAAACATGCCGTAAACGCGGTCTTTTTCGTTGAGATAAGGTTGCTCTATAATCTCATCGGCTTTGATGAAATGCTCGTAGGTCAGTTTTTGGGCATCTTTGAGCAACGCATCCAAATTGTTGTCTACCGTTTTGTAATTCATGAAAACAGTTGCTTTCATTTGAGGGTAGTGTACTTCAAAGGCCGTTGACTTTGTTTCTTTTACCGATGCATTTTTGTTTAAATCAAACGCAAAGTGATGATGCGAATTTTCGTAGGTTTGATATTCTGCTTGAGGATATTGAAGTGCTAGATACGCATTAGGTTTTGGTGTTGTTTCTTTTTTGCAAGAACCTAGTACTAGCAATGCGCCTAAAAAGGCTGTGCCATAAAGGGCAAATGTTTTTTGGAACATATAGTTTATTTACTTATCCGATTAAAAAGGCAAATTATCGCTGTTGTTTTCTCCTGGTATAGTGAAGCTGTCAATGGCCTTTTTGCGTTCTATTTCTTCTGGTGTAGCCGTTTTGTCAATCTCTTTCTTGGTGTCCAAGAACATGAATTCGGTTACAATAATTTCTACAATTTGCTTTTGTATCCCCTCTTCTGTATTCCATTGTCTTGTGCGAATTCGCCCTTCTACGTAGACGCGATCTCCTTTGGAAAGGTGTTTTTCGCAAATTTCCGCTTGTTTATTGCGAACGACAATATTGTGCCATTCGGTTGACGTGATGCGCTCATTCGTGGACTTGTTAATGTAAACCTCATTGGTAGCTAAAGGAAAGCGTCCGATGCAATTGCCATTTTCAAAATAGTGTATTTTAACACTTTCGCCTAGGTGGCCAATAAGGGTAACTTTGTTTAATGTGCCATGCATAAGTGGAAAAATTATACGGTTAAGGATTGAATAAAGTTATGAATTACAATTGGAAAACCAAATTTATTTAATTCGCTCCAAGGGGTGGCATTTCTCAAGGTTTGATTGGTTTTAATCAGCCAAAAGTGAATGTGCAGTTTTTGATGTGATAGCTGATGGATGATTACATCCGTTGTCAGGCATTCTACTTGTGAAATTGCTTGTGGCAGTTGTTGGTTTTGTATGTGTTTTGTTGGGTCAATAACAGTGTCCTCAAAGCGATCCACCACCGGGAATTGATATAGATTTTGCCAAATGTCCTTTTTTGTGCGTTGTTCCAATAGGGTATTTCCATCTGCATCTAGGTAAATCAAGAAATCCATGTAGCGATTCTTAACTTTCGTTTTACTGAGTTTCACTGGTAGCTTGTCCACTTGATTGGTCTGAAATGCTACACAGGTGGTTATGAAGGGACACGGAGTGCAATTCGTCCCTTTGGGTGTGCATTGAATGGCGCCAAAATCCATGATGGCTTGGTTGAAAATAGCAGGCTGTTTTTTTGAAATAAGGCCAGCGGCTACTTGCTGAAATTCTTTTTTTGTTCTTTGAGTAGATATATCAGATGTAATTCCGTAAATTCGTGCGAGAACTCGAAAAACATTTCCATCAACAACAGGAACGACTTCATCATAAGCAATAGAGGCTATTGCAGCTGCGGTGTATTCGCCAACGCCTTTTAAGGTGAGTAGTTCTTTATAAGTTGTTGGGAATTGTCCATTTAGTTCATAGGCTACTTTTTGGGCTGTTGCGTGTAAATTGCGCGCGCGGCTATAGTAACCTAAACCTTGCCAGAGTAGTAAAACATCATTTTCTTGGGCATTTGCAAGATCGAAAACAGTAGGATAAGTCTGTTTAAAAGCCTCAAAATAGGGTAATCCTTGCGCTACGCGCGTCTGTTGAAGTATAATTTCTGATAGCCAAATGTAATAAGGATCTTTTGTTTCACGCCAGGGTAAAAAGCGTTTGTTGTCTAAGTACCAAGCTATTAGTTTGTTAGAGAAAATCATGATTAAAATGTGTGAGGGGCAAAAATAAACGATATATATTTAAATTTTAATCGATTAAGATTGAATTATTGGATTATAAATTAATATATTTGCACACTCTAAAAAAAACGGACAACAACAAATATAATTAATATCTAAAATGACTAAAGCGGACATTGTAGCTAAAATTTCAGAGAAATTAGGGCTTGAGAAAGGTGACGTTCAAGCGACAGTAGAATCTTTTATGGATGAAGTAAAAGCGTCGTTAGAAACAGGTGAAAATGTGTATTTAAGAGGTTTTGGAAGTTTTATCATCAAAACAAGAGCTGAGAAAACTGGAAGAAACATTTCTAAAAACACAACAATTAGAATTCCAGCTCACAACATTCCTGCATTTAAACCAGCTAAAGTGTTTGTAGAAGGTGTAAAGTCAAACACAGAAGTAAAAGTAAAATAATTTATTAATCTCTAAATTACACACATTATGCCAAGTGGTAAAAAAAGAAAAAGACATAAGGTAGCAACGCATAAGCGTAAAAAAAGAGCGAGAGCTAACCGTCACAAAAAGAAAAAGTAGTTTAATACTACTTTTTTCTTTTCTAAGAAATTTTAAAATACGCTCATTGATAGGTATCTTATCAAGTTGAAGAACGAATAAACGAGTGTAAACTCGCTTTTAAAATAATGTTTAATCCATCTATACAAACTCATTTTGTTTTGAAAAGGATGTTCCAAATAACCAAAACAGTGTAATGAATGAGTATGGATAAAAATGTACAGTGTGAATAAAGAGCTAATTATTAGGTCGAATTCTGATACAGTAGATTTTGCCTTATTAAAAGATGGAAAACTAATTGAACTACACAGAGAGCGTGAAGCTGATGAAGGTAATGGTTTTCAAGTGGGGGATATTTTTATCGCTAAAATTAGAAAACCCGTTCCCGGATTAAATGCTGCGTTCGTGCACGTAGGTTTTGAAAAAGATGCTTTTTTGCATTATCACGACCTGGGACCGAACTTAAAAACGCTACTCAAGTTCACTAAACTTGTAAGTGGAGGTAAATTAAAAGATTTCGCCTTAGAAAACTTTGTTTTTGAAGATGAAATAGATAAAGATGGTGCCATTACGGATGTGTTGAGTGCTAATCAATCTTTGCTTGTTCAAATTGTCAAAGAACCTATTTCAACAAAAGGACCACGCATTAGTTCTGAATTGTCAATCGCAGGTAGATATGTAGTACTTGTGCCTTTTTCAAATCGAATCTCGATTTCGCAAAAAATCGAATCGAAAGAAGAAAAGGAACGATTAAAGAAATTAGTACAGTCCATCAAACCCAAAGGTTTTGGTGTAATCGTGCGTACAGTTGCCGAAGATATGAAGGTAAGCGAGATTGATAAAGATCTGCGCAACTTGATGTCGAAGTGGAACAGCATGTGCAAAAAGTTAACAACCGCACATCATCCTTCGAAAGTGTTGGGTGAAGTAAATAAAGCTTCCTCAATATTACGCGATGTTTTTAATGATACTTTTACGGGTATTATTACAGATGATGAGGATTTGTACTATCAAACCAAGGACTATTTGCAAGAGATTGCTCCTGCAAAGGTGTCGATTGTGAAGCATTACCAATCGAGAGAAGTTCCCATTTTTGAGAAATACAGTATTGAACGCCAAATTAAAACCTCTTTTGGTAAAACGGTTTCTATGAGCAAAGGTGCTTATTTGATTATAGAACATACGGAGGCGTTACATGTCATTGATGTGAATAGTGGAAATCGTTCAAACAAAGCTCAGTCACAAGAAGATACAGCCCTTGAAGTCAATTTAATTGCCGCTGCAGAAATAGCGCGTCAATTGAGATTGAGAGATATGGGGGGAATTATAGTGGTCGATTTTATTGATATGGGGAACCCAGAGAATAGAAAAACACTATACGATTTCTTGAAGGAGGAGATGAGCGATGATAAAGCCAAACACAAAATTTTACCACCAAGTAAATTTGGATTGATCCAAATCACTAGACAACGCGTTCGACCAGAAGTGTCAATCGAAACTAGAGAAGAGGATCCAAATGAACACGGTGAGATCGAAGCCCCAATCTTAGTTATCGACAAGATTAGAGCTCGAATCGAAAATATTATTGCAAGAGATCCATCTTGTAAAATAATCTTGAATACACACCCTTTTGTGGCCGCCTATCTAACGAAAGGATTGCCTTCCTTGAGAATGAAGTGGTGGATGGAGTTCAGGAAATGGATCAAAATTGTACCGCGTGACGCTTACACGTATTTAGAATACCATTTCTTTGATGATAAAGGAAAGGAAATATCAGAATAACAAAAAACCCAAAACGGATACCGTTTTGGGTTTTTTGTTATTCCTGTTTTTCAAGGTAGAATGCTATGGTTTGTGTATGACCTTCTTCGTCTGTAATCGAGAGGTAGTTAAGTCCCATTTTTCCGTGTATAGCCAATTCGTGAAATTGTCGGGTTGAACCTAAATACTGTTCGTTTAAGTACCAAAACAGCGTTTTGTTAGCGCTACTAGCACTCGCCTTGGCTACAAAAGGCTGCAATTCGGAATAAAAGTTTTTGGTCAAGTAAATATGTTCTCCGTGTTTTGGGTAAATGAACTCTATTTTTTTGAGTGGATCTTGCACATAACAGTCTACCCTAAAGGGAGGTAAATCTTGGTAATCACTATGTGATTTTCTGTAAAAATAAGCCATCGTTGGGGGTAAAATGAACCAAGGTGTTGGTTTAATTTGATCAATGGCTTCGCATTGGCTGTTTACCTGATATTGCTTACTAGCATCCAAATGAATGAGTTTGTGATACGGGCAAAGCGCGGTTTTCTTTGCGCGAAAGGGGATCAAATCGGTTTTCGTTTGAGGACAATGAGGACCTGCGATATAACCTGAATTAGGACAAATAGCTACTTCTTCTAAGTCATTCAACGGTGCTGCTATATCCTTCTGCTTGGGTAGTAGTTTGAATAAATCAAAGAGAATCGGACCTGCCATGCGCACTCCGCTAATCGAAGGACGTCCTTCTCCAGTGGCATTGCCTACCCATACGCTGACAACGTATTTTTTGTTCACACCAATGGCCCAAGCATCTCGCCCTCCAAAACTCGTTCCTGTCTTCCATGCAATTTTAAGGGCTGAGTCGTAATATTGCCAAGCTTCATCACCTTCGGGTCTATTTACTTTTGTTAAGGCCTCAAAGGTGTTGTAAATCGCTCCTGCGCCCCAAATCGTCTTTTCTTTGGAAGTCTCTCCATAGGATTGTACATAATCTGCCTTCCAATTTAATTCTTGAATCTCTTTAGTGCGATAGGATTGCTCTTGGTTGTAATAGTTGACTGTACCCACCATCCCAGCATATGCTCTAGTTAACTGCCATAAGCTACTTTCAGCACCTCCTAAGATTAAGGATAAACCATAGTGATCGGGGTATTTGTTGATCGATGATAATTGCAACTGCTGTAGGTTGTCATAAAAACGATAAACACCATACTGTTGTAACATCAATACAAAGGGAATGTTCAGCGAACGCGATAGCGCATCATTCGCCGTCGTGGCTCCCTCGTAACTATTGGAAAAGTTAGTGGGTTTGTAACCTGAAATTACCACAGGTATATCCGCAACCAATTGGTGGGGTAAGAGCGATGCATCATCTAGCATTGCAGCATAGAGAAAGGGCTTTAAAATACTTCCAGTACTTCTGTTGGCTTGGATGATATCAACATCTTTTTGATGCGCAGTGGTGGTTGGTGCGTTGCCAATATAGGCGATAATATCTCTATTTTCTACATCGACAATAAGTGCTGCAATATTGTATACTTCGGCTTGTTTATAATGCAAGTAATAATTGAAAATAATATCGTTTGCGCGTTGTTGTACTTGGTGATCAATTGTAGTGACCAAACGCTCTTCTTTATTGGTTTTAGCAATATATTGCAAGAGATGAGGGGCTAGTTGGGGCAACTCATGTGGCTTTTGAGGGAGTGGTTCGGTAAGGGCTAAATCGTACGTGTTCTGATCGATTTTGTTCGCTTCTAAGAGCTTTTTAAGTAAGGCATTGCGCTTGCTTAAGAGAATTTCTTGGTTTTTGCCAGGATAGATCAATCTAGGCGCATTGGGCAGTACAGCTAATGTTGCACTTTCTGCCCAAGAAAGTTGCTCAGGGGCGGTTCCAAAGTACCGCCAAGCAGCCACGTCTAATCCTACGACATTTCCTCCAAAAGGAGCATGTGAGGCATAGAGTTTCAAAATAGATTGCTTGCTATACTTAAATTCTAAACGAGTCGCTTGAATCAGCTCGATTATTTTTTCAAAATAAGTTCGCCTTTTACCATCTCTTGCTAGGCGTATGGTTTGTTGCGTTAAGGTACTACCTCCGCGTTTTACTTTATTCGCTGATAGATTCGAAACAAACGCCTTAACCATAGAAACGGGATTGAATCCCCAATGATAGGTAAAGTATTCATCTTCATACAGGGTGATGCACGTTTTAAATTTATCGGGCACTTTATTTGTTTCAGGAAATCTCCATTGTCCATCCGAGGCAATTTGAGCGGCTAAAAGTTGATGGTCCTTGCTTTCAATAACAGTAGAATAAGGAGCTTCAAACAAAGTTGGAGGCAAACAAAAATAGTAGGCAATCAAAGCGATACCTACGAGAATAGCAAGCACCTTTTTCTTAGTGCTCCAGGACTTCCATTTTAAATTGGGTTTGAATTTCATATAAAGCAATACAGGGATAAAAATCCCTGTATTTATATTGATTTATGTTTCACTATTTAATTACTTCTACCCATTGTCCGATTGTTCGACAACGGTAGGCATTGTCATACATCGCATTGGCTTGTACTCCTGGTAGGTAGTAATTTCCTAAATACGACGCATTCAAGGTTACTTTCAGCGTTTTTGTGCTATTGGCATTTAAGGTAAAGTAGAAGAGTGAACGATCATCGCGGATATCGGTATAATCCACCTGATTTTCTGTTCCACCTGCATCTGTATAACGCAAATTGACAATCTCCCATCCCGAGGGCACAATATGCGTTAAAGCGACGTTTTCAATACTGCGGTTGCTCGTATTGGAAATGGTTATATCACAGATGAACTCCGTTCCTTGTTGAATGCTTGTCGGGTTAATCGCCAAGCCATTGGTAGCGCGATACGTTGTCTTAATCGCCAAGTTACTTTGATCCGCTTGTTCTTGTCCAACAGGTAAAATACCACTTGAAGTTAAACGCGCATATACTACAGCATTGCTCTTGTTTTGTACGGCCAAGGTATTGCTTGATTTGATGTTTTTCAATTCTGCGTGAACCATCGCTTTGGTTGTGTTTACCGTAGCAGCTTGTCCATTATACGTGTATAGTGTATTAATTCCATCACTTGGTTTGTGTATATTGACATAGCTTGCAATTGCATTTAAGGCGTAAGCAGTTGTTTGAGTACTCATCCATTGAGATGAACCTAGTTTATTTGCCAGTTCAATGGCATACTCATGTGTTTTAATCTTATTGCCCTTGCTGTGAATCATCGTTTCTAAAACCATGGCTAAGTTTCTTTCGTAAGAACCATAGTATGAATAGCCCGCAATCTCATCCAATGATAGATTGGCGATTAATTTCTGAGCCGCTTCTTTTTGTCCCGCTAAAGCATATGCCGCTGCCAAACGGAATTTAGTATTGGTTGAGATGCCCTGCGTTTCTCTCAATCGGTTCATAGAAGCGATATCGGGTTGACCAGCTAATGCTAGGGTGTATAAACGATACGCTTGTGCGAAATCGGTATTGTAACGCGTATTTGACTTCCATTGTCTAGCCATTTTTTGTTGGTAGGAAATCCAATTGGATTTGCTATTCACAGGTAGGGCATATCCCTTTTTCTCTGCTTCAAGATAGAAGTGACCTACATAAGAAGTCGCCCAATCATCCGCATAACTATTGCCGGGCCAATATGCAAATCCACCATCGGAGAATTGACGTTGAGCCAAACGCTGAATTCCTTCATTTACATTGCGTTGAATGCTTTGTTTTTTGCTGTCATCTAAGGTGATTAAATCTGCTAAATACAACTGTGGAAAAACACCTGAAGTGATTTGTTCTGTACATCCATGAGGGAAGGTAATCAAGTAGTTCAAACGCGAAGTCAAATTGATATTCGGGAAAGTAGAAAGCTCTAAAGTCGCTTTGTTGCTTCCTCCAATTCCAAAGGGATTCCAATCTAAGTTTTCTTCACTTTGTGGATCAATGCTCACGATTTGCGTACGCGTGGTTACAGGATTTGGATTGAGTACATCCAACTCGATGCTATACGTCGCTTTTTCTTTACCTGAAGTTGCTTCAATTTCAATTTTGGAAATACCTGTTTTGTTTGCTACTTCTAATTCGAAATAAGCGATTTTCTCATCAGGTTCACTAAAGGTTAGTTGCTGATTTGATGCTCCACTGATTTTGAATTTATCATCTGTTTTAACGGAAATCTGTACGTTTTTAACGTGATTTTCCATTGCAAATACGGTTACAGGTAGGGTGATTTTCTCTCCAGGAACGGCTCTCCTTGGTAAGGATCCTAAAATCATCAACGGATTATTCACTTTTACCGTTTTGTCTGTGTTTCCATACGCTCTATTTTCTGTATTTGAAGCCACAATCATGGTTCGAACCGAACCGATGTATTTTGGTAATTTGATTTCATGTGAGGCGGTTTTTCCTTTTTCTAAGGTATGAGGGCCAGAGAAAATAACAACAGGTTTAAAGCGATTTGCTTTTTTCACTTGACCTGCACCTAAATCTTCATCTCCACCAATGCTAAATACTTGGTTGATGGTTCCGCCATAAGCACCGATAATATAATCAAAAACGTCCCATGTACGAACTCCTAAAGCCGATTTGCTATAGAAATTTTGCCAAGGTGTTGGCGTTTTGAAACGCGTTAAATCTAACAGACCATCTTCAACAATCGCTACGGTATAGGTCATTTTGTGTCCATTTTTTTCTTTCACTTTGAGGGTGAATTTGTCTTCTGGACGCAATTTATCCGGCATGATAATTTCAGGCTCCAACTTCGTTTTTTTGTTGTACACACTAATTGGTGCAATACCATATAAGCGAATAGGAGCATTGTTGATCGTATAAGCATGAGGCTGGATAAGGGTAATGTTGATATACGCATTTGGAGCCATGGCCGCTGTTGCAGGCAATTCAAAGGTCGTTTCTCCTTGTTTGGTCTGTACCCAATGCGTAGATAAAACACTACTACCGCTCTCTACTGAAACTAAGGCTCTACCTCCTTCACTTGAAGGAAACGATAGTTTTATTTTTTCATCAACGGTATATTCTTTTTTGTCCGTTGCAATAGATAAGGCGATGGCGTCTTTCCCTTCTTTGTGCTTGGTTTTCGCGGACCAATAAGGCCAATCTACATACACTTGGTGAGAGGCAATATGTCCACTGTTTAAATTGGTCAATACGACTTCATAATTACCCCAATCTTGTTCGGGGATTTTTAACTCGTATTTCGTACCCCCTTTTGATGATGTGTTAATTTCATCTGAACGGTATAAGCTGTAATAATCTGACGCATTGTAGTTCGAAACTCCTGATTCATTCGAACTCCACCACCAGTATCCTTTTTTTCGGTAGACATCCACGCGTACATTTTGGCCTACGGCTTTTCCATCACTATCCACCGAAACAATGGAGAAAACCAATGGTTTGTCTGTTTCGTAATAGCCGTATTTATTCGCCTCAGGCGCTTTTATTCCAACGTAACTTGCATAGGGAGAATAGGTCAATGTAGAGACATCCGTAGAAACATCTCCGCCGTTTTCATATACTTTTGTCGTTAGTATCGCTTTTAGCATGGCTGAGTTCTCAACCGTGTTTTTTAAATTTAAAGCAAATGAAAAACTTCCGCTTTCACTTGTTCTTCCCGAATAAACATTGATATCTTCTGTTGCATAAGAAGATAAACTATTGTTGAAACGATAGTTTGGATAGGTTTTAAACGTGGTTTGTTCTGGAAGAAGTTTGATTTGTACTTCCGCTCTTAAATTTTTAGCTGTGCTTCCTTGCAGCCATTCTACGTTGTAATCTACTTGTTTGTTGTAGTAATCTGAAGTGATGACTTTTCCTTCTGCATTATTTTTTATTTTAAGACGATTGGGCTTAATAGTCTCTACTTTGATGCGTTTGTAAAATTTAGCTCCACCGACTTGAATAACCGCTTCCCAATTTCCTGTTGGTGCTTCGGTATCCGTTTTGATTCTGAATGCATAGTGATTGGCTGCATTCTTCTTCTGCACCATTTGTTCCGTTACTTTTCCAAATGGATCCGATAGCGTCAATTTAATTGGGTGATTTTCAGGTAAGGGATTGGCCATGTCGTCCAAGATGAAACCAATGTGGATGTCATCTCCCGGACGCCAAACCCCGCGTTCAGTATACATATAACCATTCATCCCTTTTTGTAGTGTTGTGCCATCTACATCGTAGTTGCTCACTGATAAGGCATTCGCTTGGTCAATTTTAATATACGTTGTATTGTTGTCTTGTTTAGCAAGGGCAAAATACGCTTTGTTTTTGCCTAAGTTTACTTTGGCAATTCCGTCATTATCTGTTTTGGCAGAAGCCAATAGTTGTTGTTGATAGCTGTAGAATTCTACCGTAGCTCCATTCACAGGTGCAGTCGTTAGAATATTCGTTACAACAGCAGTATAAACATTGTCACTTCCTCCTTTTACAATGAGTGCTAAATCACTCGCCAATACATTCGTTGAAGGCATTTGCATGTAATAGTAATAAGCATCTGAACAAGGGTCTTCTTTTTCTTCCCATGGGTAATAGCGATAGTAATATTCGTATTCATCATCCTCAGGAGATAATTCTTCTTCTTCTACTTCAATTTCTTCAGTCTCCTCTGTTGAACAGTTGATTGCATACGCTTTCTTAAAAGAGAATTTTACGTGGTAAATGGCTCCTGGATCTGGTTTGATTAATGTAGATAGATCCAAGGCATAAGCGTTCCAACGCATTAATGCTTTTGGATCGGGATTGGTCAATTCAATCGTTGTTTTAGCAATAGGTGCTGCAACGGTATAGAGGGAATATGAACCGTCTAAATTGTTGGATTGTAAGAATTGTAAAATATTGTTTTGGAATACTTTATATACTTTGACATCTACGGCTTTTAAAGAAGTAGCTTTAAAATTAATCTTTAAATTTTCAGATGAAGGAAGTATTGTACCATTTTGCAACAATTGTACCTCTGGCTTCGGAATGGCAAACGTGATGGTTTCAGTATAAATATTGCTTAATTTAGTGCCGTAACTGTCACTGATACCCTCTTGAACATTTAAGGTTACTTCTTCAGGCAAAGCTTTTTCGCTATATACTTTGATGAGATTCCCTTCAACCAAGAAAGTGAGCGGTAACTCTAAACCTTGTAAACGGATTAATCCCTCTAAGTTTTGGTTCTTCTTGATGGGGTTGGAAAAGTTAATCGCAAAAGCGTGATTATCGCCAATTGTAGTGAGCACTTGATGAACTTGGAATACATCTTTCGCTGGGACATCAAAGTTTAACGTTGTTTTTTGTTCCAATTGGACGGCTTTCGCATCTAAGGTTAAGGTCAACTCACTGCTTTCTTTTTGGCGCTTAATGCCGCGAATGCTAAAGGGAAATTCCTTTGCTTCTTGAGCGTCATTGGTTTGGAAAGAAAGTTCTAGAGACTGTTTTCCTTGTTGCGCTATTGCTATTTTTTTGATGTTTGCTGTACTAATCCAATCACTTGATTTAAGGACTCCATTGAGGATGTAAGTATCCTTATCCGTCGATTGTAAATCGGTAAATTCAGCGGTAAATTGCTGAGGTACGGTGTGAACTAGAAATGAAAATGCCTGTTGATCGGGTTCTACCGTTGTCAGTTTTCCCAAGTGAAACGTGATGTAGTACTTCTGATCCTGTTTTAGGCGTTCTGCAGGTTCAAAACGCAAAGTTTGATTGGCTAAATAATGTAATTTACCTTTTACAGCAGGTGAAATGGTAAAGAATTTAGCATCTACTTCTTGTTGATCTTTCCATTCTCCCCAATTTTTAGTTAAGGCGATATCAATTGGCGTTTTAGAGGAAATCATCCCCGTGGTAAACGCAGTGATATATTCGCTAAAATCTTTGGGATCCGATAGAGGAAAGTCCTGAGTAGCGTCTTTTTTACAAGCCTGTAGGAAGGCTAAGAGCAGACACACTACAGTTAGTACAATTTTGTTCTTCATAGCTTTTTTATAGTTTTATCTTCTTTTTTCAAAAAATGAACGCATGAGTGTTGCACATTCCTCCGCTAGAACACCAGAAGTTACAGCAGTTTTTGGATGAAGTTGCCCACCCATAGTCTGAAAACCTCTTTTTTCATCGCTTGCCCCCCATACTACGCGTGAAATCTGACTCCAATAGAGTGCGCCTGCACACATCTGACAGGGTTCTAAAGTTACGAATAAAGTGCATGATTTCAGATATTTAGCATCTAAATAATTTGCAGCAGATGAAACAGCTTGTAGTTCCGCATGGGCTGTAACATCGTGAAGTAATTCGGTTAGATTATGGCATTTAGCGATAATCTTATTGTCAGAAACAACAATGGCACCAACGGGAATTTCTCCTTTTTCAAAGGCAAATTGAGCTTCACTCAAGGCAATGCGCATAAAATAGTCATCAGTAAAAATATCCATGATCTTTTTTGTTTAACGCAAAGTTAAGTGAAAAAGGTTTTCTCTGTTTGATTCTGTTAAAAAAATCACTAGTTCTGGGGAAGGATATTGGAGAGAGGATAGAGGAGAGAGGAAAAGGGTAAATTTTCAAGAAAAAGGAGATATTATTTTTCATCGAGCATTTCTTCACCTCACAAAAAACGACAAACAAAAAAGCAATTTCACAAAAGTCAAAAAACCAAAAACAAAGTTGTAATTTTGTTCTTTCAATAAAAGAGAAGAAATAGTTGTATGTTATTAGAGCAAATCAAAGATCCTTCGGACATCAGACAAATGAGCTTGGCGCAGTTGGAAGACTTAGCAGCTGAAGTTCGACGATTTATCATTGATATTGTAGCCACCAAAGAAGGACATTTGGGGGCAAGCTTGGGTGTTGTTGAATTGACAATAGCCCTGCATTATGTTTTTGATACACCGAATGATTTATTGGTTTGGGATGTAGGACATCAAGCCTATGGACATAAACTACTCACGGGACGACAAGCTGTTTTTCACACGAATCGACAAAAAGGTGGAATCAGCGGCTTTCCCAATCGCTTTGAAAGTGAATACGATGCTTTTGGTGTTGGCCATTCATCAACCTCAATTTCCGCTGTTTTGGGAATGGCAATTGCCTCCAAACTTAAAGGAGAATACGACAAGCAACATATCGCTGTGATTGGCGATGCTTCTATTGCCGCTGGGATGGCTTTTGAAGGATTAAACCACGCAGGGGTTAGTGATGCCAACATGTTGGTAATTTTAAACGACAACGCTATTGGGATTGATCCCAGCGTGGGCGCACTGAAAGACTACTTAACGGCAGTCAAGGAAGGGAAAAACCACAAGCGAAATAATATGATTAAGTCCTTGCATTTTGATTATCGGGGCCCTGTAGATGGTCATGATTTAAAGCAGTTAATCAAGGAATTAACCAAGTTAAAAAAACAGAAAGGCCCTAAGTTCTTGCATGTAATTACAACCAAGGGAAAAGGACTGAAACAAGCAGAAGAAGATCAGGTAAAATACCATGCACCAGGAAAGTTTGACAGTGCTACAGGGGAGCTAATCGTCAAAGAAGAAAAAGAATATCCAGCTAAATTTCAGGATGTTTTTGGTCATACCTTAGTAGAGTTGGCGCAACAAAATCCCTTGATTGTTGGGATTACCCCAGCAATGCCTACGGGCAGTTCAATGAAGTATATGATGGAGGCTTTCCCTGAACGAGCTTTAGATGTTGGAATTGCAGAACAGCATGCGGTTACTTTAGCGGCAGGTATGGCAACACAAGGGTTAATACCCTATTGTGCGATCTATTCTACCTTTTTACAACGCGCCTATGATCAGTTGATTCACGATGTGGCTTTGCAAAAACTGCCTGTTGTTTTTTGTTTAGATCGAGCCGGATTAGTAGGAGAGGATGGCGCTACGCATCAAGGTGTTTTTGATTTGGCTTATTTAAATTGTATTCCCAATATGATTATTGCCGCTCCTTTAGACGAAGTAGAGCTGCGCAATTTACTCTATACTGCCCAACTGGGGATTGATACCCCTTGGGTCATTCGCTATCCTAGAGGAAAAGGAGTAAAAGTATCCAATTGGCGAGAAGAATTTGAAAAAGTTAACGTATCAATAACTAGAAAATTAAGAAAAGGCAATAAATTTGCGTTAATTTCTACGGGAGTTATTGGCAATAATGTGATAGAGGCCTTTGCCAAATGTGAGACGGATGCTTGGTCGCATTATCACTTCTTGTTTGTAAAACCATTAAATGAGGAAGAATTACACCGCATTTGTCAAACACATCAACGCCTTGTTACCATCGAAGATGGAGTGATAAAAGGAGGGTTTGGAAGTGCGATTGCACAATTTGTAGCACAACATTATCCCGGAATTCCGGTTGAAAATTTGGGGGTTCCAGATGAATTCATCGAACATGCAACCGTAAGAGAACAACAACAAATGTGTGGAATAGATTTAGATTCAATTGTTAAATTAATTCGTGAAAGTTTTGAATAAGTTAGGAAAGATTGCTTTTTTTTCTTCTGTAGTAAGTATATCTAGCATGGGTGCGTTGGCTCAAGAAGGACAACCCGTTGCTATGCCTACTCAACCTCAAGCACAAGTGGCTCAAGATACAGTAAAAGTACAAGAGAATCCCTTCAATCCCTTAATGAATTTTTTGCCACGTAAGAATTACGCAGAAGAAGATTTGCTGATGAGCTATATGAATATTGGGACTAGAGAGGATTTAGCCTTTTTTAAACCAGAGGTTTTTGTGGAGCGTAGCAAACCCAAATACACTCAAATAAAGACTAAATTTAATCCGCAGATTCAATTGTCTGCTATTCCAGTGAATAATGAAATTATTGGGTATTGGGAAAAGAAGAATCGAGTAGGGTTGGATTTTAATCAAATTGCTTTTGTCAATTGGAGTGCAGGTGGAGATAACTCTATTTCAGGCCTGCTAAAAGGAGATTTTAGCAGAAAGTATATCAAAGGGCGTTTAATATGGGATAATACCTTAAATGTGCGCTATGGGGTAAATAAACAGTCTGATCGCGAGTTGCGCAAAACCGATGACGTTTTAGAGCTCAATTCTACTTTTGGATACAAATCGTCGGCTGCATCGGATTGGTACTATGTATCGAAACTGAATTTTAAAACGCAGTTTACCGATGGATTCAATTACCCGAATACAGATGATCCTGTATCAAGATGGTTAGCGCCTGCTTATCTATTTGTCGGGGTCGGAGGAGAATATATGGATTCAAAAACGGGAATTAAGTATTATATTTCACCTTTAACTTATAAAGGAACCTTTGTTAATGATCAACGATTAGCTGATCAAGGTGCTTTTGGTGTTGATTCAGCGGTTAAAGACGATGAAGGAAATATACTCAAACACGGAAAACGTTCAAAATCAGAAATCGGTCTGTTGTTGAGTACGGAATGGAGAAAAGAAGTGTTTACGAATATATTTATTGATACTAAATTGACGCTGTATAGCGATTATATCAATCAATTTGGTAATATTGATGTGATGTGGGACTTAAAACTCGACATGAAAGTCAATGATTTTGTACGTGCCAATGTGGGGATTAACCTGATTTACGATGACGACGTTAAAAATAAGGTAGAGCGCGGAGGAGTACAAATAATAGAAGGACCTAAAGTTCAGTTTAAACAAACACTAGGGGTAGGGCTAGTCTATTTATTTTAATTTTATACCTTCGTGTTATGAAGAACGTCTTTTTGCTAGTGCTGTGTTGTTTGATCTCCTCTTTTTCTTTTGGACAAGAAATTGAGGGAGTGGATGAATTATCTAGTAAAAAGGATAGTGTAGCGCTCGATTACAAGTATAGAGAGGATCAATTTTACTTTGGATTATCTCATACGTTGATGCAGGGAAAACCCGCTGGGTTTACAGGAAACTCAGTTTCTTTGGGGGTTGACATAGGGTTTTTGCGCGATTTTCCAATTAATAAAAGTCGTACACTAGCGATTGCTCCAGGTGTTGGATTTTCGTATCAAAATTTGCGCAATAACTTTGGGTTGGCAGAAGATGGGAGTTATACCACGTTGGAAAGTTATAAGAGCAATAGCCTTTCGCTGCATATGTTAGATTTACCCATCGAATTGAGATGGAGAAGCTCTACGCCAGAGAGTCATAAATTTTGGCGCACCTATGTAGGATTCAAAGCGAGTTACGTATTAGGTAATCGACTAAAAACGGCAACAGATACTTATTCAACAACGATACGTGGAGATGAAAATATCAACAAATGGCTGTTGGGTATGTATGTAGGGGCAGGATTTAATACGTGGAATTTTTACGCCTATTACGGTTTAAATACAATCTATAAAGATACTCCGATTAAAGGGGATACCGAAGGGCTTCGCCTGTTTAAGGTAGGTGTTATTTTTTATATTTTATAAGAGCTTTTAGCTCTTTTTTTATTGGGTTAAAAGTATCCAACATAAAATCTGAGGAATTATTCCAATCAATCCTCCAACAAGAACTTCATACGACGTATGCGCGCGTAAATACAAGCGAGCACTAGCAGTTATCCCTGTAATTAAAATACAGGCAATGAGCAGAATCAAAGATGGAATTCCTTGATGAAAGAGCAATAGAGTAAAGAAAATCAATCCAGCGGTTAATAAAGCGGTGTGTACGCTAAACTTCTGCTTAATTAAGGCTCCAATCAATAAAAGAGAATAAGTGCCAATAAGTCCCCAAAAGTAAATTTTCAACTCATACGCACTGTTGTTGTACAAAACCAAGGATTTTAGCGTATAAAGCAGTATAATATTAATGGCAAAAGGAAAGATGCGTTCTTTTGTTTCATGGACCATCACACTCGATTGTAGAATGCGCAAGGAACGCATTAAATAGTAGATGGAAATGGGAATAAAAAAGGTAACAATAGCCACTTGACTGAGAATGATTGATAGCTCCAGTGGTGTAAAGTAGTTGTATTGCATTAGGAAATACAACCCAACCGTTTGTAAAGGTACTAGAATCGGATGAAAAAGATAGGAAATAATTTGGGCTGATTTTTTCATAATGACCTACCTTAATGTAAGCAAAGGATTTTGTATGCAGATGATTTAAATTCTCTTGCGCATTCGCGCTACTGGAATATCCAGTTGTTCTCTGTATTTAGCAACCGTTCTTCGGGCAATGGGATATCCTTTTTCTTTTAGTAATTCGGCTATCTTTTCATCGGGATAAGGTTTTCTAGTATCTTCCTCTGAAATAATCGTTTCCAATATTTTCTTAATTTCGATGGTAGAAACCTCTTCTCCTTGATCATTCATCATGGCTTCTGAAAAGAAGTGTTTGATTAATTTCGTACCATAAGGAGTTTCTACATATTTGCTATTAGCTACACGTGAAATGGTAGAGATATCCAAGCCAACTAAATCTGCAATATCTTTTAGAATCATTGGTTTTAACTTGGTTTCATCTCCAGTTAAAAAATACTGTTGTTGATAATGTATAATAGCACTCATGGTTACATAAAGAGTCTCATGACGTTGTTTGATTGCATCAATGAACCACTTAGCTCCATCAAGTTTTTGTTTGATGAATTGAACGGCATCTTTTTGAGAAGCACTCGCCTGTGAAGAATCTTTGTAGGTTTGTAACATTTCTTGGTAATCACGAGAAATATGTAATTCAGGTGCATTTCTATTATTCAGGGTCAATTCAATTTCTCCATCGACAATTTTGATGGTAAAATCTGGGATAACTTGCTCAATAAAACGATTCGATCCTGTGTAGGCTCCCCCAGGTTTTGGATTGAGTCGTTCAATTTCGTCAATGGCTTTTCGCAATTGATCTTTGGTAATATTATAGCGCGAAAGAAGTTTGTCGTAATGCTTTTTTGTAAAGGCATCGAATTGATTTTCAATGATATCTTTGGCTACAGTAATGGCATCGGTGGGTGTTTTGTGTTTTAATTGTAATAGTAAACACTCCTGTAAATCACGTGCTCCTACACCGATAGGTTCAAGTTCATGTACAATATTCAAGATGTTTTCAACAGTCTTTGTGTCTGTATAAATGCCTTGTGTGAAGGCCAAATCATCTACAATATCTTGTATATCTCGACGGATATATCCCATTTCATCCATACTTCCCACTAAGAACTCAGCAATAGCGCGATCGTCTTCTGAAAGGATGAAAGTATTTAACTGATTGATTAAATTTTGATGAAAAGATTCTGTCGCAATAATAGGGGCCTCATAGTCATCGTCTTCTGAGCTGTAGTTGTTGGCTTGCAACTTGTAATCTGGAATCTCATCATCGCTGAGGTAGTCATCAATATTGATGTCTTCGGTGTCAATGTGTTCGCTGTCAAAGTCTTCAAAATCATTATCTAGATTATCAAAGTCATCTCCAGTTTCTTCCTTTCCTGTTTCCAGGGCAGGATTTTCAATTAGCTCTTCTTTCAACCTTTGTTCAAAGGCTAAAGTAGGCAATTGAATTAGCTTCATCAACTGGATTTGTTGAGGAGATAATTTCTGCGATAATTTAAGTTGTAAACTTTGTTTTAGCATGCTAAATAAAATTGACGAAATAAAAATGTTTACTTTTAATCGGTATTCATCCCAAATTACAGAAAAAATACGATAAAAGTAAACATTTGAAGGGTTTCTTTTTCTTAAAAATTAGAATGACGCATTTTGCGGAGTTCTAGGAAATGGGATTACATCTCTGATGTTTGTCATCCCTGTAACGAATAGAACTAAACGCTCAAATCCTAGACCAAATCCACTGTGTGGAGCTGTACCAAATTTACGCGTATCTAGGTACCACCAAAGTTCTTCTTTGTCGATGCCCATCTTCTCGATTTTATCTAATAAAACGTCATAGCGTTCTTCTCGTTCAGATCCTCCTACAATTTCTCCAATTCCAGGGAATAAGATGTCCATTGCGCGAACTGTTTTTCCATCTTCATTCATACGCATGTAGAAGGCCTTAATATCTGCAGGATAATCAAATAAGATTACCGGACATTTAAAGTGTTTCTCTACTAAATAACGCTCGTGCTCACTTTGTAAATCAGCACCCCATTCTTCGATGATATAGTTGAATTTCTTATTTTTATTTGGTTTAGAAGCTTTTAAAATATCAACTGCTTCTGTATAGCTTACGCGTTTAAAATTGTTTTCCGTAACAAAACGCAATTTGTCCAGTAAGGATAACTCACTGCGTTCCGCTTGTGGTTTGTTTTTTTCTTCTTCTTGTAAACGCTGTTCTAAGAAAAGTAAATCATCTTGACATTTCTCTAGCGTGTAATTGATAACGTATTTAATGAAATCTTCTGCTAAATCCATGTTGTCTGCTAATTTGTTGAACGCAACTTCTGGTTCGATCATCCAAAATTCAGCTAAGTGACGCGATGTGTTTGAGTTTTCTGCACGAAATGTTGGGCCAAAGGTATAAACAGAACCCAATGCCATAGCATAAGTTTCTGCTTCCAATTGTCCAGAAACAGTTAAGTTGGTCGCTTTACCAAAGAAATCTTCAGTGAAATCAACAGTACCTTCTTCGTTTTTCGGCAGTTTATTTAAATTGAAATTAGTTACTTTAAACATTTCTCCAGCTCCTTCGGCATCTGAACCTGTAATAATAGGCGCGTTAAAGTAGAAGAAACCGTTTTCTTGGAAATATTTGTGTACCGCAAAAGAAAGCGTACTTCTCACACGCATAATTGCACCAAAAATGTTTGTTCTAATTCGCAAGTGTGCATTCTCGCGTAAAAACTCTAAAGAGTGTTTTTTCGGTTGAATTGGATACTCTTCTGGATTGGATTCACCATAAACTTTTAAGTTTTCAACTTGGATTTCTACATTTTGTCCAGCTCCTCTACTTTCAGTTAAGGTACCTCTTACAGAAATAGCTGCTCCTGTGTGAATTTTTTTAAGTAATTCAGCAGGAAACTTATCTAAGTCAACAACACATTGTATGTTATTGATTGTCGATCCATCATTTAAAGCAATAAATTGGTTGTTTCTAAATGTCTTTACCCAGCCTTTTGCTTTTACTTCATGCAAGAGTGCCTTTCCAGTAAGTAGATCGATAATTTTGGTGTGTTTCATTTTTGATTATATTTTTGTTACCTGGTAGATCAAATCATTGAATTGAAATACGAACAAATGTACTAAAAAAACTATAGATATTGGTGCAAACAACACGCTTATTAATCAAATAGTAAGATTGAAATGTACCTTTTAAACAAAGGAAAGGTGTTGCTTTATTTATCGCGAGGCGAACCAAGTAAAAGGAGGTCAATAAAAAAGCCCGCATTGAGCGGGCTTTCCTTATACTTTAAGAATTTCTTCTTCTTTTTTCACTAAAATATCTTCAATTTTCTTTACGTAAGCGTCTGTGATTTTTTGTACTTGCTCTTCGGCATCTTTACAAACATCTTCAGATACTCCGTTTTTCTCTTCTTTTTTGATATCGTTATTTGCGTCTTTACGCGCATTGCGGATACCAATTTTTGCCTCTTCTGCTTCTGATTTTGCTTGTTTTACCAAATCTTTACGTCTTTCTTCAGTTAAAGCTGGGATGTTGATGATGATGTTGTCTCCATTGTTCATTGGATTCAACCCTAAATTAGCGATCATAATCGCTTTTTCGATAGGTTGTAACATGCTTTTTTCCCACGGTGTTACTGTTAACGTACGCGCATCAGGAACGTTTACACTAGCTACTTGTGATAAAGGCGTTTGAGAACCGTAGTAGTCTACAAAAACGCCACCTAACATTTGAGGTGATGCTTTTCCAGCACGAATATTTAATAACGATTTTTCTAAGTGAGCAATAGAACCGTCCATTGCCTCTTTTGCACTCGCAATAATTAAATCTATTTCTTCTGTCATAACGATTATTAATTAATGTTTACGGAAACAGTAGTTCCTACGGAGTCATCTCCTTGGCAAACTTTTAGTAAATTATTTTCTTTATTCATGTCGAATACCACAATTGGCAATTCGTTTTCTCTACTCAATGTAAATGCCGTAGTATCCATCACATTTAATCCTTTTGTCAATACATCGCTAAAAGTGATTTGCTCAAATTTAACAGCTGTCGGATCTTTTTCAGGGTCAGCATTGTACACACCGTCAACACGAGTTCCTTTTAAAATAACATCGGCATTGATTTCAACTCCTCTTAGTACTGCGGCTGTATCTGTTGTGAAATAAGGGTTCCCTGTTCCAGCACCAAAAATTACAATTCTACCTTTTTCCAAGTGACGAACAGCTCTTCTTTTGATGTAAGGCTCAGCAACTGCTTCAATTTTTAAGGCTGTTTGCAAACGAGTAAGCATACCTGCATCTTCTAAAGCGCCTTGTAAAGCCATTCCGTTGATGATGGTTGCCAACATCCCCATATAATCACCTTGAACGCGATCCATGCCTACACTTGCTCCTGCCACTCCTCTAAAAATATTTCCACCACCAATAACAATCGCTATTTCAACACCTAAATCGTGTACTTTTTTTACTTCAGCTGCGTACTCAGCCAATCTCTTAGGGTCAATTCCATATTGATTCTCTCCCATTAAAGCCTCTCCACTTAGTTTTAGCAGAATTCTTTTGTATTTCATGGATATGATATTTTTAAAGTTTTGCAAATATAAAGATTATAAACTACTATAAAACAGCTTTTGCGAATTTATCCTCATGATTTTTAAAGGATCGTGCCGCCGCTAAATATCCCAAGTCAAAAATTTCATCCATCCGCTGCTTATTTCGTTCAAAAGTAGAATATTGCGTGATGTGATGTGATTCGATTAGCCAATCACACAAGGCTGATTGCGTGCGGTTGTGATTCGCCGCCATTAAATCATAGGCTCTAATAGCAACGGATCTCAGCGAAGTTAGATTTTTCTTATCCAATTGCTCAATCGGACAAACATTACTCCCAATCAGCAAATCACAATCCTCTCGAATTAAATCCGTTGCAAAATTATTGAGAATACCGCCATCGCTATACAGCTGTTCATCGATGGTATGAGGAGAAAAAATGGCAGGAAAAGCACTAGAAGCCAAAATCGCATCAATCACACGCGTGTGAGGGGCAAAAACGTGAACTTCTCCTTTGGCAATATCTGTTGAGTTAATTAAAACGGGAATGGGAAGGTCGTCTAAGGTTCTGTTTTCAAAAATAGAAAATAGATATTTTTCAAATGCATTGGAATCAATCAACCCCGCTTTTTTAAAGGTGAAAAAATGCCAATTTAAAATATTAACTGATTTAAAGAAATTCAATATTTCACGAGGGGTTAATCCGACGGAATACAAGCAGGATACAATTGATCCAGCACTTGTTCCAGCAAGGATTTTAGGTTTGATGTCTTGCTCAACTAAGAACGATAGCACACCGGCATGCGCTATCCCTTTATAGCCTCCTCCAGATAGAGCCAAACCTATTTTTGGGGTTTTCATAAATAAAGTATTGATAGATTCGTGTTTAAAAGATTAACTTTGAATTCAAACTAATAAAATTAAACAAAAATGAACAAAGTCGAGATAAAAGATTTGAATAATAGTTTTTCTTATGCGGCGTTTCGTGCCTATGTTTCAGACGCTTTGCAGCATAATCCTGATAAGTTGAATTTGTCTGCTGACTATTTGCCTTATGCAGAATTAAACGAAGCGCGTTTACACCGTTTGGACAAAACCTTGCGTGTTGAACCTGAAGTTGCTCTAGTCATGGAAAATTTGGGCAAAGAGTATATTTGGTTGGTGATTTCAGAAAGTTGGTGTGGCGATGCAGCTCAATCGGTACCTATGTTGAACAAAATGGCTGAGCTTACAGGAAAAGTAGAATTGCGCCTTGTGTTTCGCGACCAAAATTTGGAATTGATGGATCAATACCTAACGAATGGTGGTAGAGCAATTCCAAAGTTGTTGATTGTCGATAAAGAAACGCTTGCCGTTCTTGGACATTGGGGACCTCGTCCTGCTGATGCAGTACAGTTAGTCAACGATTATAAAACAGAACACGGAAAGTTTGACGAAGATGGCATTATCTTGTTAAACAAGTGGTACACAAAAAATAAAGGTCAACAAGTACAACAAGAAGTTGCCGCCCTGATGACCTCCATTGATATTTAAAATTAAAACAAGCACTAAGGGACGATAGGACCTGAGATTGTGATGTTTTTGGACCAAGTAATTCCCGCGGGATTGCATCCTAATGCTCCTTCGGGAATGACTTGGTCTAATTTTTCGAAGTATTGTACCCACACGGGAAAGAACTCTCCGGTATATTTTGAACGGTAAGTCATGGGGTACATCTTAAAGAATTCTTTGTTTTTATTGGCCGATTTAAATGCATCGTAGATAAGTTCAGAACAATAGTATTTGCCATTGGCATATAGGTAATTATCGTCATACGGAACTCCAACTTGTTTTAAGGCGAATTCCTTTGCTTTTGGAATTAATTTCTCGTGCTTTTTGATAATGCGCCCTAAATACATGGGTTCTGGCGTTTTATTTAGAAATTGATCCAAAGGCGTGATGCATACTGCGGGCCAAGTGGCTTCGATAACTTGCAAACTACCTTCATACTCAATGACCATTCCCATATGATTGAAGTTTAGTCCTTCATATCCATACGTTACCTCGTTAATCGCATCACACAAAGGTCCACATTTTAGCTCTTGAAAAATCAAATCGCCTTCTTTAAACGGGGTCTGTTGTGCGTAGCTTATTGTGCATAGTAAACCAATAAGCGCAAGTATTTTTTTCATATGCCTTTCGTGTTTCAACAAAAGTAAAACTATCCCTATAGATTCGCAATGAAAGAAGGAAAACCTTTGAAATTAGGTGTCAAGTGGTATTTTTTTTGTTGTGTTAAATTTTATATAATCCATTAATAGGCATTGTCTTGATTTGTAATTAATTGTATATTAGGAGGATTAACCATAAAAAACGAATTATTTATGTCCAATAACATTCAATTTCCCAAGTTTAAAGAGCAATACGGAAACTATATCAATGGCAAGTTTGTGGATCCTGTACAAGGAAATTATTTAGACTCGATTACGCCAATTAACGGAAAACCGTTTACTAAAGCAGCACATTCAACGGAAGAAGATTTGATTCTTGCAATTGATGCGGCGGATAAAGCATTTGAAACTTGGAGTAAGACTTCCGCTGCGGAACGCAGTAATATTCTATTTCGCATTGCTGATCGCATGGAAGAGAATTTAGCTTATTTGGCACAAGTAGAAACGATAGATAACGGAAAGGCGATTCGCGAAACAATGAATGCCGATATTCCACTAGCTATTGATCATTTTCGCTATTTTGCAGGAGTGATTCGCGCAGAAGAAGGTTCTGTAGTTGAATTAGATGAGCATACAGTTTCGATGATTGTACACGAACCTCTTGGTGTTGTGGCTCAAATTATTCCTTGGAATTTCCCGATTTTAATGGCTGTTTGGAAATTGGCTCCGGCATTGGCCGCAGGAAACTGTGTTGTTTTAAAACCCGCCGAAAGTACGCCGATTTCTATTCTGGTATTGATGGAGTTAATCGGAGACCTAGTTCCGGCTGGAGTAATCAATATTGTCAATGGTTTTGGTTCGCAATTGGGGCAAAAATTAGTGACAAATCCAAAAATTAGCAAAGCTGCTTTTACCGGATCAACAGCAACAGGTCGTTTGGTGATGCAGTATGCCACAGAAAATATCATTCCAGTTACCTTAGAATTAGGAGGGAAGTCTCCCAATGTGTTCTTCGAATCTATTATGGATCACGATGACGAATACCTAGACAAGGCCATAGAAGGAGCGGTATTATTTGCCTTTAATCAAGGAGAGATTTGTACATGTCCTTCTCGTTTGTTGATTCAGGAGAGTATTTATGATAAGTTTATCGCACGGGTGATTGAGCGCGTAAAAGCGATTAAAGTTGGAAATCCGCTAGACCCAACAACGATGATGGGGGCGCAAGCTTCAAAAGTTCAATACGACAAGATTAGCGCGTATCTAAAGCTAGGAATAGAAGAAGGTGCAGAGTTGTTAGTTGGAGGAGATGTCAATCATTTAGGCGGGGATTTAGAAACGGGATATTACATTCAACCCACCTTGTTTAAAGGACACAACAAGATGCGTATTTTCCAAGAGGAAATTTTCGGACCAGTACTAGCTGTGACCACCTTCAAAGATGAAAAAGAAGCGATTGAAATCGCGAATGACACACTATATGGTTTAGGAGCAGGAGTATGGACGCGTGATGCCCATCAATTGTACCAAATTCCAAGAGCGATAAAAGCAGGACGTGTTTGGGTAAACAACTATCACAATTATCCTGCAGGTGCTCCATTTGGCGGATATAAACAATCGGGGATTGGACGTGAAAACCACAAAATGATGTTGGGACACTATCGTCAAACAAAAAACATGTTGATTTCATACAACAAGAATAAAATGGGATTCTTTTAAAAAATACAGTACAAGATGTCGAAAGTTAGCCGTATTGATGTAACAGACAAAGCGAAAGCCCTGATTAAAGAACTACAAGCCGAACATGGCGATTTGATGTTCTACCAGGCTGGAGGCTGTTGTGAAGGGACACAACCCATGTGTTTTGTGAAGGGAGGGTATTACTTAAGACGCAGAGATGTCAAGATAGGAGAAGTGTGTGGTTTTGATTTTTGGGTCGATCGCGATTTATTCGAGTATTGGAAACACGCCCATTTTACACTAGATGTGACTGATGGTTTTGGCGCCGGGGGTTTTTCGTTAGAAATCCCCAAACAAAAAACCTTTACAATAATGTATCGTATGTTTACACCAGAAGAGCTGTCTCAGCTTGAGGAGGTAATTTTAAATGAATAATTGCTTTAATACGATCAAATGAGAGAGGCTACTCCGCAGGAGTAGCCTCTTGTTTTTTTATTGTGGTTTAGAGCTTAGTACTTGCTCTTCAAATTCTTCAATACTCAATGCATTCACTACATCGTATTCGCCAATTTTTGTGCGGCGCAATGCCGTTAAATGGCCTCCACTCTTTAATTTCTGACCGTAATCAAAAGCTAAAGAACGAATGTAAGTTCCCTTTGAACAAGCAACTCTAAAGTCAATTTCGGGTAGTGCAATACGCGTCAACTCAAAAGCGGAAATTGTAATGGGGCGCGTGCTAATTTCCACTTCCTCTCCTTTTCTCGCGTGCTCATACAACCTTTTCCCATCTTTTTTCAAAGCGGAGAAAATAGGAGGACGCTGTTCGGTGGTGCCTAAAAAGCTGATTCGTGTTTGTTCAATCATTTCTTCGGTGATATGATCAATCGGAAATGTTTCATTAACCTCCGTTTCTAAGTCATAGGAAGGGGTCGTGGCACCGATAGTAAACGTACCGGTATATTCTTTTTCTTGCCCTTGTAAATCTGTGATTGTTTTTGTGGCTTTTCCTGTGCAAATCAACAATAATCCCGTTGCTAAAGGATCTAGCGTTCCCGCGTGTCCTACTTTGATTTTTTTAAGCCCATACTCTTTTTTTAATAGCCATTTAATCTTGTTCACGGCTTGGAAAGAAGACCAATGTAAAGGTTTGTCAATCAATAAGACTTGACCTTCTTGAAAAGCTTCTGCTGAAAATTGCATAGTTAGTTTTTTAAGTATCCGAAGTAAATCAATAAGATAACACCTGCAATAATGCGATAGTATCCCCAAGGTTTAAAGCCGTATTTTTTGATAATTCCGATGAAAAATTTGATCGCTACAATAGAAACGATAAACGCTAATACGTTGCCTAAAAGGAATAATTTTAAGTTGTCGGCATTGTCAAAAAGTAATTCATAGCCCATTTTTCCCGATTCGTATTTTTTAAATACGATAGAATATACGGTTACGGCAGCCATTGTAGGAACGGCTAAAAAGAAAGAGAATTCAGCGGCTACTTGACGAGAGAGCCCTTGTTGCATTCCTCCAATAATCGAGGCGGCTGAACGACTTGTTCCAGGCATCATCGCTAAGCACTGCCAAAATCCAATGGTTACTGCTTGCTTGACTGTAATGTCTTCTTCTCGTGTTGTCTTTGGATTTTTAAAGTATTTATCAATAAAAATTAAAACAATCCCCCCCACAATTAGCATGATGGCTATGTAAATCGTTTTTCCTAAAACGGCATCAATTTTTTCGTCTAGTAATTTTCCTAAAACTAGTGCTGGAATAACAGCAAAAATCAATTTTTTATAGAATGAAATACGACTGAAATCAAAAAACTTACGCCAATAAAGAGCAACAACAGCTAAAATAGCTCCGAACTGAATGGCGGTTTGAAAAAGTTTTACAAAATCATCTTCCTGAATTCCGTAGTACGAACTCAAAAAAATCATGTGAGCAGTAGAAGAAACGGGTAAATATTCAGTAAGTCCCTCTACTATAGCTAGAAGGATGGCTTGTATTAAATCCATAAAAATAGTTTGTTATGATTGTTTTTTATCTTTTTTAAAAATAGAATAAATAGCTACCCCAATACCAATAAAAAATACGGCTGGTGCGAGGTGAATTCTTCTGAAGCTATAGATGGCTTCATTAAATTGTGTAGGATCATCATTAGAAGCTCCACCCATAAGGATAAAACTCAAGGCGATAATCGCAAAACTTGCGAGTAGCCAAATGTAGTTTTGTTTGGAAAACAAAAAACCAGTAGGGTTGTTCTCTTTTTTCATATTTAATAAAGTTCGTCTGATTTGAGGTTTAAGAATCGCTGAGTAGCGAAAAATGTGCTAATTGTTGTAATGATAACACCTGCTAAGATAATGCCCAATCCAACGATAACCAAAGGCATGTAATTTACTGTAGGGTCAAGTTCGAGGTCGGGGAATTTTTTATCTAGGTAAAAGGTTAGAGCAACTAAAGCAATAACCGCTAGGATTGATCCGATTAAGCCCAAACGCATGCTGTGCCAAATAAAAGGACGGCGAATAAAGCGCTTGGTTGCGCCAACCATTTGCATGGTTTTGATTGTAAAACGGCTAGAAAAGATCAATAAACGCAAGGAACTGTTGATTAATAACATCGATACAATCGTCAGAATACCCGCAATGATTAATACCCAATTGGTGATGCGTGCAATATTGCTGTTAACTAAATCAACCAATTGCTTATTATATGATATTTCTGCAATGTGAGGGGTTTTCATAAAGGTTTCCTCTATTTTTGCTAAACTATCTCCCACTACGTAATCACCTTTTACATAAACATCATACGAGTTTTGTAGGGGGTTATATCCCAAAAATTCAAGAAAATTCTCTCCAAGATCCTCTTTCTGGCTTTCCGCTGCTTCTTCTTTAGAAATGAACGTATACGTTTTAATATAAGGTGATTGCCCTAATTTCTTCGTAAATTGATCAAAGTCATTTTGTGTAGCTTTGTCGGAAAAATAGAGAGTCATTGGAATATTCTCTCGGAAATTATTCGATATTCTTTTGGAGTTAATTACAAATAAACTCAAGGCTCCTAACAAGGAGAGAACCAAGAAAATACTTAATATTACAGAAAAATAAGACGAAATTAATTTTCGCTTTTGGTATTTTTCATAAGTAGACGCCATAATGCAATTTTTAAAGCTGTAAAATTAACAAACAAAAGTGTTTTTAAAACACAATTACGAGTAAACTTTTCTAATTGTTATAAATATAGTTTATTTCTTTGTAATTTGTATGATAATAGAAGGGAAATCGGAGATGAATCAGGAATTGAGTACGAAAAGAAAATGAAAAAGGATGCAAGTAAATGCCTTTGCTATTTGTATGAAAAGGTGAGCCAATGAATATGTCTAACAGCATAATCTAGTGAAGAATTCGGATGATTATTTTGGATAAACCTTTGTTTGTTTTGTGAGAAATGGTACTATTTGAACAATGTAAATCGATAAAGCATACGCTTTTTTCTTCCTTGTTTTTAGGTGGATTGTGTTATTTTTTCCTTGCGGTTTTTCAACCCTTTGGAACTTATAACTTTGTCCATATCAATAAATATCTGCTTTTATTGCCTTATGGCTTTTTTGGATTTTCAAGTTTTTTACTTAGTGATTTGTTATTTCCACAATCCAATAATTCTTGGAATTGGAAAAGAGAAGTGAAACAAGCGAGTTTCGTTTTGTTTAGTTGTTCGATCTTGAGCTATTGGTATAATAGTAGTGTTATCTATACGTATTCTCTTACCTTTTTTGGTTGGTTGGAAATGTTGTTTTATACCTTGTTGATGGGTTTGCCAATTTACGCTATTCACAGTTTACTTCAGTATGTGATGGTTAGAGAGGAGCAAGATAGAGTTGCTGTTGTGATTGAACGCAAAACAAGCGAAAAAGAGGCCAGCAAAGAAGAGTCGGTGGTAAGTATAAAAACAGAAGTTTTACAGGAAACGTATCAATTGAAAGAAACTGATTTTGTATATGCTCATTCAGAGGGGAATTATTGTACGGTTTACTACCTAGAAAGAGGAGAAATTAAGCGACAACTCATGCGCTTACCTTTAAAGAAATTAAAAGAACAATTGTCGTTAAAAGAGATACAATATTGCCACCGTTCCTATTTAGTCAATGTGAACTATCTTCTCAGCGTAAAAGGAAATGCGCAAGGAGGCAAGCTGTATTTGAAGGAGATTCAGCATGAAGTTCCTGTTTCAAGAACGTACATTCAAGCTTTAAAAGCACGAGATAATTAGTTTTTAGTCTTCTATCCACGTGTTTTATTAGCTGTTGTATTCGTGGAGTTTGTCGTTCATCCCAAATTGTTGTTATTCGTCCCAAACTTCTGTTTGTTATTGGTTTAATGTGCAGTTTTACTGTTTGAATTAAAATACATAACGCATGAAAAGAATGTTATTTGCGGCATTGATAAGCGTGTTTAGCTTTTTTAGCTGTCAAGTGAAAGCAGAGGAGGGAGAGCATCCATTACGCGGTGATTGGAAAGTCGAATTTATCCATCCTGACATTGGGCAGGTGCGTTTGATTTTATCCATAGAAGTAGAAAAAAATACCTTCCGTGCTCATACGCGGAAAGGAGCGGATAAAATTGTCTTAGGTCGTTGGACTTCTTTTCTAGGGCGTACGTTTACCTCTTCTTTTAAAGAAGGGCGATTTATTGTTGTGGAGGAAGGAAAAATCACGGGCGAAGACAATGGTTTGTTGCTCGATGGAATCTTTCGTTCTCCTTTGGGAAATTACTATTTTAAGGGAACCTTAGTAGAAGGGAAGTTACAGGTTGATTTGACTACTAAAAGTGGAGCAGTACGAGCAACTTTGTCGGGGAATCCATTAGCCGAAGTTTTACCCTTAGCTGATTATCAAAATGTTTTAGAGCAGGTATTTGAAGATACAGAGCGCTATCTTTATAATCGTCGTTTGATTGAAGGTAAGTCATGGCAAGCGTTTAAAAGTAAAATGAAAGCTATTTCCACCGAAGTGAATGACGATCTAGAACTTGTTTTTGCGTTTTATTACTATGCGCAGAAACTCCCTTTTTCCCACTTTGCTTTAGTGAGAGGGACAATGGAGCATATAGCTGTAAATCGCAGTGAAAAGCAACTGAACTTTGAGGATAAGGGGAAGGGAATTGGGGTGTTGACGATTCGCAGTTTTGGTGGTTCAACTGTAGAAATGCAAGATGCTTTTCGCCTGATTGAGCAACGCAATATTGCGCATTTGATTGTCGATTTGAGGGGGAATTCAGGGGGTTCTATTGAGGCTGGATTGACTTTTGTAAATCACGTTGCCACCACTTCGTATGACGGAGGTGTTTTTTTAACTCGTCAATGGTTTGATCAGCATTCGCAATTGCCTACTTCAGCACAACGATCCACTTTTGTGTCTTTTAGTGATCCAAATGTTACAACGTTATTGGCGAATATTCATCAACAAGAGGGGATTGTCTTGTTGGCAGAACCGTCAGCTAAGGCTAGGTTTAGGGGGGATTTGTATTTGTTGATTAACGATAAAACGGCCAGCACGGCAGAAGCACTGGTATATGCGCTTCAGTTAGAAAGACGTGCTTTAGTTGTGGGAGAAAAATCGGCAGGAGCTATGTTGAATAGTGAGCGATTTTCTTTGCCTGAAGGATTTACATTAGTCTTGCCTACGGCAGATTTTTACACTGCTGATGGAAAGCGATTGGATCAAGTAGGGGTTCAGCCTACTGTTAGCGTATCTAGTAACGATGCCTTGGATTACGTTCTAAATCTGTTGATGAATAAAGAGTAAACACTACTTCTGTGTTGTTTTGTTGTAAGTAAGTGAATTAAAGTTTTCTCTTTCTTATAAATATAGTTTATTTTTGCGTCAAGTAGGCGTTTTTTTTCGAGTGAATCGATAAAGAACATGTGTAATAATTGATATTTATACTATGAAATACAATCCAAGCGAAATTGAAGCAAAATGGCAAAAGTTTTGGAAAGAAAATGAAACTTTTAAAACCTCAAATACATCCGATAAACCGAAGTATTATGTGCTAGATATGTTCCCTTATCCATCAGGAGCAGGACTGCATGTCGGACATCCACTGGGGTATATTGCTTCTGATATTTTTGCACGATATAAACGACACAAAGGATTTAATGTATTACATCCGCAAGGGTATGACAGTTTTGGATTACCTGCTGAGCAATATGCTATACAAACAGGTCAGCACCCTGCTGTTACTACGGAGGTAAATATCGCTCGTTACCGAGAACAATTAGATCAGATCGGATTTTCTTTTGATTGGTCACGTGAAATTCGCACATCAAATGCTGATTACTACAAGCATACACAATGGATTTTTATTCAGTTGTTCAATGCTTGGTATAATAAGGTGTCTGATAAAGCGGAGTCAATCACCACGTTAATCGCTTTATTTGAAAAAGAGGGAAATGCAAGTGTACAAGCGGTTTGTGATGAGTCAATTGAACTGTTTACTGCTGCTGCATGGAATTCTTTTTCAACAGAAGAAAAGGAGCGTATTTTGTTGCAATATCGCTTAACGTATTTAGCGGAAACAGAAGTAAACTGGTGTCCCGCTTTAGGTACAGTATTGGCTAATGACGAAATTAAAGATGGTTTATCTGAGCGTGGAGGACATCCTGTTGTTCGCAAAAAGATGAAACAATGGAGTATGCGTATTTCAGCTTATGCTGAGCGTTTGTTGGAAGGATTAAATACGATCGACTGGACAGAGAGCTTAAAAGAAAGTCAACGCAATTGGATTGGAAAATCCGTGGGAGCGTCTGTGATTTTTAATTTAAAAGAATCTACTGATACAATCGAAGTATTTACGACGCGTCCGGATACGATTTTTGGTGTGAGTTTTATGACATTAGCGCCAGAACACGATTTGGTTAGAAAAATTACTACTGCACAGCAAAAAAGCGAAGTAGAAGCTTATATTGAGGCTACATCAAAACGCAGCGAGCGCGATCGTATGGCAGATGTGAAAAAAATCTCAGGGGTTTTTACAGGAGCCTATGCTGAGCATCCATTTACAAAAGAACCTGTTGAGATTTGGATTGGCGATTACGTACTAGCTGGATATGGAACAGGGGCTGTAATGGCTGTTCCTGCTGGTGATTCACGTGACTATGCTTTTGCCAAACACTTCGGTATTGCAATAAAGAATATTTTTAATCAAGATATTAGCGAAGAAGCTTTTGCTGAAAAAGAAGGATTCGTATTAGAAAATTCTGATTTCTTGAATGGATTAGCCTATAAAGAAGCTGCTGCTAAAGCAATTGCTGCAATCGAAGCTTTAGGTCAAGGAAAAGGAAAAACAAATTATCGCTTGCGCGATGCAGTATTTTCTCGTCAGCGTTATTGGGGAGAGCCGTTTCCGGTTTATTACGTGAATGGTTTACCTAAAATGATTGAGAAAGCGCATTTGCCAATTTTGTTGCCAGAAGTTGAAAAGTATTTGCCAACGGAAGATGGTCAACCACCTTTGGGAAATGCTGCAACATGGGCTTGGGATACGGTGAATAATAAAGTAGTGGCGAATGATTTAATCAACGAGCAAACTATTTTCGCATTAGAGTTAAATACGATGCCTGGCTGGGCGGGGTCTTCTTGGTATTGGATGCGTTATATGGATCCAACAAATGAGGAGTTTATTGCTTCAGAGGAAGCGTTGAGCTACTGGCAAAATGTCGATTTATATATAGGAGGAAGCGAGCATGCAACAGGTCACTTATTGTATAGCCGCTTTTGGAATAAATTTTTAAAAGATATTGGTGTAGCGCCAACAGAAGAGCCTTTTGCAAAATTAATCAATCAAGGGATGATTTTGGGTACTTCTGCTTTTGTATATCGCATCGAAGGAACCAATACCTTTATATCTAAGGATATGATTAAAGACGAGAAAGTACAACAACTTTACGCTTATGTAGGATTGGTAAATAATTCATCTGAATTAGATATGGAGGAATTCAAGGCGTGGAGACCTGATTATGCAACGGCTGAATTTGTTTGCAATGCTGCCGGAAAATATATTGTCGGGCATGAAGTTGAAAAAATGTCTAAGTCTTATTATAATGTGGTTAATCCAGATGATATCTGTCAAGAATATGGTGCGGATACATTGCGCTTATACGAAATGTTCCTAGGACCTTTAGAGCAGGCAAAGCCTTGGAATACGGCTGGTATTTCGGGGGTATTTGGATTCTTGAAAAAATTGTGGAGATTGTATGCAGATGACACGGCAGTTGTTGTTGTAGAGGAAGAGCCGACAAAAGAAATGTACAAATCCCTTCATAAAACGATTAAGAAAGTACAAGAAGATATCGAAGCATTTTCATTCAATACTTCAGTTTCTCAGTTTATGATTTGTGTGAATGAGTTAGGGCAGCAAAAATGTCACCACCGTGCAATCCTTGAGCCTTTAGCTATTTTAGTAGCACCTTATGCGCCACATATAGCGGAAGAGCTTTGGAGTATGTTGGGACATAGTAAGACAATTGCTGATCAGGAATTCCCAGAATTTAAAGCTGAATATCTTGTAGAAGAAGCAAAGGAATATCCGGTTTCTTTTAACGGGAAAATGCGTTTCAAAATTGAATTAGCTTTAGATTTGAGTGTGGAAGAAATTGAGCAAATTATTTTAGCTGACGAAAGAACTCAGGCGCAATTACAAGGACGTGAGCCCAAAAAGTTAATTGTAGTACCGGGGAAAATTATAAACATTGTTGGATAATTTTTCGAGGAAATGAAATAAAGAAAATCCCGTTGTACAAAAGTGCAACGGGATTTTTTATTTTATTTTCCTGGTCGAAGGAGTAAAGAGTTGTCAAAATCTTTTTTAAGGGTTTGCAGGTATCGCTCTGCTTCTAAACGCGTTTTGAAATTTCCTGCCAAAACTTTGTATGAAGGATTGGAGTAAACTAAGGTTGCTTCTAAATCTGGGTATAGACGTTTGACACGTGCTAGTGCAGCTTTAGCTTCATTGTTTTTTCCATAAAAAACTTGAATATTGTATTTATCTGTGTTTAGCCCTGGCGTTGTTGTGTTTCTTTTCGCTTCTACTAGTTTTTTTATCGCTAAAGGCTCTTGAATTGCGTTGTTTCGCTCTTGAGCAAAACTTATTAGATGCATAAAAAACAAGCAAAAAAGGACCGGAAACATTCTTAAAATTCTCATAATGAAATGTATTTGAAGCAAATTTACAATTATTCTTGAAAATTGCGCGAGAGCCCTTTATTTAGAACGCGTATAAATTAAAGATTAAGGTCGTTAAAGGTTTTAAGAGTTATGCATAAATTGTATTTTTGTCGGAGTTTGTAAATAAGGTGTATTGAATAATAGTTGATTATTGCTGTTATTAGAAAGACCAAGTTTAGTTGAAAATCAATTTATAACTATGAAAAAAGTGGGTAACCATAATTCGTTTTCAAAGATTTTATTCTTTTGTTTAGCATTAATGCTATCGTTTTCTACAATTTCATTTGCTCAGGATGTAGCAAAGGGTAAGGAATTGTTTAATTCTAACTGTGCGGCATGTCATAAGATGGACGGGGCTTCAACAGGACCTGCATTGCGTGGAGTTGTTGAACGTCACGACGGGGATGTAGAATGGCTACACAAGTGGATTAAAAGTAGTTCATCTTTGATTAAATCTGGTGATGCTCGTGCGGTAAAACTGTTCGACGAGTGGAACAAAGTTGTGATGAACGACTTCCCAGGTTTATCTGACCAAAATATTGATGATATTTTGGCGTATGTGTCTGAACCAAAAGCTGAGACTCCAGCTGCTACTGCAAGTACAGATGGTGCTCAGGGACAAGGTGGTGGAGATGCGGTTTCTAATATGATTGTATTAGGGGCATTAGTAGTGGTGTTGTTATTATTGGTAACGATGCTTTTCCTTGTTAAAAAAGTATTGAATAAAGTTGTTGAAGCTAATGGTTTAACAGAAGAAGTTCGCCAAACAGTTCCAATGTGGAAAGCGTTTGTGAAAAACCAATTCTTAGTAATTTGCTCTACAATTATATTTGTTTTAATTGGATCGTATTTCGCTTACGGGTATATGATGCAAATTGGAGTAGATAAAGGGTATGAGCCAGTTCAGCCTATTCACTTCTCACACAAAATTCACGCAGGAGATAACGGTATTGATTGTAAATATTGTCACTCCTCTGCAAGATCAAGTAAAACTTCAGGTATTCCTTCATTAAATGTTTGTATGAACTGTCATAAAAACATCAGTGAGTTTACAGGTGATGCTGGAACAGATTACGGAAAATACACACCAGAGTTTTATACTGCTGAAATTCAAAAGTTATATGATGCTGTTGGATGGGATCCTGCTGCTCAAAAATATACTGGTAAAGAGAAGCCTGTAAAATGGGTTCGTATTCATAATTTACCTGATTTCGTTTACTATAATCACTCACAACACGTGAATGTTGCTGGTTTAGAATGTCAAACTTGTCACGGACCAGTGGAAGAAATGGAAATCATGAGACAACATTCTCCATTAACTATGGGATGGTGTATTGACTGTCACAGAACAACTGATGTTAAGTTGAAAGACAATGCTTACTATGCTAAAATCCATGACGAACTTGCTAACAAGTACGGAGTAGAGAAATTGACAGTTGCTCAAATGGGTGGACTAGAGTGTGGTAAATGTCACTATTAAGAATTATTTAAGAATAAGAAGCTAATATTTATATACAATGGCATCAAACAAAAAATACTGGAAAAGTGTTGAAGAGCTGAATGATAATAGTTCTATTGTTGAGACGCTAAGAAACAATGAGTTTGTTGAGGAAATTCCTACAGATGAATTTCTTGGGGACAAAAACAAATTGTCTTCTTCTTCAACAACTCGTCGAGACTTTTTGAAATATGTTGGTTTTTCAACAGCTGCAGCAACATTAGCTGCTTGTGAAGGACCGGTAATAAAATCAATTCCTTACGTGGTTCAGCCAGAGGAGATTATCCCTGGAATTGCAGACTACTACGCGACTACAATCGCAGATGGTTTTGATTTTGTGAATGTTTTGGTTAAGACTCGTGAGGGTCGTCCAATCAAAATTGATAATAACAAACTTGCAAATGCATATTCTGGTGCCAATGCACGTGTGCATGCATCAGTGCTTTCGATGTATGATAGCTTGCGATTAAGAGCGCCGAAAATCGAAGGTAAAAATGCTTCTTGGGATGATGTAGATGCTAAGGTAAGAGCAAGTTTACAAGATGCTAAAGCAACAGGAGGTAGTGTTGTGTTATTGACTAATACAATGGCAAGTCCTTCTACTGATAAATTAATCGGTGAGTTTATCGAATCTAATCCAAACGCTAAACACGTAATATACGATGCGGTTTCATCTTCTGCTGCTGCAGATGCTTATGAACAAGCATACGGAAAACGCGGATTAGCTGATTACGATTTCGGTAAGGCAAGTGTAATCGTTTCTGTTGGTGCTGATATCTTAGGAGATTGGCAAGGTGGAGGATACGATTCAGCTTATGCTCAAAAACGTATTCCTAAAAATGGAGTAATGTCTAAGCATATTCAGATTGAAGCTAATATGAGTCTTTCTGGAGCTAATGCAGATGTTCGTCTTCCATTAACTGTTGCGGATCAAAAGGCTGCATTAGTGAAGTTGTACAACGCAATCGTAGGAGGGTCAGTTTCTTCTGCTAGTACAGTATACGACGAAGCAATCGCGAAAGCAGCTAAACAAGTAAAAGCAGCAGGTTCAAAAGGAGTTGTTGTTACAGGTTTAGATGATGTTAATGCACAATTAGTTGTTTTTGCAATTAACGAAGCGTTGCAATCAGAGGCATTCATGCCAGAACAAACAAAATATGTAAGACAAGGTAATGCTGCAAAAGTTACTGAGTTAATTAAAGAAATGAATGCAGGTAAAGTGCATACTTTAATTATGTCAGGAATTAATCCAGTATATACTTTAGCAAATAGTGCTGCTTTTGTTGAGGGATTGAAGAAAGTGAAAACTTCAGTTAGTTTCTCAATGAAAGAAGATGAAACTGCTTTAGAGACTACAATCGCAGCTGCTGCTCCTCACTACTTAGAGGCTTGGGGTGATGTGATGATTAAAAAAGGTCACTATTCAGTTACGCAACCGACAATCAGACCTTTATTTGATACAAGACAGTTCCAAGAGGCTTTATTGTTGTGGAATGGAAATAATACGGCGTATTATGACTATGTTAAAACAACGAGTGTTTCTTATGTTTCTGGGTTAACTTGGAATCAATTGGTTCACGATGGTTTTGCTGTTGCGGGTGAAAATACAAAAGTAGCAGCTACTGCTGATTTCTCTTCTGCTGCTGCTGCGTTAAGCAAAGCGAAAAAAGGGGAAGGACTTGAGTTGGTGTTGTATACTAAAACAGGTATGGGAGATGGACAACAAGCAAATAACCCTTGGTTACAAGAGTTTCCAGATCCAATCACGCGTGTTTCATGGGATAACTACTTAACAATCTCGCGCGCTGATGCTGAAACTTTTGGAATCGTAAACTTCCACGTAGCTAACGGTGGGTTGGACGGAAGCTATGTTACGCTTACAGCAAATGGTGTTACTTTAGAAAATGTACCTGCATTAATTCAACCTGGTCAAGCGGCTGGAACTGTTGGTTTAGCTTTCGGTTACGGAAGAAAAGCAAGCTTGAAAGAAGATATGCAAGTGGGAGTTAACGCTTATGCATTATATCACAACTTCGAAAATGTACAATCGGTTACTGTAGCCAAAGCATCAGGAAACCATGAGTTTGCTTGTGTTCAGTTACAGAACACATTGATGAGTAGAGGTGATATCGTGAAAGATACTACATTAGAAATTTTCAATACAAAAGATGTTGAGGAGTGGAATATCTTCCCAATGGTTTCTTACGATCACCAAGAAGTAAGAGCTTCATCAATTGATATTTGGGAATCATTTGACCGTACTGTAGGTCATCACTTTAATTTATCGATCGACTTAAACGCTTGTACAGGATGTGGAGCATGTGTTATTGCATGTCACGCTGAAAACAACGTACCAGTTGTTGGTAAATCAGAGGTTAGAAGAAGTAGAGATATGCACTGGTTGCGTATTGATAGATACTATTCATCAGAAGATACATTTGCTGCTGATGTTGATAAGAAAGTTACAGCAAAAGGTTTCTCAGAGGCTCGTTCTGCTTATATGGAGTTAGAGCACCCTGCGGATAACCCACAAGTAGTTTTCCAACCTGTAATGTGTCAGCACTGTAATCACGCACCTTGTGAGACTGTATGTCCGGTAGCGGCTACGTCACACGGACGCCAAGGTCAAAACCACATGGCTTATAACCGTTGTGTTGGAACTAGATACTGTGCAAACAACTGTCCTTATAAGGTTAGACGTTTCAACTGGTTCTTATATGCTCAAAATGATGAGTTCGATTTCCACATGAATGACGATTTAGGACGTATGGTGTTAAACCCAGACGTAGTAGTTCGTTCAAGAGGGGTAATGGAGAAATGTTCATTGTGTATTCAAATGACGCAAGCAACAATCTTGAAAGCGAAGAATGAAGGTAGAGCGGTTCGTCCAAACGAATTCGAAACTGCTTGTTCTGCTGCTTGTTCAAGTGGAGCTATGGTATTTGGAGATGTTAATGAAAAAGAATCAGAAATTACTAAATTAGCTGAATCAGATAGAACATACCACTTGTTAGAGCACATCGGTACAAAACCAAATGTATTCTATCACGTTAAGGTTAGAAATATCTAGTTTAAAAAGAAGTATTAATTAAAGAAACATATAAAGGATTATGTCGTCACATTACGAAGCACCCATTAGAAAACCTTTAGTTATCGGTAAGAAATCTTACCACGATATAACTGTGGATGTGGCTAGACCTGTTGAAGGACGAGCAAATAAATTATGGTGGAGAGTATTCGCTATAGCTTTGTTAGCTTTCCTATGGGGTGTTGGCTGTATGGCTTACACTGTAGGTACAGGTATAGGTACTTGGGGATTAAATAAAACTGTTGGATGGGCTTGGGATATTACCAATTTCGTTTGGTGGGTTGGTATCGGTCACGCCGGTACATTAATTTCTGCTGTATTATTATTATTTAGACAAAAATGGAGAATGGCAATTAACCGTTCTGCTGAGGCCATGACAATTTTCTCAGTAGTTCAGGCTGGTTTATTCCCTATTATACATATGGGTCGCCCATGGTTAGCGTACTGGGTATTGCCTATTCCAAACCAATTTGGTTCGTTATGGGTAAACTTTAACTCGCCGTTATTATGGGACGTATTCGCGATTTCTACGTACTTATCAGTATCATTAGTTTTCTGGTGGACTGGTTTATTACCTGACTTCGCTATGTTACGTGATAGAGCTATCACCCCATTTACAAAAAGAGTATATTCAATTTTATCTTTCGGTTGGTCTGGAAGAGCAAAAGATTGGCAACGTTTTGAGGAAGTGCACTTAGTATTAGCTGGTTTAGCTACTCCACTTGTACTTTCTGTACACACGATTGTATCTTTTGACTTTGCTACTTCAGTGATTCCAGGATGGCATACAACAATCTTACCACCGTACTTCGTTGCGGGTGCGATTTTCTCGGGATTCGCGATGGTAAATACGTTGTTGATCATCATGAGAAAAGTTTCTAACCTAGAAGATTATATTACAGTTCAACATATTGAGTTGATGAACATCATCGTAATGATTACAGGATCTGTGGTTGGGGTAGCTTATATCACAGAGCTATGGGTAGCTTGGTATTCAGGAGTAGAGTATGAACAATACGCTTTCTTAAACCGTGCTTCTGGTCCATACTGGTGGTCTTATTGGTTGATGATGACTTGTAACGTAATTTCTCCGCAAGTAATGTGGGTGAAGAAAATTAGAACTAATATTTTAGCTTCATTCATTATCTCAATTGTGGTAAACGTAGGGATGTGGTTCGAGCGTTTCGTAATTATCGTTACCTCGTTACACAGAGATTACTTACCGTCATCTTGGACAATGTTCCAACCAACATTTGTTGATGCTGGTATTTATATTGGAACAATCGGTTTCTTCTTCGTGTTATTCTTGTTGTATTCAAGAAGTTTCCCTGTAATTGCGCAAGCAGAGGTGAAAACAATTTTGAAATCATCAGGTGAATACTACAAAAAAGAAAGAGATAGTAAAGAAGGTCATCAATCATTAAATCACTAATTCGTTATGAGTAATAAGTTTATTCACGCAATATACAATGATGATGATGTGTTGTTAGATGCAGTTAAAGAAACAAGATCTGCTCACCATCACATTGAAGAGATATACACGCCTTTCCCAGTTCACGGACTAGATAAGGCGATGGGATTAAAACCAACTAGATTAGCTATTTGTGCATTCTTATACGGTTTAGTAGGTTTAGCATTTGGTACAAGCATGATGTATTTTATCATGATTGTCGATTGGCCACAAGACATCGGAGGAAAACCTAGTTTTAGTTTTATCCAAAATATGCCAGCTTTTGTGCCTATTATGTTTGAGATGACCGTGTTGTTTTCTGCCCACTTAATGGTGTTAACTTTCTTCTTTAGAAGTAAATTATGGCCTTTTAAAACAGCTGAAAACCCTGATGTAAGAACAACTGATGACCATTTCTTAATGGAGGTTGCTTTAAAAGGAGACGAAGATACTGCTATTGAATTTTTCAAAGGTACAGGAGCAGTTGAAGTTAAAGTAATTGAAAAGTAATAGTAGCATGAAATCGATATATAAAATAGTAACTTTAGCGGGTGTAGCTGTTTTGACTACGTCTTGTTTTAACAAAGAGCGTCCTAACTATCAGTTTATGCCAAATATGTACGAATCTGTTGCATATGAAACATACTCTGAAGTGCCGACAACTGTTTTTGCAAATGGTAAGGAAGGACAACTTCCTGCAGAAGGATCTGTGCCTCGTGGATTTCAACCAGAAGAGTACGCTGATACTCCTGAAGGTTTAGCGGAAGCGAGACTACATTTAAAATCACCCTTAACTGCAGATGAAAAAGATCTTGAGAAAGGTAAAGCGTTATACGCAATTTACTGCTCAGTTTGTCACGGTGCAAGTGGTGATGGAAAAGGTAATTTGGTGAAAAGAGAAAAATTCTTAGGGGTTCCTAACTATCATGATAGAGAACTTACTGAAGGAGGAATTTACCACGTTATTACTTATGGTTTGAATTCAATGGGAGCGCATAAAAACCAATTGACGCAACACGAGCGTTGGTTAGTGACTGATTATGTGCTTAAATTGAAATCAGAATAATAAATTGTAAAACTTAGTTGAAAGTTTAGATATGTACACATTATCAAAAAATTTGAAAACCTTTGCGATGATCCTGATGGTTCTAGGATTAGTAGGGATTGCGTATGGGTTTTTCAGTGCGCCAAAGACAACTGCTGAAGTAGAGCAGATTTTAAATGAGCAAGCTCACCACGGTGGCGCTGCACATGGTGGTGACCACAGTGAAGTTTCTGAAGCGGATCATGAGGCTCATCAAAAACATTTAGAGCATGTGTTATCACAGATGCAAAATAAACCTTGGACAGCTGTATATGTTGCTTGTATTTTTGTAATGCTTGTTTCTCTTGGGATTTTAGCTTTTTACGGAATCAATTACGCAGCTGCAGCAGGATGGTCACCAGTTCTTTTCCGCGTTATGGAAGGATTGACGGCTTATCTATTACCTGGTTCTATTATCTTCTTCCTTTTATTAGTAGCTAGCTCGCTAGGAGGTAACCACCTATTCATTTGGATGGATCCTGCAATCGTAGAGCATGATGCTTTAATTCAAGGTAAAACAGGTTATTTGAATATTCCATTTTTCTTACTAAGAGCAATCATTTTCTTAGGTGGTTGGAACTTGTATAGAATCTATATGAGAAAACAATCGTTGAAATTAGACGAAACAGGCGATCTAACTTTCCATAAAAAGATGTTTAAAGCATCTGCTGGTTTCTTAGCTTTCTTTATCGTTACTGAATCAATGGCATCTTGGGACTGGATTATGTCTATCGATACACACTGGTACAGTACTTTATTCGGATGGTATGTATTTGCTAGTTTCTTTGTAACGGGGATCACGACAATCGCGTTTACTACGTTGTATTTGAAAAGCAAAGGTTACTTAGAGTTTGTTAATACAAGTCATATTCACGACTTAGCTAAATTTATGTTTGGTTTAAGTATTTTCTGGACTTACCTTTGGTTCTCTCAATTCATGTTACAGTGGTACTCTAACATTCCAGAAGAGGTTACTTACTTTATCTTTAGAATTCAAGAATACAACTTACCATTCTTCGGAATGTTACTATTGAACTTTGCGTTGCCTTTATTATTATTGATCAACACAGATTTTAAACGCTTATCTTGGATTGTTGTTATGGCGGGTACTTGTATTATTGTAGGTCACTATTTAGACTTCTTTATTATGATTAGTCCAGGTACAGTGGGTGGATCTTGGTTTATCGGCGTTCCTGAAATTGCTGCATTGATGTTCTTCATCGGATTATTTATCTATGTTGGATTTACAGCTATTTCTAAAGCACCTTTATTAGCTAAGAACAACCCGTTAATTGAAGAGAGTAAACATTTTCATTATTAATAATTAAAAATAAACCAATGACTAGTTTATTAATAGTAGCGATAGTTGTTTTGTTGGGAATTGCAATTTGGCAATTGACTAAAATATTTGATCTAACGCAAGTAGGATCAGGCCCAAATGACTATTCATCTCAAGTAGCTAACGAAAAAGATAATAATGTACACGGTTATATTACTTTCGCTTTCTTAGCTTTCATCTACGTATTCACAATCTTTTGTTTAGTAGAATATGGAAGTTTTCCTTTAATGAGTGATTCAGCATCAGAACACGGAAAAACGGTTGACAATCTAATGTGGATTTCAATGGGATTAATTTTCTTCGTTCAGATCGTTACTCAGTTTTTATTGCACTACTTTGCATTCAAAGGACGTGGAGTAAAAGGAAGAAAAGCGAGATATTTCTCTGATAATGATAAGTTAGAAGCAGCTTGGACAATCATCCCAACAATTACTTTAACCGGTTTGATCCTTTATGGATTATTTGCTTGGAATGATATTATGTTTGTGGATCAAGAAGAAGAAGTAATCAATATCGAAGTGTATGCAAAGCAGTTCGGATGGGATGTACGCTATTCTGGTGAAGACAATACATTAGGAAAAGCTAACGTGCGTTTTATTAAAGGTATAAACGTAGTAGGTGTGGATATGGCTGACCCTAACGCACAAGATGACAAAATGGCGAAAGAACTTCACTTACCTGTTGGAAAGAAAGTTGTTTTAAAATTTAGATCTCAAGACGTTTTACACTCGGCTTATTTACCTCACTTCAGAGCACAAATGAACTGTGTTCCAGGTATGGTTACTCAATTCGCTTTTGTACCTAGTGTTACAACTGAAGATATGAGAACGCGTGAAGGAATTGTAAGTAAAGTGAATAATATTAATAATATTAGAGCGGAAAGAAGTCAAGAATTAGTAGCTGGAGGTCATGAACCTTTGGATCCATATACATTTGATTACTTATTATTGTGTAACAAAATTTGTGGAGCTTCACACTACAATATGCAAATTAAAGTTGTAGTTTCAAAAGAAGAAGAATTCAAGGCTTGGTTAAAAGAGTTACCAACTTTAGCAGAACAAGTAGCTGCTGAAAATGGTGCTAAAGAGGAAGAAGTTACAGCTCCTGTAGAAACTGAAGTTGTTACAGAAGCAGCTGAAACTGAAGCTATCGCTCAAGTAGTACAATAATTCACGTATTTAATTAAAACTTATACTATGTCAGCAATAGGACACGAAATAATTAATGATCACGATCACGATCATCACGATAAAGGAAATTTCTTTACTAAATACGTATTTAGTTTAGATCATAAAATGATTGCTAAACAATACTTGATCACAGGTATTATTATGGGAATCATTGGGATTGTAATGTCCCTTTTATTTAGAATGCAAATCGCGTGGCCAGAAGAATCTTTTCAAGTATTCAAATGGTTATTAGGAGATAAAATGGCTCCTGATGGAGTGATGCGAAATGATATCTACCTTGCTTTGGTAACAATGCACGGAACGATTATGGTATTCTTCGTATTGACTGCTGGATTAAGTGGTACGTTCTCGAACTTACTTATTCCATTGCAAATTGGAGCACGTGATATGGCTTCAGGTTTTATGAACATGTTGTCATACTGGTTCTTCTTTGTTTCTGCTGTATTAATGGTTATTTCATTATTCGTAGAAGGTGGGCCTGCTTCTTCTGGATGGACAATCTATCCTCCATTGAGTGCATTGCCACAAGCCATTCCAGGTTCTGGTTCAGGGATGACCCTTTGGTTAATCTCTATGGCTATCTTCATCGTTTCTTCTACAATGGGATCATTAAACTACGTAGCAACTGTAGTTAACTTGAGAACAAAAGGGATGACAATGACTAGAATGCCTTTGACAATTTGGGCTTTATTCGTTACTGCTATTATCGGTATCGTATCTTTCCCAGTTCTTTTATCAGCGGCTTTATTATTGATCTTCGATAGAAGTTTTGGTACTTCATTCTTCTTATCTGATATTTATTTAGCAGGTGAAGTATTACATTACCAAGGAGGATCACCAGTATTATATGAACACTTATTCTGGTTCTTAGGTCACCCTGAGGTTTACATTGTAATCTTACCAGCGATGGGTATTACATCTGAAATTATCGCAACTTCTGCTCGTAAACCAATCTTTGGATACCGTGCGATGATTGCTTCAATCTTAGGTATTGCTTTCTTGTCAACAATCGTTTGGGGACACCACATGTTCGTTTCGGGAATGAACCCGTTCTTGGGATCTGTGTTTACGTTCACAACATTATTGATTGCAATTCCATCTGCAGTAAAAGCGTTCAACTACATCACGACAATTTGGTCTGGTAATATCCAAATGAACCCTGCGATGTTATTCTGTATTGGATTCGTTTCGACATTCATCACAGGAGGTTTAACAGGTATTATTTTAGGAGATTCAACCTTAGATATCAACGTTCACGATACGTACTTCGTTATTGCTCACTTCCACTTAGTAATGGGTATTTCTGCTCTTTACGGAATGTTTGCAGGTATCTACCACTGGTTCCCTAAAATGTTCGGACGAATGATGAATAAAAACTTAGGTTATATTCACTTCTGGGTAACTGCTGTTTGTGCGTACGGAGTATTCTTCCCAATGCACTTCATCGGATTAGCAGGTCTACCACGTCGTTACTACTCAAACACAGCTTTCCCATTATTTGACGAGTTCTATGATGTGAACGTATTAATTACAGTGTTTGCTTTGGTAGGATCGGCATTCCAATTGGTGTTCTTATGGAACTTCTTCGTTAGTATTTTCTACGGTAAGAAAGCGCCTCAAAACCCTTGGAGATCAAACAGTTTAGAGTGGACTACTCCAGTAGAACACATCCACGGAAACTGGCCTGGTGAATTACCAGTTGTTTACAGATGGCCTTATGACTATAGTAAACCTGGATTACCAGAAGATTATGCACCTCAAACAATGCCTTATATGGAAGGTGAGGAGCAATTACACCACTAGAATTATTTAGTTTAGATACAGAAAACGCCATTCATTTTTGAATGGCGTTTTTTTGTATCCCTTTTTTTGATTTATCTTTGTTGTATGAATGAGCATTTAGATCCTACCACCCAACATTTCAACCAAGAGGAATTTGATGTTGAAAAAAAACTAAGACCCCTATCATTTGACGATTTTGCAGGGCAGGATGGTGTTTTGGAAAACCTTAAAATATTTGTAGCAGCTGCAAACCAACGAGGCGAAGCTTTGGATCATACCTTGTTTCACGGTCCTCCAGGTTTGGGTAAAACCACATTGGCGAATATTTTGGCTAATGAGTTGAATGTTGGAATTAAGATTACTTCAGGTCCTGTTTTGGATAAACCTGGAGATTTGGCGGGTCTATTGACGAATCTTGAAGAAAGAGACGTCTTGTTTATTGATGAAATTCACCGTTTGAGCCCCATTGTAGAAGAGTATTTATATTCGGCAATGGAAGACTTTAAAATTGATATTATGATTGAATCTGGCCCCAATGCGCGTTCGGTTCAAATCCATCTAAATCCATTTACTTTAGTCGGTGCAACGACGCGTTCAGGTTTATTAACCGCACCGATGCGTGCGCGTTTTGGAATACAAAGTCGCCTTCAATACTATTCAAAAGAATTATTAGCAACGATTATCGAACGCAGTGCTTCTATTTTAAACGTGCCGATCGATTTAGAAGCAGCTATCGAAATTGCTGGTAGAAGTCGCGGTACACCGCGTATCGCTAACGCATTATTGCGTAGAGTGCGCGATTTTGCACAAATTAAAGGCAATGGTAGCATTGATATCGAAATCTCGAAATATGCCTTAAATGCGCTTCATGTCGATGCTAGAGGGTTAGATGAAATGGACAACAAAATCCTATCGACAATCATCGATAAGTTCAAAGGAGGTCCAGTAGGGTTGTCTACATTAGCAACTGCTGTTTCAGAGAATGCAGAAACCCTAGAAGAAGTATATGAGCCTTATTTGATCCAAGAAGGGTTTATTATTCGTACACCTCGGGGTCGTGAAGCTACTGAATTGGCGTTTAAACACCTCGGACGTTCGAAATCCGTAGGTGGATTATTTGATTTGTAGTAACAGATGGACAAAAAATCCCACTATGCCGAGCTCATCAAAGCCGAAGCTAAGCGTTTGGGTTTTATGTCTTGTGGTATTTCGCAAGCAGGTTTTCTAGAAGAAGAAGCACCTCGTTTGGAGCAATGGCTTAAGGCCAGTATGCATGGAAGCATGCAATACATGGAGAATCATTTTGATAAAAGATTAAACCCAACGTTATTGGTAGAAGGTGCCAAGAGTGTGGTTTCGCTTTTGTTTAATTATTATCCTGAACAAAAACAAACGGAAGAAGGGTATAAGATTTCAAAATATGCCTATGGCGAAGATTATCACTACGTAGTTAAAGATAAATTAAAAGAACTTCTCTACTTTATTGAAGAAAATATCGGCGCTGTCGATGGACGCGCTTTTGTTGATTCAGCACCAGTTTTAGATAAGGCTTGGGCTGCGAAAAGTGGTCTAGGTTGGGTGGGAAAGAACAGTAATCTAATTTCCAAGCAAGTAGGTTCTTTCTTCTTTATCGCTGAGTTAATTATCGATTTGGAACTGGAACCAGATGGTGCAACTACGGATCATTGCGGTAAGTGTACCCGTTGTATTGATGCTTGCCCTACTGGTGCTATTGAAAGCGCTTATATCGTTAACGGATCGAAGTGTATTTCTTATTTTACTATTGAATTGAAAGACGATATTCCTACTGCAGTTGCCGGTCAATTTGACAATTGGATGTACGGTTGTGACGTCTGTCAAGACGTTTGCCCGTGGAATCGCTTTGCCAAACCACACAGCGAACCTCGATTTACTCCTAATGAGGCGTTAATGAACTATTCCAAGAATGAGTGGGAGGAACTTACAAATGAGGTTTTTAATGATATTTTTAAGAAATCCGCAGTAAAAAGAACAAAGTATACAGGATTAGTGCGGAATATTAAATTTTTAAAGGATTAAAATTCTAACATTAAATTATCTTTAAAAAGAGGTAACTTTGTTTATTCGGTTAAAATTTTTTTTATGAATAAAGAAAGCTTACGTAGGGAAGCGTTGTTATATCACGCAAAACCAACACCTGGAAAAATTCAAGTAGTACCTACAAAAAAATACTCTTCTCAAAGAGATTTAGCATTGGCTTACTCACCAGGAGTAGCAGAGCCTTGTTTAGAAATTGCAAAAGATGTAAATAACGTTTATAAATATACAGCAAAAGGAAACTTAGTGGCTGTGATATCCAATGGTACTGCCGTTTTAGGATTGGGGAATATCGGTCCTGAAGCATCCAAACCTGTGATGGAAGGAAAAGGTCTTTTGTTTAAGATTTTTGCGGATATCGATGTTTTTGACATTGAAGTGGATACGACGGATATTGATGCATTTATTGAGACAGTAAAAAATATTGCTCCAACTTTTGGAGGAATTAACTTAGAAGACATCAAAGCACCGGAATCTTTCGAAATTGAAAGACGCCTAAAAGAGGAATTGAATATTCCTGTAATGCACGATGACCAACATGGAACTGCAATTATCTCTGCCGCAGCTTTGTTAAATGCTTTAGAATTAGCAGGAAAGAAGATTGATGAAGTGAAAATGGTGGTTTCTGGAGCGGGATCTGCAGCTATTGCTTGTGCTAATTTATACGTTGCTTTTGGTGTGAAACAAGAAAATATCTTGATGTTCAACAGTAAAGGAGTCCTGAAGAAAAACGATGATCGTATTTCAGATATGCAACGCGAGTTTGCTGTAGATAAGGATATTTCCTTGCTAGATGCAATGAAGGGAAGTGATGTATTCATCGGTCTTTCTACTGCCGATGTTGTAACGGCAGAAATGTTACTGGGTATGGCTGAAAATCCAATCGTATTCGCCATGGCTAATCCAAAACCAGAAATAGATTACAATTTAGCGGTTCAAACGCGTAAAGATGTAATTATGGCAACCGGTAGATCCGATTATCCTAACCAAGTGAATAACGTACTGGGATTCCCTTACATCTTTAGAGGAGCGTTAGACGTTCGTTCAACAAAAATCAACGAAGAGATGAAAATGGCCGCGGTTATTGCTTTAGCTAAGTTAGCAAAAGAGCCAGTGCCAGAGCAAGTTAATATCGCTTACGGAGAAACTAAACTGAGTTTCGGTCGGGAGTATATCATTCCAAAACCATTCGATCCACGTCTAATTTCTGTCGTTCCGCCAGCTGTAGCGAAAGCAGCAATGGAGTCTGGATTAGCAGAAGCGCCAATTACAGATTGGGATAAATACAAGCAAGAGTTAGAAGAGCGCATGGGGTCCGATAATAAATTGGTTCGTATGTTGTTTAACCGCGCTAAAATTGATTCAAAACGCGTAGTGTATGCAGAGGCAGATCACCTTGATGTGTTGAAAGCTGCACAGATTGCTTACGAAGAGGGAATTGCAACGCCAATTTTACTTGGAGATAAAGAAACAATCCTAGAATTGAAAAAAGAAATCGATTTTCATGCGGATGTTGAAATCATCGATCCTAAGGATGAATCAGAAAAAGAAAGAAGAGCTGAGTTTGCTGATTTATATTGGAAAACAAGACAGCGCAAGGGAATTACGCAGTACGAAGCGTCAAAATTGATGCGTGAACGTAATTATTTTGCAGCAATGTTGGTCAATACAGGGCAAGCGGATGTGTTGTTAACAGGATATTCTCGTAGCTATCCTACCGTGGTAAAACCAATTTTAGAGTTGATTCCAAGAGCACAAGGTGTGGGTAAAATTGCCACAGCTAACTTAATGATGACCAAAAGAGGGCCAATGTTTTTAGCGGATACAGCGATTAACCCAAATCCAACCGCAGAAGAATTAGCTAAAATCGCTGTAATGGTGGAGAAAACAGTAAAAATGTTTGGTTTAGATCCTGTGATTGCGATGTTGTCTTATACAAACTTTGGTTCTGCTGAACATGCTTCTCCAACAAAAGTAAAAGAAGCAGTCAAGATTTTACACGAAAATTACCCAGATATGGTTGTTGATGGTGAAATTCAAATGGACTTTGCTTTGAATAATGAAATGTTAAATTCGAAGTTTCCCTTCTCTAAATTGGTTAATAAAAAGGTTAATACTTTGGTGTTCCCAAATTTAGACTCAGCGAATATCACGTATAAAATGTTGAAAGAATTGAATAAAGCCACTTCTATTGGCCCAATCATTATGGGGCTAGAGAAGGCGGTTCACATCTTCCAATTAGGAGCGAGTGTAGATGAAATGGTAAATATGACCGCTGTTGCAGTTGTGGATGCTCAAGTAAGAGAGAGCCGAAAGAAAAAATAAAAAACCAAAATAAAATTCTTCCTTGGTCTGTGCTTCATTATGTTAGTAAATAGTTAAAATTATTTACTATTTTTGATGAAAATTAGAGACTATGATTGCGCAGATTCAAGGAAGATTAATTGAAAAAACACCTACAGAAGTAATTGTGGATTGCCACGGTGTAGGTTATCAAATAAATATATCACTTTATACGTATTCGCTTATTGGTACTAGTGAAAACCTAAAGCTATATACGTTTCTTCAAATCAAAGACGATGCGCATACCTTATTCGGATTTATCGATAAAGTAGAGCGTGAACTTTTTAAGCTTTTGATTTCAGTATCAGGAGTGGGTGGAAACACCGCTCGCAATATTTTATCTTCTACAACGCCCAAAGAATTATTGCAGATGATTGCCAATGCAGATGCAAAGAGCATTCAGCGAATTAAAGGGATTGGAGCTAAAACGGCTCAACGAATTATTTTAGACTTACAGGAAAAAGTATTGAAACTTTACAATATAGATGAAGTTTTACCTACCATTAACAATACAAATGCCGATGAAGCGTTATCTGCTTTAGAGGTACTTGGTTTTGTACGTAAAACAGCAGAAAAAGTGGTAGATGCAATTTTAAAAGCAAATCCAGAAGCCTCAGTAGAAGATATTATTAAACAAGCATTAAAAAAGTTGTAAGTCTTGGGAGATTTCTTTTTTTTTCACCGAAAGTTGGCCTTGTGTTTGCTTTTTATGCTGTGCACCACCTGGAGTGGACTTGCACAAAACACCCCGTTGAATCAAGCCAATGATTCGATTACACAGCCAGCTTATGATTTAGGTAATATTGCATTGCCTGATCCTGAAATTATCAAGGAATCGTATAGTTATGATCCATTAACGGATCAATATTACTACACGAAAGTAGTAAGTGATTTCAACTTGAGTCTACCGCTTATTTTGTCACGTCAAGAATATGAAAAGATCTTGATGCGTGCCGAAATGCGTCGTTATTTTGCTCAAAAATTCAATGCGGTAAATGGAACATTAGATGATCCAGCAGCTCAGCGTGATATGTTGCCGCGTTACTATGTCAATTCTAAATTATTTTCCGGCATATTTGGATCCAATGAGATTGACGTAAGGCCTTCTGGATCCGTTGAATTTGATATGGGAATTCGCCATACCAAACAAGAAAACCCCTTGATGTCTAGCCGCAATAGAAAATCAACTACGTTCGATTTTGATCAACGTATTAGTATGGGATTGCAAGGGATGGTCGGAACGCGATTGGCAGTCAATGCTAATTACGACACACAAGCAAGCTTTGATTTTCAAAACATCATGAAGTTGGAGTATGCGCCAGATGAAGATGATATCGTCCAAAAAGTTGAAGTAGGTAACGTGAGTATGCCTATTAGTGGTTCACTAATTCGTGGAGCACAAAGTTTATTTGGGGTTAAGACAGAACTTAAATTTGGTAAAACGACAATAACAGGAATTTTTTCTGAACAAAAATCACAAACAACTTCTGTGAATGCTGAAGGAGGAGGTATGTTGGAAGAATTCGAATTGTACGCCTTAGATTATGATGAAGATCGCCATTTCTTCTTGTCTCAATATTTTAGAAGCAAATACGACGAAGCATTAAAGAATTATCCCTATATCAATTCTAGGGTGCGTATTACCCGGGTGGAAGTTTGGGTGACAAATCGCTATAATCGCGTGAGTCAAACCAATAATAACCTGAGAAATATCGTGGCTATTCAAGATCTAGGAGAGGGGTTTTTGCGCAATGTCAAATCCGAGAAGATTTTTTCTCCGCGTGTAGATCCTGCACTTTTTGTGTTGAATAAAACGCTGGATGCTCCAACGGATAATAAAAATAACCAGTACGATCCTGGAAAAATAGGAAGTAACTACTTGACGACCTCTATCCGAACTCCGGGAATTGGCGGAAGTGGATTTACAAATAATGTTCAAGAGGGATTGGATTATGCCCGTTTAGAAAGTGCGAGAAAATTGAGTCCGAATGAGTTTACTTTTCATCCTCAATTGGGGTATATCTCTCTTCAACAACGCTTGTCCAATGACGAAGTACTTGCCGTAGCTTTCCAGTATACCATTGGAGATAAGGTGTATCAAGTGGGGGAATTTGGAACAGATGGGGGGAGTTCAAATGTAGAGACAAATATTCCAGGACAAACAGATCCAGATGCTCAAGTGCCTTTAGCGCAGGCTCTAGTGGTGAAAATGTTGAAGAGTTCTTTGACTCTGACAAGTGCGCCTGTGTGGAATTTGATGATGAAAAATATTTATCAGATTCCCAATGCAATGAATATCTCTCAAGATAAATTCCGCTTTAACTTATTGTATACCGATCCAAGCCCATTGAATTATATCAGTCAAGCGGGTGATTTGCCCTTGCCAGAAGGAGTTGAGCGCACGCCTTTATTGAAGGTGTTTCATTTAGACCGTTTGGATTCATCCAACAATCCTCAAAATGGAGGGGATGGATTTTTTGATTATTTAGCACAAGGTAGCGCAACCAATGGATTAGATCCGGCTACGGGTAGTTTTGGAAATAATAATAATAGCGGATATGGTGGGAATAATTCCTATGGTGGATATGGAAATAACTCCAACCAAAACCAATACAATAATAATACGTTCGATGGTATTACAATTGATGCAGTGAATGGGCGAATTATCTTTACTACAGCAGAGCCATTTGGATCACATTTATTTGATAAATTAAAAAATAAAATAGACGAGGACTACGATGTTTCTGCATCGTATAACGTCAACCAAAAGAAATATGTATTCCGCGAGTTGTATTCAAATACAAAATCATCGGCTATACGAAACCAAAGCAGCAAGAATAAGTTTCAATTAAAAGGAAAGTATTCGAGTGTGAGTGGACAGGGAATTCCCATAGGCGCTTTTAATATTGCGCCAGGATCTGTAATCGTTAATGCTGGGGGAAGAGTCTTGGCAGAAGGTGTGGATTATACTGTTGACTATACTGGAGGGCGTGTTATGATTTTGGATGAAGCTTTACTTGCTTCGAATACGCCAATTAATATTTCAGTTGAAAACAACACCATGTTTGGCCAACAGACGAAGCGCTTTTTCGGATTAAATATCGATCACCAATTCAATAAAGATTTTAAAATTGGAGGTACATTCTTGCGTTTGTCCGAAAAACCGATGACCCATAAATCTGTGTACGGACAAGAATCGGTAAACAATACTATTTGGGGATTCAATATGCAATATTCAACCGAGGTTCCTTTCTTAACGCGCATAGTAAATAAATTGCCTAATATAGATACGGATGTTGAATCGCGTGTTTCAGTTCGTGGAGAATTTGCTTATTTACAGCCTGGGGCATCGAAAAATGATCAAATGAACGGTGAAGCAACCGTGTATATTGACGATTTCGAAGGAGCGCAATCGCGTATTGATATTCGATCTCCTTTAGCCTGGAAATTATCGAGTACACCAGTGGGATTTTTCAAAAAAGACGCTAACACATATGAAGATCCAAACAATTTACCTCACTCATTGGAAGATGGGTTCCGCAGAGGAAAATTAGCTTGGTATACCATTGATCCTACTTTTTATGTTGGAGCAAAACCAAATGGAGTAGGAGAAACGGATATGTCTTCAAACCGAACGAGAAGAATCTATAGTGAAGAATTATTTGCTACCAAAGATATTGCTTATGGGGAGAGTCGTGTAGTTACGACTTTGGATATGTCTTTCTATCCGGAAGAACGTGGACCTTATAACTTTAATCCAGATTTTTTGCAATCGTTAAAATCTAAAACTCCTCGCAAGAATTGGGGAGGAGTAATGCGTGGATTGGCGACAACTAACTTTGAACAAGCGAATATTGAATTCGTGGAATTTTGGGTATTGGACCCTTATGTTGGTAGAGCAAATGATATGATTCCAGAGCGAAATAGTGGAGAGCTCCGTCTGAATTTCGGATTTATTTCGGAGGATATTTTGCGCGATGGATATAAACAATACGAAAACGGATTGCCAGGAGTTGGAAGTACAGTTGCAACGATTGAAACCATCTGGGGAAAAGTGCCTGCAGCTCCATCGTTAATCTATGCTTTTGATGTAAATGCAGAGACTAGAAGATTGCAAGATGTAGGTCTAGATGGGTTAAGTGATGAGGAAGAACGTATTAAGTTTTCAGATTTTGCAGGGTTTTCTGATCCTGCAGCCGATAATTTTGTACATTATCTCGATGCAGAAGGAAGTATCTTAGAGCGCTATAAAAATTACAATGGATTAGAAGGAAATTCACCAACTTCTGGAACAAGAGGAGGAAATAACCAACCTGATGCAGAAGATATTGATGGCGATAATACCATGAATACCATTGATGCGTATTTTGAATATGCGGTAAAAATTAAAGCCAATCCTGAAGTAGGTGAAAACTACGTGACGGATATTAGAAATACAACCGTACAATTGGCGGATGGATCGATAACGCCTGTGCGTTGGGTTCAATATAAAGTGCCTATTGATGAAAACGGAAAGAAAATTGGAATGATTGACGACTTCCGTTCCATGCGTTTTATGCGTATGTATCTAACGGGATTTGAAACGGATATTACCTTGCGTTTTGGAAGTTTGGATTTAGTGCGTTCGGATTGGAGAAGGTACAACGCAAGTTTGCAAAACGATAAAGATAATAATCCATTGCCATTAAGACCCAATACAGGATTTGATGTTACCTCAGTGAGCGTTCAAGACAATTACGACAGAAAGCCAATTCCGTATGTAATTCCTCCTGGAGTAAAGCGCGAACAGTATTATGTAAACAACACAGTTGTTGCGCAAAACGAACAATCACTCTCCTTAAAAGTGTATCCGATTGAATCGGGAAAAGCACCTGATGGATTAGCACCTGGAGATTCTAGAGGAGTGTATAAAAACTTTAACCTCGATCTTCGACGCTATAATAAGCTGCGTATGTTTATCCATGCTGAAGCATTAGAAAATAGTACGATGCGTTTACGCGATGACGAAATGGTTGCCTTTATTCGTTTGGGAACGGATATTACAGATAACTTTTATCAGGTAGAAATTCCATTAAAAGTAACCAATTTTGGTGAAGCAAATCCAGAGTTTATTTGGCCAGAAGCCAATGAATTAGAACTTAAATTGGAGCTTTTAACCAAGCTCAAGGTCCTCTTTATGAATGAGGTTGGAAAGCAAGAACGCCTGACGGATATTTTCTTTAAAGAAGAAGAAGAATTAAGTGGTGGATCTTCTCGTGCAAATAAATTGCGCTACGGAATTAAAGGAAATCCAAATTTCGGAAACGTTCGCGTTATTATGATTGGTTTGCGAAATGATTTAGATCGATACGGAGCAACAGGAGACCTAGCTGGTGAGTTCTGGTTCGATGAGTTGAGAATGTCAGACATGGACAATAAAGGCGGTTGGGCTGCCACCTTGAGTATGGATGCGAATTTAGCTGATTTTGCAAATATCTCTGCGACAGGAACAAAACGCACCATCGGATTTGGAGGATTAGAACAAGGACCCAATCAAAGAAGTAAAGAAGACTTTAAATCCTATAGCATCGTTACGAATGTCAATCTAGGACAATTGCTTCCTAAAAATTGGAGAATTAACTTGCCGTTTAACTATGCTATTAGTGAAGAGTTTATTACACCTGAGTTTGATCCGGCCAATCCAGATGTCAAGTTGAAAACAATGAAGTCTGTTGCTGGTTCTTCAGCTATGGCTGATGAAATTGAAAAACGAGCCACGGATTACACCAAACGACGAAGTATTAACTTTATCGGGGTGAATAAACAGAAAAATCCAGAGAGTAAAAAGAGAATTTACGATATCGAAAATATTACGTTATCTCATTCGTATAATGAAGTAATTCACCATGATTTTGAAGTGGAATCCATGATTGATCAGCAAACAAGATCTGCTTTGGATTACGCGTATAGTTTTGAAGCAAAACCTATAGAGCCTTTCAAAAAAATGGAATTTATGAAAGGTAGATATTGGCAAATATTGAAGGATTTTAACTTCAATTATATGCCTTCTAATATTATGTTTAGCAGTAATATCATGCGCCAATACAACAAGCAACAATTCCGCTTGATTGATGTGGAAGGAATCGGATTAGATCCGCTGTATAGACGCAATTATTATTTCAACTACAATTATGGATTTAACTTTGATTTGACCAAATCACTGCGTTTAAACTACGTCGGAGGAAGTAATAATATAGTTCGAAATTATTATGATAGCCAATTCAATGTAATTGAGAATAGTACCATTTGGGATGATTATTTCAATATTGGAGAACCAAATCAATTTACCCAACAGTTTACGTTAAACTACGATTTACCACTGAATAAAATACCTTTCCTTGGTTTTGTTCGTTCTTCTTATGCTTATACAGGCACCTACAATTGGCAACGTGCTTCGGATGCGTTTAGTCACATTGAGTTTGATGGAATGGAATATAATTTGGGGAATACAATTCAAAACTCGAGAACCCAACAATTGAATACAACCTTCAGTTTAGAAACGTTGTACCGTTATGTAGGTTTAGTAAAACGCAATACAGCGAAGAAAACCCCTGCGAAGAAAGCAGCGATTGTGCCAGGACAAAAAGTGGTGCAGGCTAAAGAAAATGAAGGTGGATCTACAGCTGGTGCATTAACCGATTTTGCAATTGGTTTGTTGACTTCTGTGAAAACGATTCAGATCAATTATTCTGAAAATAGCGGAACAGTCTTGCCTGGATTTATGCCAAGTGTCGGTTTCTTCGGGACGTCAAAGCCAACGTTGGGATTTGCTTTTGGTGATCAAGCGGATGTGCGTTATCAAGCGGCAAACAGCGGTTATTTGACAAACTTCCCTGAGTTTAACCAAGAGTATACGCAAGTGTCAAATAAAACGCTAAACTTTACGGCTAGTGTAAATCCTATTCCAGATTTAACTATTGATGTGACTGGTAGAAGGATGAAGTCGGAAAATTACGCGGAACAATTTCAAGTGATTGATAAGGAGTATCAATCCCAATCACCCTATAATTACGGTAATTTTAGTATTTCAACTGTCATGTTGAGCAGTGCTTTTTCGAGTAATTCCTTGGAGTATTCAGCGGCTTTTGAACGCATGAAGGAGAATCGAATTATTGTTGCGAATCGCTTGGCTACGGCAAGAGGAATTGATCTCAGTAATCCTGCTAATTTAGACAAAGAAGGATTCCCAATCGGATACAGCAAAGGAAGTCAAGAAGTATTGTTGCCATCGTTCTTGGCTGCTTATACAGGAAAAGGGGCAGAGAAAGTTTCTACTAGTATGTTTAGAGATATACCGTTGCCAAACTGGAATGTTCGCTATACAGGATTGATGCGCATTCCGTGGATTAAGAGTAAATTTAGACGTTTTTCTATTCACCATGGCTATACAGCAACCTATGCTTTGGGGTCGTTTAGTTCAAATTTTGAATACCATGAGAAGCCAGATGAAGTAAATCAATATGGTAATTATCCTGCAAAAACTGTCGTGAATAACGCTATCTTAACCGAGCAGTTTAACCCGCTAGTTCGCTTCGATTTAGAAACAAATTCAGCAATTAAGATTTTAGCTGAAATTAGAAAAGATCGAACTTTGGCGTTGAGTTTTGACAATAATCTCTTGACAGAAACAACCGGAAATGATTACGTGATTGGATTGGGGTATCGTATTAAAAACGTTGGATTCAATTCGATGTATGCCAATGATGGAATGGGTGGACGTATTGAAAGTGACATCAATATTAAAGTAGATTTGACGTTGAGTAAACGAGAAACGATTGTTCGCTATTTAGATTACAATAACAACCAAGTAGGTGGAGGTCAAGATATGTGGAAACTATTGATTACAGCTGATTATATGTTGAGTAAGAATTTAACCGCTATATTCTTTTATGATCATTCGTTTTCTAAAGCTGTTATTTCAACCATGTATCCAATTACAAATATTCGCACGGGATTGACGATGCGATATAGTTTTGGAAATTAGTTGAATTTGTTTCGAAATACATAAGTTTATTATACATTTGCTAAAAAATAATTACAAAATGAATTTACCAGCTAATTTAAAGTACACAAAAGACCACGAGTGGGTAGCTATCGAAGGTGATATCGCTACAGTAGGTATTACAGATTTCGCTCAAAGAGAGTTAGGAGATATTGTATATGTTGAAGTTGAAACCTTAGACCAAACTTTAGATAAAGATGAAGTATTTGGTACGGTAGAAGCTGTAAAAACAGTTTCAGATTTGTTTTTGCCTTTATCAGGTGAAGTAATTGAATTCAACGAAGGATTAGAAACAGAACCAGAATTGGTAAACCAAGATCCTTACGGTGCTGGATGGATGATCAAAATTAAAATTTCTGATTTAAGCGAAGTGGATGCTTTGTTGTCAGATGCAGCATATAAAGAATTGATTGGCGCGTAAGGTATATTTTATATTGGGGCTGTTCTGGACGTGTTTTATTTTATACGCATGTCTGGCTGAAGCATCCTCCATACCCAAAACGTCTTTCTTTAATATTCCGAATAAAGACAAAATTGCACATTTTACTTTTTATTTTGTTTTCTCTTTGATTTGGTTTTTGTTTTCAAACAAAAAAAACAAGGATAAAAAAGCAAAAATAAGAACGGGAATAGTTATCTTTACTATTGCAACGTTCTTAGGTGGAGGAGTAGAGTTGATTCAACTTTTTTTCACCAATTCACGAAGTGCAGAATGGGCAGATTGTATAGCCAATTCACTAGGAAGTGCAATTGGAGTTTTATTAGGTTTATTTATAACAACGCATAAAAAATAATAGAGCCCCAATCTTGGGGCTTTTTTTATTCATATAAAGTACTTACAATAATGAGAGATTTGAGAGAGTTTATGGATTCTACTTATTTGAAAACCGCAGAACAAGCCGGTTTGTCTGAAGTGGAAAATAAGAAAGTTGTGACAGCTTTAATTCAAGAAGCTATTGAAGAGCGATTCAAATTGGCGATGATTCGTCCAGAAGAAGTAAAAGCAGGGAGGGGGTTAGTCGATCAAATGAACTCAAAAGTTTTGATTGGTACCGTTATCGATTTCCCAAAAGGAGATGGAGGATTAGAAGCGAAGCTAAAAGAAGCGAAACAAGCTGTTGAAGATGGAGTAGATGAGTTGGATTATGTGGTAGACTATAAAGCCTTTCAAAAGGGCGTTGTTGACAAGGTAAAAGATGAAGTCTACGCGTGTACGAAGTTTGGTTTAGCGGAAGGAAAAGTGGTAAAGTGGATCATTGAAGTAGCAGCATTGACAGATGCTGAAATTATCAAACTAACAGCTTTGATCAAGAATGTGGTTATGCGTAGTTTCAAAGAAACCGATTACGACAAGGTGTTTGTGAAATCTTCCACTGGTTTTTATCAAACAGAAGGTGGTAAACCAAACGGAGCAACGATGGAAACCTTGATTTTAATGTTGGAAAATGCAGGTCCACTACCTGTAAAAGCTGCAGGAGGTATTCGCGATCGGGAGACTGCTATCGAAATGATTGCTGTAGGCGTTAAAAGATTAGGAACTTCTTCGGCAAAAGTTATCGTGGAGGGGAAGGGTAGTACTGAAAATTACTAAAAGATTAAAATAAGTGAATATTCAAAGCTCTAACGTATGTTTATAGGTATAGTTCTAAAAATTGGATTATATTTGCAACTCATTAAAAACAAATGAAAACAGCTTTGAATATTTCTTCTGAAAATAAACAATCGGTTTCTATCCTTAAGGAATTTAAAGAGATGACTAAGATGGGACTCGCCCTGAGCGTAGTGTTTTCCACTTTGGCAGGCTATATTTTAGCTGTTCCTGATATTAGAAGCATCAATTATATGACCATTATCGCTCTAGCAGTAGGGGGATATTGTATGGTTGGAGCCTCTAACGTATACAATCAAATTATTGAGCGTGACTTAGATGCGAAAATGAACCGCACCGCAAATCGACCAATTGCCTCAGGTCGTGTGAAACCAACACCGGCTTTTATCTTGGCCGTTACGCTAACGATACTAGGACTAGGTATTTTATATGCCATCAATCCTAAAACAGCGATGTTTGGTGCAATATCTATCTTTTTATATACCAGTGTTTATACTCCGTTGAAGACCATAACTCCTTTATCTGTGTTTGTTGGTGCTTTTCCTGGAGCAATTCCCTTTATGTTAGGATGGGTGGCTGAAACAAATAATTTTGGCATTGAAGCAGGAACTCTATTCTTAATCCAATTCTTTTGGCAATTTCCTCACTTTTGGGCGATTGGATGGTTCTTGTATGACGATTACAAAAGAGGTGGCTTTTCCATGTTGCCAACTGGAAAAAAAGACAATAAAACACTTACTCAGATTATATTATACACCATTTGGTTGATTATTGTTTCTATATTCCCTGTATTTAATGTAACAGGTCGATTATATTTAACTCCTATTGCCGCAGGGTTAGTGTTGTTAGCGGGAATCTGGATGCTTACAGCAGCCGTGAAATTGTACAAACAGCGAACGGATAAAGCCGCTCGCTCGTTAATGTTGGTAAGTGTTACTTACATCTCGTTAATTCAGATTATTTACGTGTTAGATAAATTTTTACGATAGTTTATACAAGAGAATATGGAAAATAGTGTAGCGCAAGAGCAGTATGAGAAAAAAGGCAGAGCATTAAAAGTAATGCTGTTATTTGCTATTGGAAGTATTGCCATGGTGTTTGCCGGATTGACAAGTGCTTACGTAGTAAGTAAGTCGAGACCGGATTGGCTAGCAGATTTTGTTTTGCCACTAGATTTTACAATTAGTACCGTTGCAATTGTAATTAGCAGCTTGACGATGCACCTCGCATTGAAAGCAACGAAAGAGGGAAATGTTAAAAGAAGTACGATTTATTTAGTTTCTACTTTGATTTTAGGTCTCTTATTCGTTTTTTTGCAATTCAAAGGTTTTGGACAAGTAATTAGCGAAGGCTACTTCTTTACAGGGAGTGAAAGTACAATTACAACTTCATTTTTATATGTGATTGTAATTGTGCATATTGCACACTTGTTTGGCGGAATGATTTCTTTACTTATAGTAATTTATAATCATTTTAAACAAAAGTATAATTCTGAGCAATACATTGGATTACAGCTATGTGCGTGGTTTTGGCATTTCTTAGATATACTCTGGGTTTATTTGTTTTTGTTTTTTACATTCTTTAAATAGAAAATTTAAATTAAATTTGGGAACTTTATAACTAATAACTTTTTATGGGAGCGACAGTTACTACAGAAGCTACTGAAGTAAGAGGCGATGCAAGAGGGCCTCTAAACGTAAGCTACGGTAAAATGATGATGTGGTACTTCATATTATCAGATTCATTAACATTTTGTGGATTCCTTGTAGGATACGGTTTTACAAGATACAAGTTTATGGATACTTGGCCGATTGCAGACGAGGTGTTTAATCACTTTCCTTTCTTACATGGTGTTGATGCACCGATGTACTATGTGGCCTTAATGACCTTCATTCTTATTTTCTCATCTGTAACAATGGTATTGGCTGTTGATGCAGGACACCAAATGAAGAGAAAAAAGGTGGCAACGTATATGTTTTTAACAATCTTAGGTGGTTTAGTGTTCATCGGATCACAAGCTTGGGAGTGGAAAAACTTTATTAATGGTTCTTATGGAGCTGTAGAAACAACAGGAGGATCAATCTTGCAGTTTGTTGGAGAAGATGGAAAACAAATCGCTTTAGCTGATTTCGCCGTTGTTGATCCAAATAAAAAGGACGCTACATTGACAAGAGCGAATGCTACTTGGTTCGTTAATGGACCTAGTAAGTCTACGTACTCATTAGCTGAAGTGCAAGCTGGATTTGACGCTAATCCAACGATTAGAATTCGCACACAAAAAACAACAGACGCTAAACACAAAGAAATTCTTTCTAGAGAAGCATCTGTGGAGCGTTTAAAAGATGCTGTACTTGTAGTGGAAGGGGCTAACCTAATCCGCAACGAATACGGACATAAAACATTTGCTGATTTCTTCTTCTTTATTACTGGTTTCCACGGATTCCACGTTTGTACAGGTATCTTAATCAATATCATTATTTTCTTTAATGTATTGTTGGGAACATACGACAGAAGAGGTTCTTACGAAATGGTTGAAAAAGGAGGATTATATTGGCACTTCGTAGATTTAGTATGGGTGTTCGTATTTACATTCTTCTATTTAGTTTAATGTTATAAAATAGTATTTGATATGGCAGCAGAAGCAACAGCACATCACTCAAACGCAAAGAAAATCTGGAAAGTATTCTTTATCCTATCAGCAATTACTATCGTAGAGGTTGCATTAGGTATTTTTAAACCAGAAAGCTTACACCACGTACATATCTTTGGTTTAAGTTTGTTAAATTATATCTTCATTGTTTTAACAATTTGGAAAGCATACTACATTATGTGGTCGTTCATGCACTTAGAACAAGAGAAAACAGCATTTAGATGGACAGTAGCGGGAGTTTTATCTTTCTTATGTGTTTATTTAATTACTTTGGTGTTGATCGAAGGAAACTACGTTTACGAGGTTTTCCAGCACGCACAATATAAGTGGATATTTTAATAAGTTATTATAATTTAAAAGGCGGTTTATTAACCGCCTTTTTTTATTTTTGTCTAGCTATTTAATTTATTTGTAAAGTGAAAAAATATATCATACTCGTTTTGCTCTTTATCATGCCGATTTGTGCTTATTTGTTTTTTGCTACTGGGGTGAATCAATTTCAGCGATTACCCATCATTAGTGAAAATGTAAACGAACTGCCTATGGGAGAAACTTCCTTGGGTAAACAACCGGTCTTAGAAGGGCGTATTACAGTGCTTGGTTTCCCCGGAGCTCATTTGTATAAAGACCGTGGGGATGCGTTTAATCTCAACCAAAAAATTTACAACCGCTATAAGGATTTTGACGATTTTCAATTGGTCATGGTCTTGCCTAAAGGATCTGAGGAACAAGCCAAGAAAGTGGTGGATGATTTAAGTCCCATATCGGATATGTCTAATTGGAATTATCTGTTTTTAGAACCAGCAGAAATCCAAGCGTTTTATAAAAGCTTAGGATTAGCAGGTAAACTAGATGATGATCTCGCAAGTATCAACGTCTACATCATTGATAAGGATAGAAATCTAAGAGGTAGAAAAGGTAAGAATAAAGCTGGTGAACTCGAATACAAAGAAGGGTATTCTACAATCTCAGCCGCTGAATTACACAACGATATGATGGATGATATGAAAGTGGTTTTGGCTGAATATCGCTTGGCATTGAAAAAATATGAACGCATTAAAAAGACAGAGTAGTTATGAAAGATAAATCGTATATCTGGATTTCGTTAGTAGTGTTAGTCTTCGGTATTTGGGCCGTGCCTAAGATTATTAAGAAATTTGAAAAGTCAGATTTGCTTGTAATTGGACAAGCTCCACAATTTGAACTGATCGATCAAAACAATAAAACAATCAACAACGCAACATACAAAGGAAAGGTATATGTTGTTGAATTTTTCTTTGCTAATTGCCCAACAATCTGTCCGATTATGAATCAGAATATGTTGAAGTTGCAAGATGCGTTCCGTCCCCATATGGATTTCGGAATTGCTTCAATCACCATCGATCCCAAAAATGATACTGTGGAGGCGTTGAATGCCCATGCAGCTGAATTGGGTGTGAAAATTCCTTATTGGCACATGCTCACAGGAGATGCGAAGTACATCTATGATTTGGCAGGCAAATTTAATTTGTATACTGGGGTAAACCCTGAAGCTCCAGGTGGATTTGAACACTCCGGATTATTTGCTTTAATCGATAAAGAAGGAAATATTCGATGCAGAACTGATGAACACGGAAATCCTATTTTGTACTATGATGGAACATCAGACGATGGAGTGAAGTGGATCAAAGAAGATATTAAACTTTTGTTAGAAGAATAAGACATGGAAAATTATAAAGAATTAGAACAAAAATACACCAAATGGATTTGGATTTTATCCATCGCAATTCCTGTAGTTGTGGCAATTTTATTTGGCGTTAATTTGCAAAAACTGGGGTATGATGTTCAACCGTTGAGTTTTTTACCACCGATTTACGCTACTATTAACGGTATTACAGCTGTTTTATTAGTTTGGGCAGTAGCAGCTATCAAGAAGGGGAATAAAGCCTTACACGAGCGTTTAATTAAATGCTGTATCGCGTGTTCTGTTGCTTTCCTAGCGATGTATGTTGCGTATCACATGACGTCTATTGAAACAAAATACGGTGGGGAAGGTTGGATGCGTTATGCCTATTTCTTTATTCTGATTTCGCATATCCTGTTGTCAATCATTATCATTCCTTTTGTATTAATTACTTTTGTACGCGGAATTTCTGGTTCATATCAACGCCACAAAAAACTAGCGCGAATTACCTATCCTATGTGGTTGTACGTCGCAGTAACTGGTGTTATAGTGTATTTGATGATTTCCCCTTATTACGTAAATTAATCCCGTATGAAAAAGTTTTATTTTTTAGTCGCGTTTTTTATTTTGACCGCTTCCCAATCTGCCTTAGCACAATGTGCGATGTGTAGAGCTGTATTAGAAACGGAAGAAGGAGGAGTAAAAGCAGAAGCCGTAAATGACGGTATCGTTTACCTGATGATATTCCCTTATCTACTCGTGGGCTTCGCTTTGTACTTTAGTTACAAAGTGTATAAAAAGAAAAAGAGTTAATCAAGCTTGAAATAGTAAACCGCCTTTAAAGGCGGTTTTTTTATTATCTTTAATGTAACAATAGCTGTTACTTCACGTCTTATTGTTTAGATAATTAGTTTTCAATGAATTTGAGTAAATTTTATATTTCAACCTTGTTTTGTTTTCTCGCACTGTTGAGTGCAGCACAAGAGAAACGCTGGTCCTTAGATGATTGTATCAGTCATGCCATTGAACACAACATCAGCGTAAAGCAAATTGAAATTAGCGAACAAAGTAAAGCTGTTACGGTAGATTTAGCGCGTTATGATTTTCTACCCGTACTTAGCGGAACGGCAAATCACTCTTGGACGTTAGTGGATCAACCTGATGCGCAAACAGGGGTGGTCGGACAACGCACCATGCAAGAGTCTGCGGTTGGATTGAGCTTGGGCATTGACATCTTTGACGGATTGCAAAAGCAAAAGCGATTGGCCAAAGCACGTCTTGAGCATGTAGCTTCTGTTTATCAAGTGCAAAAGATGAAGGAGGATATCGCTTTATCTGTTATCAATTCGTATTTGCAAATTATATTTAATAAGGAATTGGTACATACCAATCAGGTTCAATTGGACTATGATGAAAACGAAGTAAATAGAGTGCAGATATTAGTGAAAGCTGGAGCTGTTCCTGCCGGAGATCTACTAGATGTCAAAGCAACCGTTGCTTCTTCTACTCAGCGTTTAATCAGCGCACAAAATGAATTGATTATTGCTAAACTTAACTTAGCGCAATTGTTGCAGATTCGCGATTACGAAAAATTCGATGTAGTAGATTCAGACTATGTTGTGCAAGCCTCTGAATTAATGCTGTATACACCTGAAGAAATAACAAATCGCGCGTTTGAATCGCTGACAAATATTAAAACTGCTGAACTGAAGGTACAGCTAGCCGAAAAAGAAGTGCAAATAAGCAAAGGCGCTTACTATCCTAAACTAACAGGATTCTATAATTTTGGTTCTAATGTACACTATCAAGATCGACTGTTGGGAAGTGTCCCTTCTGCTCGTTTAGATCCAATCGGTTTTGTTGAAGGATCAGGACAGCGAGTGATGCGTCAAGGGATGATGAATATTTACGGCGGACCAGAGTCTTTCTTTCGACAGATTGACAACAATAAAAGCTCGGTGTTTGGTTTGAGTTTGACGGTTCCTATCTTTAATGGTTTAAAAGCGAGAAAAACCGTAAAGTTAAATCAATTGGCCTTGGAGCAGATGCAATACGAAAAAGAAGCAGAAGAGTTGAAATTAGAACAATTGGTGTTCAAAGCGTATACAGATACCAAAAGTAGTTTTCAAAGCTATGAGGCTAGTGTTGTTACCTTAGAATCTCGAGAAAAATCGCTAGAGTATGCACGAGAGCGGTACGCTGTGGGGCTGATTAATATTTTTGAACTCAATCAGAATCAAAATTTATATGTAACGGCGCAGTCCAATTTACTCAAAGCCAAATACGATTATATCTTTAAGAATAAAATAGTGGAATACTACTTTGGATTACCGTTATTTAAAAGAAATTAAGTGATGAAAAAAAAATATATAGCTATCGTTGTAGCCCTTGTTGTCGGTGTTTTTATTGCGGTGAAGTTCTTTGCCAAGACAGAAGAAGCCACTGGCGTTGAACTTGCTACTGTAGATGAGATTAACCTTGTCGAAACAGTATCGGGAACAGGGAAAATTCAGCCTGAAATTGAGATTAAAATAACACCAGAAGTATCAGGAGAAATCATAAATTTGCCAATCAAAGAAGGGCAGGTTGTCAATAAGGGGGATTTATTAGTGGTGATTAATCCCAACTTATACGAATCCAATCTCGATCGCATGGTGGCCATGTTGTCTACGAGCAAAGCCGGATTAGAACAAGCCGAAGCTCAGCTCAAAGAGACGAAAGCCTCTTATGCAAGAAATAAAATGTTGTTTGACAAGGGAGTGATATCCGGATCAGAATGGGATCAGGTGGTGCGTTCCTATGAAGTAGCTAAGGCCAATAAAAACTCGGCATATTACAATGTGGAAAGTTCGAAAGCAGCCGTAGAAGAAGCGAAAGTGAATTTGTTGAAAACAACAATTTACGCACCTAGTGCAGGAACGATTTCTCGCGTGGATGTTGAACTAGGAGAACGCGTGCTTGGAACTCAACAAATGGCAGGTACAGAGTTGCTGCGCGTTGCAAATTTAAACAGCATGGAAGTGGAAGTAAACATCAACGAAAATGATATTGTCAAGGTAAAAGTAGGGGATGAAACGAAGATTGATGTTGATGCTTTTTTGAAAAAAGAATTTAAGGGAATTGTGACAAGTATTTCCAATTCAGCTTCGAATCAAACGCTATCGGCAGATCAGGTAACGACATTTAAAGTGAAAATTAAAATTCTACGGGAGTCGTATGAAGATCTCCTTGATGGGAAGTTAGAAGATTACTCTCCTTTTCGCCCTGGAATGACGGCAGCTGTTGATATTATTACACACGTGAAAAACAAAATTACTGCAGTGCCAATAAGTGCCATTGTTATGCGAACGCCAAGTGACACATTGGTAAATCAAGCAGAAAAAGACGCCGTAAAGGCCAGCGAAGTATTGAAAGAAGCTGTATTTGTTGACGTGAATGGGGTAGCCCAATTGCGCTTTGTCAAAACAGGTATTCAAGATGATAAAAATATTGAAATTGTTCAAGGATTGAAAAAAGGCGATGTTCTTGTGACAGGACCTTATTCTATAGTGAGTAAAACCTTGAAACACAACGATAAGATTAAGAAAGAAGAAAAGAAAGAATGATTGTACTATTGAATATAGAAACGGCAACTAAAAACTGTTCCGTTTCTTTGTCTGTAGATGGGACACTTGCAGGAGTGAAAGAAATAGCAGAGGAGAATTTTTCGCATGCAGAAAAGTTGCATGTGTTTATCGAGGAATTGCTAAAAGAAAACAACTTGAAAATGCAGCAATTAAGTGCAATTGCTGTTAGCCAAGGGCCAGGATCTTATACAGGATTACGCATCGGCGTCTCCTCTGTGAAAGGATTGTGTTATGGATTGAATATTCCCATGATAGCGTTAGACACGCTTCGTATTTTAGCCAAACAATTAGAAGTGAGCAGTGGTTGGATTATTCCCATGATTGACGCAAGGCGAATGGAGGTGTTTTGCGCGACTTTCTCTTGTGAAGGGGAGTTGGTTAAGCCAATTGAAGCCAAAGTGGTTGATGAGGCTTCTTTTAGTGAACTAAAAGGGGATGTACCCGTTTACTTCATTGGGGATGGCGCAATGAAATGCGAAACCGTTTTGACAGCGCCTAATTTTAATTTCTGTGAAGCCATTGTTTATCCATCAGCCAAAGAAATGGTGACGATGAGTTATGAAAAATACCTCGCCAAAGACTTTGTAGATGTAGCTTATTTTGAGCCGTATTATTTGAAAGACTTTGTGATGCCCGTAAAACAAAAGAAATAAGTGATTATAACGAATCACTTATTTCTCTCGCTTTCAGTAGAATATAAGAATTGACAGCCGTAAAGTTGTCATTGTCTACCCAAACTTGTACGACATATGTAATTTTAGTGTCGAGTAATTCTTTAATCAAAACTCGAGGTTTAGGCTGTGATAGAATTTTGTCATTTAGCTGAAGCTCTTCCAATAATTTTTCAATAAACAACGCCGTATTTTTCGTTAGGTTTGTTTGAACAAGCACCTCTGATCTTCTCAGGTTGTTTTGCGATATATTCTTAATTTTGCTATTGGATAAAACCCCGTTGGGTAGGTAAATAACATTATTTTGATAGTTTACGATTTGCGTGGAGAAAATGTGAATACTCAATACTTTTCCCGTTTCTCCTTGGGCTTCAATTATATCTCCAATGCGGAAAGGCTTGAATAAGATAATCAAAACTCCGCCCGCAAAATTGCTGAGTGACCCTTGTAAAGAAAGCCCTATGGCTAAACTCATGGCTCCAATTATAGCGACAAAAGAACTGGTTTGTATGCCCAATTTAGAAGCTATTACAACGAAAAGCAAGATGCGAAACCCCCACAATAATACATCGAGTATAAAACTTGAAAACGTCGGGTCGATATTGCGTTTTGTCATGATGCGTTTGGCCACTTTTTGAGACATCTTAATGACCCATAATCCCAAAGCTAAGATGAACAAAGAGGAAACAATATACGGGACGAAATCGATTAATTTCTCTAAATAAGACGCGAGTAAATGATCCATTTTTTCCATAACCTAAAGCTTTATTAAATGACTTATTTCTGTTGTTGGGGTTAAACAATGTTTGTTCTCACAAAGGTAATATTGCGTTGTCTGACTCACTGTGTATTTTTCAAAATACGGAATCGAACTCGCCTGATTAATTGGAAAAACAAACGTTTTACTAATCAAATTTGCTTGAATTTTCTGGCTTTCTTCTAGGGCATTCGCACCAACGATAGCCAATTCAGACGGAGATTCCGTGTACAACATGGCCAAGAGCCAATGCGAATACGCAGACGGATAGTCTATGTTTGATTGCATGATGTCAATCATCTGATGCGCAAGCTGGGTGTAATGTGTATGTTCAAATGCAACGCCAAGCTGAAGTAAACTCCTGCATAAAACAGCGTTGGCCGAAGGTATTACATTGTCTTCTGTTTCAATACTTCTCAAAATATTATCCGCTTGATTCTCCTGACTAAAGTAGAAGAACTTATTCTTTTCATCTAAAAATAAATCCAAAGTCAAATCCATCAAGCGCTTGGCTTGCCATAAGTAATCTTGATTGGCTGTATGCTCAAATAGGTTAATTAAAGCTTGAATATAAAAAGCATAATCATCCAAATAAGCCAATGTCTGCACTTGTTGCTTGTGAGAAGAGTGGAATAAACCGCGTTCTTCATCAACTAAGTGCGTCTGAATATAGTGGTAAATGCGCTCCGCTTGCTGTAAGTAGTCCTGTTGTTGGGTAGCACTATAAGCATCGAGTAGTCCTGTAATCAACATGGCATTCCAGCTACAGATAATCTTATCGTCCAATAAAGGTTTAGGCCTTTGATTGCGTTCTAGTAAGAGTAATCGCTCCCAGTTTTCTTTGCGTTTTTTCAGATCAAATACGTCCATTTGATTGGCTAACGCAATAGTTTCTATTAGCTGATTTTGGATGAGAACAAAGTTTCCTTCTTCCCAATAACCGTATTCGTTAACATTGAAAATTTGAGCAAATAGAGTAAAATCATCCCCTAAAATGCGATGTAACTCTGCCGCTGTCCAAACGTAGTAAGCTCCTTCCTGTGAAACTCCTTTGTCATTTGCGCTATCCGCATCCAAAGCAGAATATACACCACCCCAATCGGATTGCCAATTGCATTGGATGAAGGCTGTCGTTTTGGTTAGTACTTCTAGATACAAAGGATTTGCTGTGCGCTTGTAAGCATCACTGTAAACACTTAACAGTTGAGCATTATCGTACAACATCTTTTCAAAATGAGGAATATGCCATTTGAAATCAACGGAATAGCGTGAAAAACCACCCTCAATCACGTCGAAAATCCCACCCCAAGCCATTTGAGTTAGCGTTAAATCAATATAGTGGAGCAAGTCTTTATCTCGTGTAAGATCCCCTAATTTTTGAAGGTAGAGCAAGTTGGTCGGCATCATGAATTTTGGTGCACGTTGGTAGCCTCCATACTCTAAATCAAAACTTTGTTTCCAGTTTTCGATGAGTAACGCTAAATTAAATCGACTTTCATCCTTTGCCGTTGGAGCAAGCCCCATGATATAGACGCCCTCTTGTAATTTTGTTGCAAATTCAACCGTAGCTTCTGGTTTGTTTTGGTGGAGTTGAGCGAGTTGACTTAAAGCGTCAATCCACGTTTTTTTAGGGAAATAAGTTCCTCCCCAAATCGGTCTTCCATCAGGTAAACACACTACATTTAAGGGCCATCCCCCTTGTTTGGTCATTAGTTGAACGGCTTTCATGTAATAAGCATCCACAGCAGGATGTTCTTCTCGATCCACTTTAATCGAAATGAAATCGCGATTCATTGCTGAAGCAACCTCTAAATTGGTGAAACTCTCTTCCTCCATGACGTGACACCAATGACATGTGGAATAACCAATGCTGACAATTACTAATTTGTTTTGCTCTTGAGCCTGTTGAAAAACAGATGGATGCCAAGCCTTCCAATAGATAGGGTTGGTAGCATGCTGTTTTAAATAAGGATTTGACGCGTATTGTAATTCATTCATGGAAGTGAGTTTAGCTTACAAAATTAGGGAAAATTATTTATTAGAGAGAGGAAAGAGGATAGAGGAAAGGGGGTGAATTTTTCAATACATAGAAATGTTTACTTTTTTATGTATTTGTAAGTTGAGAATGCCCGATTTTTCTAAAAAAAGAATCACTTCTTTAATCTAGAATTCTACCCTTTTCTTCGCTCCTCTCTCTACTTTTCTAATAAAGGATAACATTAAGTTAACGTTGGTTTAGAGAAATAGAAGGACTTTTGCAGTACGCAAAAAAATAAAAAAATAAATGGAACAGATTTTTATTGTAATGCTAATAGCCTTAGGGATATTGGCCATAATAGATTTAACTGTTGGAGTTAGTAACGACGCTGTAAACTTCTTAAATTCAGGACTTGGATCCAAGGCGATGTCTTTCAAAGGCATTATGCTCGTGGCTTCTTTAGGAATCTTGGTTGGAGCTGTTTTTTCTGGTGGGATGATGGAAATTGCCCGAAGTGGAATCTTTGTTCCCAGTATGTTCACCTTCAACGATGTAATGATTATCTTCTTAGCCGTCATGATTACCGACGTCTTGCTATTAGATGTCTTTAATACGCTTGGATTACCCACTTCTACAACAGTCTCAATTGTATTTGAGTTATTAGGTGCCGCGGTGTGTTTAGCTGTGGTGAAAATTGTAACGAGTGACGACAGTTGGGCCACTTTGCCTTCGTATATCAATACGAAGAAGGCCTCCGAGATCGTTGTGAGTATTTTGTTGTCTGTTATTTTGTCCTTTACACTAGGGACCATCGTTCAATATGTATCGCGTTTAATCTTTACCTTCCAAGTGGAGCGTAAGATGAAATATTTCGGTGCTTTATTCGGAGGAACAGCAATTACTGCTATTTCCTTTTTTATTTTGATAAAAGGACTAAAAGGATCAAGTTTCTTAACCAAAGAAGCCTCTACTTGGATTGATCACAATCAATTGATTATTTTAGGAGGAAGTTTCGTGTTTTGGACGTTGTTTTCTCAATTTTTAATGTCCGTATTTAAGCTGAATATTTTACGTGTCATTATTATTATCGGAACGTTCGCACTAGCCTTGGCTTTTGCAGGGAATGACTTGGTAAACTTTATTGGGGTGCCCATTGCGGCGATTCAATCGTTCGAGTTTTTTCAAAGTTCAGGTCAAGCACCAGATGTTTACTTGATGGGGAAACTGGCGGAAGAAAGTGTCAAAGCGCCTTTTTATTTCCTATTGTTAGCAGGAGGTATTATGGTTTATACGTTGTGGACTTCTAAGAAAGCGCGCAATGTAATTGAAACGGAAATGAACTTAGCGCGTCAGAGTTCAGATTCTTCGGATGAGAAGTTTTCACCCAATTTACTATCTAAAGCCTTGGTGCGTAGTATGGTTATTTTTGGGGGTATTGTAAATTACTTTCTTCCGAAATCATGGCAAATCCACATGGATAAGCGTTTTGAGCAACCTGAGGTGAAAACAAAAAGCAAGAATAAGGCAGATGAGCCCGCTTTTGATATGGTACGTGCTTCTGTCAATTTGATGGTGGCAAGTATTTTGATCTCTATCGGTACGTCGATGAAACTACCTTTATCTACAACTTATGTTACCTTTATGGTAGCTATGGGTACTTCTTTTGCGGATAGAGCATGGGATAGAGATTCTGCAGTTTATCGCGTAGCTGGGGTGTTCAATGTTATAGGAGGGTGGTTTGTCACGGCTATTGTCGCATTTGTTGCTTCTTTTATCACGGCTTATATCCTTTATATTGGAGAGGTATATGCTTTAGTAGCGATGCTGATTTTAATTGGTATTTTATTATATAGAAGTAATAAGATGCATCAGCGTCTAGAGCAAGAGAAGAAACTCAAAATAGAAAAACTCAATAAAATTGATATTGTAACGATTCACGAAGTTGCTTCGGAGAGCTCTGCTCAAATTGCCAAGGTAATTGTCCGTACGAACGAATTGTATACGCGTGTTATTGACGGAGTAGCGTTGCAAAATCACGCGGATTTAAAAGCGTGTAGAAAGAAACTAAAACAGTTGGAAAAAGAAGTAGATAGCCTGCGTGGTAATGTGTACTTCTTTATCAAGAACTTAGACGAAACTACCGTGGGAGCAAGTAAGTTTTATGTATTGACTTTGGGCTTCTTACAAGACATTATTAAGTCTACCTTATTCATTACACAGAATAGTTATACGCACGTGGATAATAACCACAAAAAGCTAAAGTTTAATCAGATTCGCGATTTGAAGTTAGTCGACAATAAACTACAGAGCTTTTTGGATGAGATAGGGGCTATTTTCTTAGAAGAAAAATTTGATCGCATTAGCGAAGTCCTAGCAAATAAAGAAGAAATTACACAGACAATTGATAAATTAATTCAGAAGCAGATTGTGCGCATTCGCACTACTGAAACAAGCCCGAAGAACAGTAAATTGTATTTTTCCATCTTGTTTGAAACAGATGATATGGTGAAAGCAACTATTGGCTTGTTAGAATTGTTTGAACAATTTGATTTGGATCAAAAGAGAACGAAGTATACCTCAAGAAGTTAAATTGAGGTGTTGTGAAAAATAGAATTAAAAAAACGCTTGAAATTTGATTTCAAGCGTTTTTTTTTTATGTTTCTTCTGATTAGTCCCTTTTATCCGTTGAGGGCTTCTACAACAATAGCTTCGTCAGCAAGCATATGTCTCAACATGCTTTCAATACCATTCTTTAAGGTAAAAGTAGAAGATGGACATCCGCTACAAGCTCCTTGTAAGATTACTTGAACGATATTCGTTTCCGCGTTGTAGTTTTGGAAGGCAATGTTTCCACCATCCGCTTGAACCGCTGGTTTTACATTTTCTTCTAAGATATTAATGATGCGTTGTGACTTCTCGTCTAAAGAGTCAAAGTGAATATCTGCTTGTTTCTCTAATGCTGCAACATTCGTAACCAAAGCTTCCTCTACTGCTAAATTCCCTTTTTCTAAAAATTCCTTAATAAATGAACGCGTAGATTGAATGAATTCATTCCAATCAAACGCTTCGTATTTAGAAATGGATACATAATTCTCGTCAATGAATACTTCGCGTACAAAAGGCAGTTTAAACAGTTCTTTCGCTAGTGGTGAAGCTTTCGCCTCGTCAATGTTTTTAAACTCAACACCTTGCTTGGTTAATGCCTTGTTGGCAACAAATTTAATTACGGCTGGATTTGGCGTAGATTCTGCATAAATCGTAATAGGATGTTTTTTGTGATCATCTTTAGATTCTATTAAGATTTTCTTACCTTTAGCGATGAAAGTTTGGATTTGATCCGCAACAGTATCTTGCACGTCATCCCATTCAACAATTGAAAATTTTTCAATGGCAATAAAATTATTTGCAATAAATACCGTTTTTACAAAAGGTAAGTAGAAAAGTTCTCTCGCCAAAGGAGATTGTGCAGTTTCATCAATGTTTTTGAACTCAAAATTGTCTCCTTTTGTGATGAAATCAGGGAGGATAAACTTGACAATTGCAGGGTTTTGAGTATTTTGAATTTTAATCTGTGACATTTTGTTTTATTTTTTTTCAAAATTAACAAACTTATATTCTACGAATCTGTATATTTGGTTTTTTAAACATATAATTAACATATAATTAAGTATGAATTAACAGCGCTTGCAGAAGCGAAGTAATTCTAACTAAGAGAAGTAAGTACAATTTTTAAATTTTGCAATAATGTGTAGAGCAATTAATTATGACAAAAGTAGTTGTAGTAACTATGCGCGGAGCGATGGTTATGCGTTGAATTTTAGAACAATGTTTGATTATTTTATCAAAGAGCAATGGACTTTGGTCTTAATTAAAAGCGATATAGATGAGTAATAATAATATTTATACAATAAAAAAATCATTTATGAAGAGATTTTTATTTTTCATGGTTTTTCTGCTCACGCAAATGAGTTTCTTTGAAGCACAGGCGGAAGATCTTTTGATTTTCAACGGTCGTAGAGAGATTTGTTCAGGAACTCTATATGATGATGGTGGGCTAGCTGGTAACTATCAGCCACTTCAACGCTACGAAATGGTGTTGTGTCCAGATACGCCAGGAGGAACGATTCGTTTGGATTTCACTTCCTTCTTATTAGCACCAGGAGCTTCCTTGGCAATTTCATCAGGGGGACAAGCTATGCCAGGAAGTCCATTTACAGGACAAAACTCCCCTGGATTTGTTTCATCCTCTGCTGCGGATGGATGTATGACGTTGGTATTTACCTCTGACGATGGACCAACTTCGGAAGGGTTTTCAGCCAACATCATGTGTCAAATGAAAGCTTGTCAGAATATAGAAGTGCTCGTTCCTCGAACAGTACCTGCTTTCGATCCCAATACACCTCCAACCTGTCCGGAAGATCTAGGAGTAATTAAAGTATGTTCGGGAAGTGAAATTAAATTATATGGAGATGCTATTTTTTCTGAATCGGGTGAAGATGCAGTGTATAAGTGGACTTATAAATTCGACAGGCGTACCGTAGAGCGTATAGGGAAAAATGTGACCTACCGATTTGATGTGCCTGGTGCATATCGTATGAGATTTAGCGTAACAGATCGCAACGGTTGTGAAAAAAATAAAACTTTTATTATTCAAGTAGCCTCTTCTCAGGCGGATATCACCTTAACAACAGATAAACCAGTCTATTGTTTAGGTGAACCCATTAAGCTAGGAGCTGTAGTTGAGCTAGAGAAACAAGAGTTCATACCAGTTAAGATGGAGTGTGTTCCTGTCGATTTGCCCGATGTTCCTGGGGTGTTTTTTACAAGTGCTATCGAATTCGATTATTATTGTGATACCGAAAAAATTGAGAGACCAGAGGATATTATCGATTTGTGGATGGAGATTGTACATGGATGGGCAGCGGATTTGGATATTATTGTATTTGCTCCTAATGGGGCTTCTATGTATTTGACTAAATATATTAATGGCAATAGACCTTTTGATACAGGAATTACTTTTGGAAATGGTAATAATGTTTTTGGAATATACAATTTTAGCGATGATGCTGATTTTCCATTGCAAAATAGAAACGGTAACGTGCAGATGGCACCTACTCCTGGAAGTAGGTTCCCAGATGGTTTATATAAACCTTGGGAATATACAACGCCAAATAATGATTTTTCAAACTTTATTGGTGCGCCTTTAAATGGAATTTGGCGTTTACAAGTAGAAGATAAATGGCAAGGTCATAGTGGAAGATTAAAGTGTTGGGATATTGCATTTGATGAACGCTTTCAAAAATTAGCGTTAACTTTTCAACCAGTAATCGCGAATTCGTATTGGATGCCACATCCAGATCTAGTAATGGAGAATGGGCAAATGGTAGCTAAACCATTGTTCCCAGGTGAACATACTTATACCTATGTAGTGGTAGATGATTACGGATGTACACATACCAAAGATATTACGGTTACAGTACAAGATGCTCCTGTATTGACAGAAGTACACAATTTACAAGCGTGTATTGATGCTGCTGGAGTTGCAGAATTTGATTTAAATGATGTAATTACACAGTTAAATATTAACGATACCTATAACATTAAGTTCTACAATTCAGAACGCGATGCTCAAGCTAATAATGCTCCTATTGCTTTAACACAAACGTTGAATACGGCAGTAGATGGATTCTCAAGAACGGTTTGGGTACGAGTAGATCGTGCTGGAATGCAATGTTATGCGATGGATTCTTTTGAATTATTAGCTTTGCGTTGTGAACTAGACTTAAATGAATTGCCAAATTTATCGGTATGTAGCGAATTAGCTACAACGACGGCTCCTTTTGATTTAACGGTTCAAACACCGCGTGTATACAATAACAATCCGAATTATGAGGTATTGTACTTCTTAACCCAAGAGGATGCAAATCTAAATAGGAATGCTATTCCTACTGCTGATTTAACTCGTTTTATAGGAAGTAATGGACAAACGATTTGGGTACGTGTACAAAATAGAACACAAACGACAGAATTTACGTTAACATCGTTTCAGTTGTTTATCAACCAGGTACCAACAATGCCGAATATTGGTAAGATATTTGGTTGTCCAATCGAAGGAAAAACAACAGGGGTGTTTAATTTTAATTTGACAACACCAGTTATTATTGCGGGTCGTCCAAATGTAGAAGTGGTTTACTTTAGAACAGTAGCAGGTGCGATTAATAACGATGCAAGTGAAATTATTCACAATACAGCAAATTATGAATCTGCTACGGGAACAATTGGTGTTCGTTTAGTAAATCTTCGCACAGGTTGTTATGGTGTTTATCCAATTGAACTAGAAGTGGCAGTATTGGCTGAGATCAATGATAGCTTAGAGCTTTTCTCTTGTAGTTTAAGTACAGCACCAAATGGAATCGGAGAGTTTGATTTGAGACAGGCGACAATTAGCTTGTTGGGTGATCAAGTGAGTCCTTATATCGAGGTGAAATACTTCCGTTCAATTACGGATGCAAACCAAAATATCAATGCAATTGGTACGACGAATTTTGTTAATACAGTGCCATTTACGCAAACAATTTATGCTAGAGTCGCTTACGCAAGAAGTACGTGTTTCCAAGTGGTACCTGTATTGTTGACGATTAGCCCTAAAGTAGTTGTTCCAGAGCGTATCATGTTCTCCATGTGTGTGGATAATCCAAACCGTGAGATGATTGTCGATCTAACAACAAAAGAGGCAGAAATTACAGCGCAATTAAATGGTACTCCATATCGAATTGATTATTATACTTCGCGTGTTGATGCTGAAAATAGTCGCAATTCAATTGTGAATCCAGAAAATTATTCTAGTGCCTTAGGTAGAAGTGTGTGGGCAAAAGTAGAAGATTTAAACACAGGCTGTTTTAGTTTGACTAATATTGTACTTACGCCAATCTTAATGCCAGTGATTCCTACTGTAGTGGATTATCAAAAATGTGAAGACCCTGCTTTAGGACAAGGATATGCAACGTTTGATTTATTAGATCATGTTACACATTTAATTGGAATTCAATTAGGACTTGAGGTGCGTTTTTATGGTTCAAGAAGTGAAGCAGAAAGACAAGTGAATGCTTTGCCAAATAACTATGTGAATATCCAACAATACGAACAAACAGTTTATGTGAGATTTAATTCGGATACCGGTTGTACTGAAATTAGACCAATGAAATTAAAAGCATTGACAACTCCGGTGTTGAATATTCCAACAGATCCAGTGGCTATTTGTAGTGTGAATAATGATGGGTTCGGAGTGTTTGATTTGATGAGCTTAGTGAATTCATTGCAAAATGGAGATCCAAATATTGTCATTACTTTTTATGAGACAGAGCAAAATGCTTTGGCAGGAGTAAATGCAATTCCAAATCCAAATCAGTATAATAATATTACAGCAAATAATGCGATTGTATATGTTAGAGGAGAATTAGCAGGTGGATGTTTTACAGTGAAACCATTGCATTTAACTGTAGTTGCTACCCCATTAAATCCAATCGATTTACCTGATTTGGTAACGTGTAGCGATGATCCTTTTTCTGATATGGGAGTTCTTTTCAACTTGCGTATTCAAGATACAGCAATTTTAGCAGCTCAAAATAACAGCGATGTTCAAATTCAGTATTTCTTAAATGAGCCAGATGCTTTAGCAAGACGCAATGCGATTTCTAATCCAGAACGTTATGTAAGTCTTAGGAATAACCAAACGATTTGGTATAGAGTTACAAGTAGATTGAGTAGCTGTTTCGCTACTGGAAACTTTAAAATTATTGCCAATGTTCCATTAGCAATTAACAATCCATTGCCAATTGAAATTTGTCAAGCATCCTTGCCAAATACAGGTAGAGGAACGTTTGACTTAACAATTAGAGAATTGGATATTTTAGGTCGAGTAATTGATCGTGTTACTTTTGATTATTATTTAACAAAAGAGGATGCACTAGCGAATAGAAATGCTATCGCAAATCCAAGACAATATCCAAATACAGGTAACCCACAAACGATTTGGGTAGCTGTAAATAGTTTCAATGGATGTAGAAGTTATACTTCAATGACAATAAAAGTATTGCCATTGCCAAATGTGAATTTCAATCCTAAACCTATTTACGAGTGTGATTCAAGTCCGACACATATAGATGGGCTGGCTAGATTTGATTTAACAGTTAGAGAATTAGAAATTGCAAATCAATCGGCAAATTATAGTTTTGAATATTACAATACGAAGCGTGGAGCTGAGGAAAGAGATCGATTTGATAGAATTATTTTCCCTGATCAACATCTTTCTGGTACTACGACTGTATGGGTAAGAGTAAATTCAGAATTGAATGGAAATACGGGATGTGCAGTGCTTGTGCCTTTACAGATTGGCGTGAAACCAGTTCCTGTATTTGCTCCAGTGAACTTCCTTATTTGTGAGGAAAATACATCAGGATTCCACAACTTCAATATGCTAGATAAGTTAGATGAGATATTGAATGGTGAAAATCCAGCAGATTTTGATGTGTACTTCTATTTAGATAGAAATGACGCAGAAAGAAATAACATTGGAGTTGCTATTCAACCACAACGTACAAACCAAACACGTGGATTTGAACAAATTTTTGTACGCGTAGTTAGAAAAGAATCAGGTTGTCACTTTGTAGGCGTATTGAATTTAATTGTTGAAGAAAAAGTTTTTGCTTTTGATATTAGCTTAGCTGATAAAACAAGAATTGAGAAATGCGCAAGTCCAGCAGGATCTGCAGGAACTGCTACTTTTGACCTTAATTTGTTCACAGATGAAATTATCATTGGACAAAATATTGATGCAGCAAACTTAGGTGTACAGTATTATTATAAAAATGTATTAATTGATCCAGCACAATTAGGTAACTTTAGATTGCCTATCGGTACACATGAAATTGTTGCAGTGGTAAAACGCCCAGGTGCTAATTTCTTCTGTCAAGATGAAACGAGATTTACACTTACTGTGTTTGAAACGCCAATCGCGCCAGTATTAGCAGCAGGACCATTAGTATGTATTGATTATACGACTAAAAAATTACTGGATCCTTATACAATTGATTCTGGATTTAAAGGTGGAGATTATGAATTCCAATGGGAAAGAAGAAATGCTACAGGTGGAATATATACTCCAATTGCAGGTGCTACAAAATCATATTATGTAGTAGAAAGCATTGAATTAGGAAACGTGTTTAGAGTAGTTGTTAAGTTTAAAGGACAACAATGTTCAAATACTAGTAATGCGATAACGCTTAATTTTGTTGAAGAGATTAAGATTAAAATCACAAATGCTGATTCAAAAGGTATTCTTGGAGCAATCGATGGTGAAGAGCGAATTTCTATTATCGTTGAAGATCCAAAAGATGCAAGATTGTTTGAATATGCTTTAGATGAAGGAGCTTATCAAGATTCGAAAATTTTCTATGATGTATTAAATGGAACGCACAGAGTTTGGGTTCGATATAAAGATCAGCGTTCAATTTGTCCGCAATATGTAGATGTGTTTGTTTTAGGTTATCCAAGATTCTTTACACCGAATGGTGATGGATTTAATGATACATGGAATATTCCTACATTGCAAGGTCATCCAGAAGCTGTGATCTACATTTATGATAGATATGGTAAATTATTAACTCAGTTTACTCCTGCTAATGGAGGATGGGATGGTACATTTAATGGAAAACAAATGCCATCTACTGATTACTGGTTTACTGTAGAGTATTTAGAAGAAGCTAAACAAGCAAATCAAGTTCCTCGAAAAGTTCAATATAAAGGACACTTCTCATTAAAACGATAATTTAGGATATGAAAATATTTAAGAAGAGATATTTAGCAATTGCGTTATTAGTTACTCAAATGGGTCATGCGCAAGACGGTGGATTACCTATGTATTCGGATTATTTGGCTGATAACTATTATTTGATTCACCCAGCAATGGCAGGATTAAAAAATAGTACACAGGTACGAGGAGCGATAAGACAACAGTGGGGTGATACAGATGATGCACCACAAACGCAAACTTTAACAATCAATACCCGCGTCGGAGAACGATCGGGTATTGGTATCATCGCTTTCTCAGATAAGAATGGTTATCATGCTGAAAGTGGAGCTAAGTTGACGTATGCACATCATATTACTTTCAGTGAGTCACGTTATGAATTGAATATGTTGTCGTTTGGTATGAGTGCAGGTTTTGCTCGTACTACACTAGATGAAACAAAATTTGGTTCTGTTTATGACCCTGTGTTAAGTGGTGGTCTTGAAGTAAAAGATAGCTATTTTTCTGTTGATTTTGGAGCGGCGTATCACCGTGGAGAATTTTTCTCTATGTTCACCGTAAAAAATGCAGTTACAAGTAAAAGAGAATTGTATACAGATGCAGAAAGCAACAATTTTCGCCGTTACTTATTAGGTGGTGGTTATACTTTCGGAAACACGCGCTACAATGGAGGATGGATGTATGAGCCTTCTGTGTTAGTGCAGTATGTTGAAGAAACGGAGATGAAGTTAGCTGATGTGAATATGAAAGTGTATAAAACTTTCGAAGACGCTAAACTTTGGGCTGGTGTTTCTTACCGTCGCGATTTTAATCGAGCGGAATACATGAAAAGTGGAAAAAGCAAAAAACAAGCAAATCAAAGTATCAGTCCACTAATTGGAGGGTCTTATAAAATGTTTAGTTTTACTTACACGTATACACATGAATTAGGAGATAATACGTTTAACAAAGGAGGATTCCATTTATTCACACTTGGAGTTGATTTATTTGCAAAACGAAGTACATTAGATTGTAATTGTCCTAACCTACACGATTAAAAAAAAGTCCCGATATTTATCGGGACTTTTTTTTTAAATATAACAAAGTATGCTAATAAAAGAAATAAGAGGGAAGTACCCCAATATAGCAACGGATTGCTATATTGCAGAGAATGCTACTATTGTCGGAGATGTTACAATCGGGCAGTCGTGTAGTGTTTGGTTTAATGCAGTAATTCGCGGTGATGTGAATTCGATTGTCATTGGCAATAAGGTAAATATCCAAGATGGAGCAATTATACACTGTACCTACGAAAAACATCCTACAGTTATCGGAAACAACGTTTCAATAGGACACAATGCTATGGTGCATGGTTGTGTTGTACACGATAATGTGTTAATTGGTATGGGAGCTATCGTGATGGATGATTGTGTCATTCACAGCAATACGATTATAGCTGCGGGAGCTGTAGTTACGCAGCATACTGTAGTGGAACCAGGAAGCATTTACGCAGGTGTTCCTGCAAAGAAGGTAAAAGACATTGGTGCTTCGGATTTCGCAGGGGAGATTGAGCGTATAGCCAATAATTATGTGATGTATTCTGGTTGGTTTAAAGAGGCAGATCAAGAGAAATAAATAGCGGTTAGCACAAATATTTGCTAAATAGAAAACAGTAGTGGATTCATGCATTACTGTTTTTTTTGAATATTGGTAAGGATTTGGCAGAAAAAAAAAGCATTGCTAGTGTGCAATGCTTTTTTTAAAATTCAATTTGTTGAACTTGGATATCTTTTGGTGCGAATGTTTGTAACACAGAAGGGTCTACATTGGTGTAAAACAGGGTGTGGCCAGGTTGATTAGTTGTAGTCAATAATTGATGTTCAGCTAATACTTTTTGGGTGTGTTTTGCAACTGCTTCACCAGAGTCAATAATTAAAATATCTTCGGGAATAATTGTTTTTATAATAGGGGTTAAATAAGGATAGTGCGTACACCCTAAAACTAGAGTATCCATGCCTTGCTCGACCATGGGAAGTAAATAGAGTTGTAAAAGATCCTTCATTTCTTGGGTATGGAGTTGACCCGCCTCAATCAAGGTGACTAAATTATAGCCGATTTGTTCGATTATTTTCACATTAGGGTATAGTTTTAGCTTGGAAGTAAATAAATCGCTTGTAATGGTTCCTTTTGTAGCTAAAACACCTATGGTTGAGGTTTTTGTCAGTAGAGAAGCTGGCTTAATAGCTGGCTCTATTCCTATGATGGGGATGGTAAAGGAAGAACGCAGTTCTTGAATGGCATTTGTGGTTGCTGTATTGCAAGCAACAATAACCAATTTACATCCTTGATCAACCAAGTATTTTACGTTTTTATGGGATAGGGCAACAATAGCTTCTTTGGTTTGTGTGCCATAAGGTGCATTCTTCTGATCTGCTAAAAAAATGGTGTCTTCATAAGGCATTAAGTTGCGAATCTCTTGCCATATTGTGGTTCCACCTATACCAGAATCAAATAAACCAATGGGATTTGTGTTTTTCATAAGTAGAACAAAAATAAAAAAGTCCGTTGTAAAAACGGACTTTTTTTGAAAATATAAAAATTATTTAATACCTAATTCTTTTTTTACATCAGCTGCTAAGTTTGTACCGTCAGCTAATAAAACGCCAGAACCCATTGATGAATCTAATACATATTGGATTCCTTGAGCGCGAGCTACTTTTTGGATTGCTGTTCTAGCTTTCTCAAAAATAGGTTGTGTTAAATCAACTTCTTTCTTTTGTAAATCTTGCGAAGCTGTAGTTTGGAACTGTTGGATTCTTTGTAAAAGATCTTCCACTTCTTTTTGTCTATCTTCGTTTACTTTATCTCCTACAGTAGGAGCTTCAGTTTGGTATTTTTGAGCTTTTGTTTGGTACTCAGATACCATTGTTCCGTATTCTTTTTGATATTTTTCGCTTAATGTTTTTAATTCTGCCTCAGCTGATTTCATAGCAGGCATTTCTGTAATCAAAGCTTGAACATCGATGTGTGCAACTTTAGTTTGGGCTGTTGCTGTAGTTAAGCTAACGCCAAAAAACATTACTGCTGCAATCAATAAGGATTTCATTTTTTTCATTGTATTCGTTTTTTATATTATTTTACTTGTTACTTTTTGCGGCTTCAATTTGTTTTTTCATTTCTTCTTGTTCTTGAAGCATTTTTTTGCGTTTTTCTTCTTGTTCTTGTTGAACGCGTTGTTTTATTTCTTGTTGTTTACGCTGCGTTTCCTCTATTTGTTTTCGACGTTGTTCTAGGGCTTCAGTTTTCTTTTGCTCTTGTTCCACTCTTCGCTTGGTTTCGGCAGCTTGTCTGTCAGCAATTAATTTTTCAAGTTCTTCATTCTTGTCATTTTTTTGCTGTTTTTCCGCTTCTTCTCGGCGTCGATCTTTTTCTTCTTGTTCTCTTTTTTCTCTGGCAGCTTTTTGCTTTTCCGCTTCTTCTTGCTGCTGTTTAATTTGCTTTTCTCGATCTAATTGAAGTTGCTCTCTCTTTTGTTTATCCTCTAGCTTCTTCTGTTCAATCTCTTCTTGTTTTTGTTTCAGCGCTTGCTTTTGCGCTTCAATTTTCTCTTGTCTTAAACGTTCAGCTTCTTCTCTTTTCTCTTCTAACTCTTTTAACTTCTCTTCTTGTTGACGTTTTAAAGAGTCTTCTTTACTGATTTGTTCATGCTCTGTCTTCGTTTGCTGTTGCTTCTGCTTTTCTTCTTTCTGTTCTTGACGCATTTGGCGTTCAGCTTCTTCTCTTCTGCGTTGCTGTTCCTCACGTCGACTTTGTCTAAGCGAAATAGCATCTTCTTCTTTTTCCTCTTTCTCTACAGCTTCTACTTGCTCTGCTGTCATGTTTTGTTTTCTTCGAGCAGCGGTCATGCGACGAATGACTAAATTACTAATATCATATCGTTTATCGGCTATTAACATCGTAGTTTCAGCATTCTTGTCTAAAACATAATCGTATTTTCTTGCCTCAGCAATATCTTGAACCATAGAGAATACTTGATCTTGAATCGGTTTCGCTAAACTTATTTTTTGCGAAAAGTACTCTCCATCTGTACCAAAATATTTTTGTTGATATTTTAAAAGATCGTCTTCAAGAGAACTGATGTCTTCTTCTTTTTCATTAATCAAATCACGAGTAAGCAACACTCTTTCATTTGCTAAATCCGTTTTGAGTTTTTTAATCTCTTCCTTTTTCTTGTCAACTTCTTGTTTCCAGCCTTCTGCACGTGAGGCTAATTGTGCACTAGCCTCTGTGTATTCCGGGACGTGTTGCAAGATAAGTTCCATGTCAATATAAGCAACTCGAGCAGACCCTCCTTGTGCAAAGGAAAAGGAATAACCAAAAATACTGATTAAAAAAATAAAAAGATACCTCATAATTTGTTAAATTTTAGCAAAGTGTATCACTAAAACTGTTGACCAAGGATGAAGTGTGTCTCCCAACCGTTTTTCTGAGTTGTTCCTGGAGGTGCATCAAATCCATACCCGAAGTCAATACCCAATAGACCAAACATAGGCATGATCACGCGAACACCTAATCCAGCCGATCGTTTTAAATCAAATGGATTGTAATCTTTGAATGAATCATATGCTGCTCCAGCTTCTGCAAATGATAATACATATACAGAGGCACTTGGTTTTAGTGTAATAGGATAACGTAACTCTAGGGTGAATTTATTGTATATCGTACCACCAATTTGTTCGCCATATTGATTTATTGGCGTCAAAGCCTGGTTTTTGTACCCTCTCAATTGGACAACCTCACGACCGTCTAATGAGAAGTTAACTAATCCATCTCCTCCAACATAGAAACGCTCAAACGGAACAACACCACGGTTGTTGTTGTACGCCCCCATGTATCCGAATTCTCCTACTGTTCTAAATACTAATTTATCAAAAATTGTGGTATACCAATCACCTTTGAACTTTAATTTATAGTATTCTAACCAATTAAATCGTTTTTGGTCTACTTTACTAGCATCTGCTGTTGCATCTTGCCAGTTGCTCACGGGTTGTCCTGCTGCATTTAAGTAGGTACCTTCTGGAATTATTAAACCTGTATTAGGATCGATTTGTCCTGCTTTTGATTTGTATTTGTACTCTTGTTGATTGCCTAAATTCTTGTAATCAACATTGTTGAACAACGAGTACGGTGGTGTAAACTTACCACTGATGCTAAAGAACGAACCAAAAGTTGGGAAGTTTGGATCCATTCCTCGGTTGTCTCTCGTTAATTCGATTTGGTAGGCTAGATTTCGCGAAGAACCATCACCAAAGGTAAATAACCCCGTGTTGTAGTTCTTCATGTCGTAGTATTGGAAACTCAACGTGTGTGATAATACAAAGTAATCATCAGGTACACTTAATTGTTTCGCAACCCCAAGTTGTAATGTTGTAATGTTAAAACCTCTACTGCGATCTGTTCTTCTGTTGTAGTAGTCGTATAGATTCTGTGTACTGTAGGCAATGGTACCAAATAAGTTCACCGGTTTCTTTCTACCTAACCAAGGTTCTGAGAAACTCAAACTATACGTTTGATAATAAGAACTTCCTTGTAATCTCAAAGCTAAAGATTGACCATCTCCCATTGGAAATGGGTGGTATGCTTTTTTATTGAAAATATTGCGCAAAGAAAAGTTATTGAATGACAATCCCAAGGTTCCGATGAAACCACCTCCACCGTATCCTCCTTGTAACTCAACTTGACTGGATCCTTTTTCGGCTACGGACCATTCAACATCTACCGTTCCCGAAGTTGGATCGGGGTTTAATACATCTGGAACAATCGCTTGAGCATCAAAAATATTCAAAGCTCCTAAACGTCGCATCGTTTCCATAACCATAGCTTTACTCCAGATTTCTCCAGGTCTAGTTTTTAAGGTACGATGAATAACGTGGTCATGTGTATACTCGTTCCCGCGAACAGTGATGTTGTTAAAACGTGCAATAGGACCTTCTGTGATACGGATTTCAAAATCAATGGTATCATTCGCCGTCTTTACCTCTACCGGGGTAATGTTAGAGAATAAATACCCGTTGTTTTGATATTGATTCGTTAAATCATACGCATCTGGATTTGATGAGTCCTGTATGCGTTTGTTTAATAAAACACCATTGTAAACCTCGCCTTTGTCAATTCCTAAGATATTGCGAAGTTGATTGTTTGTGTATACTGTATTTCCGATGAATCGAATATCACCAATGTAGTATTTGTTTCCTTCTTCTACATCGATATTAATCGCCATGCGATTCGTTTTTGAATTGTATGCAGTTGTATCTGTTATAATACGAGCATCTCGATATCCTTTCTCTTTGTATTTGTCAACTAAACGCGTCAAATCTTCTTCGTATTTCGATTGGATGAATTTCGAAGGTTTGAAAATACGTAAAGGGTTAAAAGGACTGCGTTTTTTCGTGTCTTTTAAAGCTTTGCGCAACTGTTTGTTTGTCAGTTGTTTGTTACCGTCAAAAGTAATATCTGAAATGCGGACTTTTTTTCCTTTGTCAATGCCTACAACTAAATCTACGTATTTACCTGTTGAATCCGTAGCTACAGTGTTTAGTGTCACTTTGGTATTAAAGTAACCGTCTTTTTTGTATTTGTTTAAAAGGAAATACTTTGTTGTTGATAGCAAGTTTTCATTGACAATTTTACCTTTTGTCAATTTTGCCTCTTTGGTAACAGTTTCAGATTTCGCTTTTTTGAAGCCTTTTACTTTTGCACTATTCAAACGAGGTAATTCATTTAAAGTAAGCTCTAAATTGATAGTGTCGTTAACAATAGATGTTTCGTAAATATTAATGTCTTTAAAAAAACCGAGTTTCCACAGTTTCTTTAAAGCATCTGAAATCTCTTCTCCAGGAACAGAAATTTTTTGACCTTTATTTAAACCCGTAAAAGTTACAACCGTTTGAGGGTTGTAATTAATTTTACCAGTTACTTTTATATCTCCTAAAATGTAAGTTTTAGGGGTTTCTAAAGTAGGAATATTGCCCCCTTGCTGTGCTTGTGCACTACTACAAATTAGACCTGCAATAAACAGAGCAAAAAGTGAGATGCCTTTTTGAAACATTATTTTCGTTTTTATTTAATTTGTTCACTAGTTTTTCCAAATCTTCTCTCTCTGTTTTGATAGGATAGAATAGAACGATAAAGTTCGTCCTCTGAGAAGTCCGGCCATAATACCTCCGTAAAATACAATTCTGCATAAGCAATCTGCCAAAGCAAGAAATTACTAATTCTTTGCTCTCCACTTGTGCGAATTAACAAATCAACATCAGGCATATTATGCGTGTAAAGATGCTCATTAATAATTGATTCGTCAATATTGTCTTCTGAAATTATATTATTTTTAACTTTAATAGAAATTTCCTTAATTGCGTGTATTATTTCTGCTCTGGAGCCATAACTTAATGCTAAAGTTACAGTCATCCTTTTGTTTTCTTTCGTTTTATCAATTGCGTCAGTTAACTTATCTCGAACTTTTTCGGGTAGTAAAGCTAAATTTCCTATCGCATTTAAGGCGATATCGTGCTTCATGAATGTAGGGATTTCCTTTGTCAATGCTTTTATTAACAGCTCCATTAATTTGTCTACTTCGTACTTGGGTCTGTTCCAATTTTCTGTAGAAAAAGCATATAATGTCAGATAGTTGACACCCAATTCTGCGCAAGTTGTAATAGTTGTTCTAAGGGATTTTACGCCATTTTCGTGACCAATCGTTCGTAGAAAACCTCTTTGTTTAGCCCATCTACCATTGCCATCCATGATAACTGCAATGTGCTTTGGTAGATTGCTCATGTTAAGTTGTTCTTTCAATTTCATTTAATCTGCGCAATAACAAGGATTATGTCCAAAAGTATAACTTATTGTAATTCCCGAATAGAAAAACCAATCATTTCCATTTTTTCCAAAGCGATAGCGTTTTGTGCTAGCTGAAGTAGGATTACTGCCATCTAAATTATCGGTGAATGTATAAGTCGCAGTTACTTCTGCATTAATATTAATCTGAGGATTTACTCTAATTTTCATTCCCGCAGCAAAGGGAATCGCTGCGTTGTATTTTTTGTCACCTTTAATCATCTTTTTATTTCTGTGGTAAATGTCAGTGTAACGAATACCTGATATACCAGCGTAAAGATAAGGAGTCATAGCAAAATTTTCTTGGTGTAAATCAAATTCAAAAAAGTTGAATTCAATTCCCAAACTCAGTTGCTGTAGTGTATTGTCAAAACGCAAGCCTCTTTCTTTTCTACTTTCACTAGAAGCATCAGCGTCATTCCCGGTTAGTTTTGTTTGACTAAAACTCAAGCGATAGGAGTGTCGCGGGCTCTTGTTCCATCTATAAAAAATGTTATAGCCTATGTTCTTTGGATTGACGAACTGTGTAGATCCCACATCACCTACATAGTTTGTACCTCCTAAACCAAAGCCTACCTCATGAATTTGAGCGTATGCTAAAGGCATGGTAAGTAGTAAGATAAATGTAATTAAGATCTTTTTCATTTTGTTAAAATAATTCACAAATATAGTAATAATGAACTTTCTTTGTTTGAAAAAAAAGATTTTGTTGCAGTTAATACGAACAAAATCTTGTGCGAAACAATAAATGTAACAAAAAAAAGGGTGCGATTCGCGTGTTAATTGCGTTTATCTTCGCCCCACAGTAATTTATTTCGCAGTGTTTTAATAAAACTCTGTTGAGGAAATTCTACTAAATTAATAGTGAAGGGAGCTTTTGAAATGGTTACTTCTGTTTCGTTGTTTACTGCTTGAGTACTACTGTCAACAGAAAGTAAAAACTGACTTTCCCTAGCGTTTACCTTTAGTTTAATCGTGAGGTTATCTCGTATCACTAATGGGCGTACATTTAAATTGTGCGGTGCCAAAGGCGTGATTACAAAGCATCCTGTTTCAGGTTCAATAATGGGGCCTCCACAGCTCAAGGAGTATCCTGTGGATCCAGAAGGGGTTGAAATAATTAATCCGTCTGCCCAATAGGTGGCAAGGTATTCATTATCTAAATACGTCTCCACAGTAATCATGGATGTTGTGTTTTTCCTCGATACGGTTATGTCGTTTAAGGCAAAGTTAATGTCGAAATTAGAATTAGCCACCGGGTTACAATCGATGGTGAGTAAAGCTCTTCTCGATAATTTGTATGTGTTCTGAAACAAATGAGGTAAATGCTCTTCGATTGTGTCTTCTTGAATGTTTGCTAAAAAACCCAATCGACCAGCGTTAATTCCCACAATGGGAATGTTTTTGTCTTTGATGAAATTTGCAGCTCTCAACATTGTACCATCACCTCCAATACTAATAAAGAAATCAACATCCGTAGGAAGTTCATTCTCATTTCCGAAAGTTTCGTATGTAGTAGGTAATAGATTTATTTCGTTTAATAAATCGTAAAAATGATGCTCGAAAATAATGGTAGGGTGGTAAGACTCCAATACATGTAATAAGCGACGAACGATTTGTTGTACTATTGTTTTATTGGTTTGCCCGTAAATTGCAAATTTCATACTATAGGTTTAAAAATTTGTTTAGATAATTAGAGTGCTCAATCAGCTTGTTTTGATGTAAATCTTCATCGTGTTGAGAAATAATATCAAAATCAAAACGTCGAAAGTCTTGAATAATTGTCTCAATGTTTTTCTGACTAATTCGCAACAGGATTTGAGTTTTTTGTTCTTTTGTTTGTAGCAGTAAAATACCGAGTAACTTGGCGTTGTTGCTTTCCACCAATTGCACTACTGTTGAAAGACTGTAGGCCTCTGCGTGTGTTTCAATAATGAGAGTTGTACCTAATTCAGCAAAAAATGTACGCTCTACTAAATCTGCGGTTAAAGCTGCCTTGGGTAGCATTCCTCTCAGATGCATCTCTTCATCAACAACTGGTAACAAGTTACACGTGTTGAGGATAAATGTATCGACTATTTTGGCTAGATCGTCAGTAGTGTAAACAAAAAGTGATGCTATGTGGTACTTGAGATTTGCAATTTTTTCCGTTTCATCAGTATCGTATAATACATCAGTAGCCAATGTTCCCATCCATTTATTGTCCGAATCGACAAGAGCAAGATGCGAATAATCATGTTGGTCTAAAAAGGCAATCCCATCACGTACTAGCATATCGCTAGTGAGTGTAGGTGCGTCGATGAGTAAAGATTCTAAGGTTGTCAAAATAGGTTCGATTGAATTGCTGTTGCAAAATAATTAAAAATAAACCAATAAGCCTTAATTATACTTTGTATTTTTGTTTTTTAATATCTTAATTATGACAAAGCTATCTGTAAATATCAATAAAATTGCTACCTTGAGAAATTCAAGAGGGGGTAATGTACCTAATTTATTAAAAGTTGCTGAAGATGTGCAAAAGTTTGGTGCTGCGGGGGTAACTATTCATCCTAGACCAGATGAACGTCATATTCGTTATCAGGATGCAAGAGATTTAGTGCATGTGGTATATACAGAATATAATATTGAAGGGAATCCTATGGATGACTTCTTGAAATTAGTGTTTGAATGTAAACCAACACAGGTAACTTTAGTGCCAGATGCGGTAGACGCCTTGACGTCGAATGCTGGATGGGATACTGTCAAGCACAAAGATTTTTTAACAGAAGTAATTCAAGAATGTAAACAACAGGGAATTCGCACCTCCATTTTTGTCGATCCGGTGCTGGAGATGATTGAAGGGGCTAAGTTGGTAGGCACAGATCGCATTGAGTTATATACGGAGGAATTCGCAACGCAATATGGATTGGGGAATGAGAAGGGAATTGAGCCCTATATCAAAGCAGCAATGTTGGCTGTTGAACTAGATTTGGGTATTAATGCCGGACATGATTTGAGCTTAGATAATATCCAGTTCTTTAAAGCCAATATTCCCAATTTACTAGAAGTGTCTATCGGGCATGCATTGATTGCGGAATCGCTTTATCTTGGATTGGAAAATGTAGTGAATATGTATATAAATAAATTGAGTTAATGGCAGACATTTTATATTCAAAAATAGAAGGAGAAGGAGGTATTCCGATGCTTGTTTTACATGGCTATTTTGGCATGTCTGACAACTGGAATACTTTTGGTAGACAAATGGTCGAACAAGGCTATGAAATGCATTTGATAGATTTGAGAAATCACGGTCGTAGCTTCCATTCAGATGATTGGTCCTATGATTTTATGGTAGAAGATATTGTGCGCTATATGGATCATTATGCGATGTGTGATGCTGTCGTATTAGGACATTCTATGGGGGGGAAAGTAGCCATGCATTTAGCTGCTAAACACCCAAGTCGAGTAGAGAAGTTGATTGTGGCAGATATTTCACCCCGTACCTATGCACCGCACCATCAAGATATATTAGAAGCTTTAAATGCAGTTGATTTTTCTTTAAAACCTTCCAGAAAAGAGGTGGATGAAATTGTTAGTGCGCGCATTAAAGATTTTGGAACAAAACAATTTTTGTTAAAGAGTTTGTACTGGAAAGAACCTGATCAATTGGCTTTTCGATTCAATTTAGCGGTGTTTAATAAAGATGAAAATGCGATTGGAGAAGGTATTGATGAAGCAAGTTTATTTGATAAACCAACCCTGTTTATACGTGGAGGAGCCTCAAAATACATTCAGGAAAATGATGAAGTGTTAATTCAAAAGTACTTTCCTCAAGCGGTAATTAAAACGATTCCCAATGCAGGGCATTGGTTACACGCCGAGAATCCGCAGCTATTCTTTGAAATAGTCGCTGAATTTTTGGTTTAAATCTAGCTGTAAATTAGAATAAAAAAAGGCTCTTGCAGTGCACTGCAAGAGCCTTTTTTTATTGGGTATTGTTAATTTGTAGTATAATTAAGGGTGTTTGAATAGTGGTTTTTAATTTGTTTTTTATTTAAAAAACTAAATTTTGAATATTAAAATAAAATAAAAAATGATTTTAGACTATTTTTTTGTTTTTGATTATTTGCTGTATAGTTAAATTTAACTTAAATTGGACCAATTTTGATTTAGAATCAAGAAAGCCTGAAATGAACCAATGTAGGTTTTGTACGAACCAACTTAACATCAAACTCTATTTATGAAACAAATAAACTATTTACTTCTCGGCATTCTGCTTTTGTTGAGTAATGCCGTATTTGCTCAATATTATAAGACACATCACATTGCGCCAGCTCCTTGGCAGTACTGGAGTACTGCGAATCAGATTGTAATTGGGACACTATCAACAACTCCGGTAGAGGTTGTGCTGAAAAAAAGTGATGGAACGCTTTTAACAACGTTAAGCGTGACAGCAAATAACCCAATTTCTTATCGCTTTGTAGGAACGGCGAATACACAGAATCGCAATGTTGTGAATACCACGTATAACGATCGCGGTTTAGTAGTCGAAGCAACAGAACCGGTATTGGTTAATATGCGAAATATTGCCTCTGACGCAAGTGTAGGATGGACGTCTTTAGGAGTAGATAACATTAAGGGGAATGCCTCTTTAGTGAGTTTTGGTGAAGAGGGGTTAGGTGTAGAATTTCGCGTGGGATATTATAGACAGAGTACACAAGGATTATACGATAATACACCTGTTTATTCGGTTATGGCAACGGAAGATGGAACAGATGTAGAAATAGGACAGGCAACTGGAACAACTACTTTTACCCTGAATAAGGGGCAAAGTAGATTGTTTACCGCTCCTTTGGGTAGTGCTTTAAAAGCAACGAAAGCCGTAGTGGTCAATGTGGGGAACTGGGGAGATACCCCTAGACTTTGTGGTCCAGGAGGTATTAATGGTCAAGATGGTACTTTTGATCAGGTCGCGCCTGTGCATATGCTAGGGAATCGTTATTTGGTGGTTCGTGGGGAAGGAACAATTCCTAATGATACTCAACGCAGTCAGTTTCTTGGATCGGAGCAAAGTTTAATTGTAGCGACAAAAGACAATACAACAGTTACTGTTAAAAGCTTTACACCACAAGGGGTAGAAACAGGAACTATGGTTACGCAAGTCTTGGCTAATGCAGGAGATTATTATTCGTTTTATCACGGAGATGGTCGAAACCCTAATTCGTCAAGTCTGATTGTATCCGATAATGAAGTAATTGTATACGCGGGTACAGCGGTGGAATGTGAAACGGATATTTCAACTGTATTGCCTATTGGAGGATGTGCGGGGTCTATTAATATTCAAACGAAAAAGTTTGTCAATTACAATGACGGAGGACTGCCATACATGGGATTCGCTATTATTGAACATCCAACAGAACTCGTGTATATTAATGATCAAAACATAGAAACCGTTACAGGGAGAGCTAGAGTTGCACTCGGAAATAGTGGTTTTTATATGATTACATTCAATCATACTTCTATAGGAAATCCAGAGAATATTGTCTTGCGTTCAGGATTGCCTTTAACGGCGAGTTTGGTTCAGCAAGGTGATGGGTTTTCGATGTCTGCTTTTTTCTCTTCTTTTGGAGAATCGGCTAAAGCGCCTATTAAGGTGAAGCAAAATGACAACTGTACTGTGCGCATTGAATCTGAGGAGAATTCGCTAGAATACGAGTGGTTCTTTCAAGGAGAATCATTGGAAATTACGACAGAAAACTTTATCGATGTTGAGAAAAGTGGGATGTATTCCGTAAAAATAAAAAAGGAATGCGGGTGGAGTACGATGTCGTTGCCTATTGAGGTATTAGTTAAGCCTTGTACTGATTTATCGATTGCCAAAAAAGTGAAATCGCAAAAAGAGGGAGAAGCTGTTTTTATTATTACGGTGAAAAATTTGGATGAAGTTTTTGCTGATCCTAATGTTGTGGTAACTGATTTGCTGCCGTCGGGCTATGAGTTTATAAGCTATACTGCTGATCAAGGAAGTTATGATGCAACTACAGGAGAGTGGAATGTGGGAGAATTGGATCCTCAAGCAGAAGTGAGTATTGAAATTAAAGTAAAGATCAAAAACGGAGGTGAATATAAAAATATAGCTACGGTTGTAGGGGATAACATTGATAATAACTTAGCAAATAATAAAGCTGAAGCTATTGTAGCTTTGGGGAAATTAGAATTCACTAAAAAGGTCATAGGGCAAGAATACAATCGAATTGGCGATCGCATTGAGTATGAAATTATTGTAAAAAACATAGGCGAAATTGCCATTAAAGAGCTTGTGCTCACAGATGAAAATGCAGATGCAGGTTCCTTAAGTCCAGCGTCAATTGCGGTATTGGAACCAAGAGAATCGGTAACCGTGAAAGCCTATCACACCATTACGGAAGCAGATTTCAGAGCGAAACAAGTGGTTAATCAGGCTTCTTTAACAGGGGTGACACATGGGGGGACTATGACGCAATTGTCGGATGATCCTACTACTGCAGAGCGAAATGACGCTACAATTGCTGTTATTTTGTATCAAGCAGATTTACACGCGGTAAAAGATGATGGTATTCAATACTATATTCCTGGTCAACAAACCACTTATACTATTGTCGTTGAAAATAAAGGGCCTGGATCAGCTGTGGATGTCGAAGTTACTGATATGATGCCAGAAGGTGTAAAACAAATGGTGTGGAAGAGTTCTTTAGGTTCATCGGGTGAAGGTGATTTAATCGAGGTGATTTCACGATTAGATGTAGGGGAGCAGGTGACCTATGAAGTTACTTTGACCATACCTGAAAAACAGACGAATGCCTTTATTAACGTTGTTACAGTGGTAGCAACAGACAACGAGGATCCCGTTGAAGCTTGTGAAACATGTAGCGATATTAATTATCAAAAAGTGTTTATCCCTAAGGGGATTTCTCCAAACGGAGATGGATTAAATGACTACTTAGATTTAAGTAATTACAATGTTGTGAATTTAAAAGTGTATAATAGAAACGGAATATTGGTGTATAACGCAGGAAAGTATGAAAAAGAATGGTACGGGCAATCTAGTTCAGGAAATAAACTGTTGCCGACGGGAACTTATTTCTACGTGATGCAAAATATCCTAAAAGATACATACTCGGGGTGGATTTACCTGCAATACTAAATTGAATTCTTACGTTTTTAGTTTATAGTAAAAAAAGCTGTCTTAACTAGTTAGGGCAGCTTTTTTCTTTTTTACACAACAGCGCTTTGTACTGTTAAAAGAATAGCGAAAGAGAAAGGAGCGGGATTGGTTAATTAAGAAATAAAATAAAAAAGTAGTAATAAAAAGATATATGTGATTTGAATTTTTATAAAAAACAGTAGTTTTGTTTCTATTTCTTCTTTTATAGTGTTAAAGTGGGTATTAAAAATTTGTCAAATTAGGATATATTTTTATATTTACTAGATATGAAATAAAATAAGTGTTAATTATGATAAAAAAGGTAGTATCATTATCCCTTCTGACGTTAATTACAGCCTCTACGTATGCAGGGGGGTATCGCGTTAGTATGCAAGGAAATAGACAGCTTGCGATGGGACATGCAGGGGTAGCTGTGATTAGCAGTGGTGCAGAGTCACTATTTTTTAACCCAGGTGCATCAGTTTATCTAGAGGATAAGTTTAACTTTTCTGCTGGGATGAATTATTTGGTCGCTGATACCAAATTCCAAAATAAGACCTATGGATGGGAGAATGAAACCCGAAACCCGGGAACGCCTTTTTATCTCTATGGGACTTATAAGGCAACGGATTGGATGACTGTCGGATTAGCGATTTATACGCCCTATGGAAGTGCGGTGGATTGGGATAGGGATTGGCAAGGTTCGCATTTAGTAAATAATATCGATTTAAAGGCCTTCTATTTCCAACCAACAGTAGCGTTCAAAGTGAGTAAGCATTTCAGTTTTGGTGGAGGGCCTATCTTCGTCAATGGAGGGGTTACTTTTGATCGAAATATATCGCGTAGTATGACCGATGAGCAAGGAAGAAGAACTAGTGTTGAAATTGAAGCGAAAAATGTAACGGCTTGGGGATGGACTGCTGGATATTTAGTAAGTGTGGATGATCACTTGCGTTTCGGATTGAACTACCGCTCTGAAATTATCATGAAAGAAAATAGCGGGAAAGCAAAATTCTCGCATGCCCCTGAATTTGGCAGTAGCATGTTTCAGGATGGTAAAATTAAAGCCGAAATGCCATTACCAGCTGAGTTAACGGTAGGAGCTTCTTATTCTTGGAATAAATGGGTATTTGCCTTTGATTACAACAGAACATTCTGGAAAGTATACGATGCATTGGTTATCGATTTTGTCGATAATAGCACCTTAGGAACTGCTGTGAATCCTAGAAATTACAAAGATTCAAGTACGTATCGCCTTGGAGCACAATACAGTGTAAATGAACAATTGACTTTAAGAGCTGGATGGTATTATGATGAAAGTCCAGTGCAAAAAGGATACTTTGCTCCAGAAACCCCTAGAAATGATTCTCGTGCCTATACGGGAGGTTTAACGTACAAGTTTAAAAATGGAATTGGCGTGGATCTTGTGTTCTCCTACTTGCACTTTAGTGATACTCATAGCTCTTACGATTATTTTCAAGAGGACGAGCAAAATGTGTCTTTTGGAGGAACGTATAAATCAGCTGTTACAAGTGGTGGTTTAGGAATTACTTATAGTTTTTAATGATTAAAGAGACTTAAAATGAAAAGAAAATATTTATATATAGCGCCACTTTTAGCTTTTTTAGCTGCAGGGTGTGAGCCATCTATCAAAGATGAGATTAATTCAGGCACATACTATGCTGGTGAAGCGGATTTTTCTTCTTATGTGGCTATCGGAAATTCTTTGACTGCTGGATATATGGATGGTACATTGTACCGCTCAGGACAACAAAATTCTTTCCCTAATATCTTAGCTAAACAATTTAAAATCGTAGGAGGGGGTGAATTTACACAGCCACCTTTAGGTGATGATACCAATGATGTAGGTGGAATGTTAATCAACGGAAATCCGCTACCTGGTTTTGATACTAAACTGGTGATGAATATGGCAACGAGTAGCCCAGAGAATAAAAAAGGGGTCGTGACATTAGACGTGAAGCAAAAAGCACAAAAAGCTTTTCACAATGCAGGAGTACCAGGAGCTAAAACCTTTCATTTAATTGCGCCAGGTTATGGTAGTATGAATAATTTATTGGCAGGAAAAGCAAATCCTTATTTTGTGCGTACCGCTACTTCAGATGAAACAACGGTTATGGCGGATGTTATGACGTTAAAACCTACCTTTTTTACGAATTGGATTGGAGCGAATGACGTATTGGCGTATGCTACCTCAGGAGGTGAAGGCTTGGATCAAAATGAACAAGCGAACGGAACGGATCTTACTCAATATGGAGGAAATGATATTACGCATGTAGGCGTGTTTAAAATGGCGTATGAAGGTATTGTCAACACGCTAGTTAGCGGTGGTGCAAAGGGAGTAGTAGCTACTGTGCCTGATGTGACGACAATTCCGTTCTTTACAACAGTGCCCTATAATCCAATAACTGCTGCTGCTGTTGTACAGCCAGGACAGGATCCAGATGAGGTTTTTGGACAGTTGAATATGTTGGTGGGCATGTTTAAAGGAATTTTAGAACAATTTGGACAAGGAGATCGCTTGCAATTATTGGATAAAAACAAAGCAAATCCCTTGTTGATTCAAGATAAAACATTAGATAATTTAGAAGCGCAAATCGAAGGAACGATTAAATTTTTGGTAGCATCAGGAAAGTTTCCGTTCCCTATTACGGATCCTGAAATTGCCTTTATAGCTAAAAGTTTTGGACAAGCGAGACATGCAACAGCAAAAGATTTAATGCTGTTGACAAGTAGAGCTCAAATTGGTGCTTCTTTCAATACAGGTAATCCTGTAATGGATGCGATGTTGAAAAAGGGAATTACCTATCCAATTGACGATAAATTTGTATTGAATGTAGTGGAGCAAGAAAAAGTACAGGCGGCTACCAATGCATTTAATTCAATTATCAAAAATGTAGCAAATGAAAAAGGATTAGCAGTGGCGGATATGAATGATTTATTGCGCAAAGCTGTAAGTGGTTTGAGAGTTGAGGATGGGCAAATTTATACTGCGGATTATTTTAAGGGAATGGGTAACTTAAATACGGTGATGTTTTCATTAGATGGTGTACATTTGAACCCGAGAGGATATGCGTTTATCGCTGCTGAAATTTTACGTGTAATCAACAAGCAGTATAAAGCGAATATTCCGCTGGTGAATCCTGCAGTTTATCCAGGACCAACCTTAGTTTTACAAAATTAAAAAATGAAATAAATGAGTTTTATCGTTCGATTATTAGTTACAACAGCGCTAGTTGTTTTTCTTTGTTGGCTCTTGCCAGGGGTGCACGTTGTAGGGTGGACTTCTGCCTTATGGGTCGCTGTAGTGATGGGATTGCTGAATATGTTCTTAAGACCTGTTTTGGTATTTATGACACTACCCGCTACAATTGTAACCATGGGGTTGTTTCTGTTTGTTATTAACGCAATCATCATCATGTTGAGTGCTTATTTTGTTGACGGATTTCAGGTTAATGGATTTTGGTATGCCCTATTATTCAGTTTAATTCTGGCTTTTTGTCAATCAATCACAAATGGGATTCTGCAAAATGGTGAACCAAGAAAGAGATAAAAAATTTAATAGTTGAAAGACAAACACTTAAAAAGTTGGACGGGTTGTAAAAATAATTTATTTTTGCAACCCAATTTTATATGTAAATACATCAAAAAATGAAGATTACAAGAAATAATGTAGATGCTCTTAATGCAATTGTTACTATTGAACTTGCAAAAGAAGATTACCAAGGTAATGTAGATACTGTGTTATCTAACTATAAAAAGAACGCTAACGTTCCTGGATTTAGAAAAGGTGCTGTACCGATGAGTTTGATTCAAAAACAATACGGAAAATCTGTGTTGTTCGAAGAAGTAAACAAAATGTTGCAAGAGAATTTGAATAACTATCTTGTAGAGGAAAAATTAGATATTTTAGGAAATCCTCTTCCAGCAATGAATGAGAACTTTGACTGGGATGCTGATGTATTAAAATTTGATTTCGAATTAGGATTAGCGCCTGAGTTTTCAGTAGACTTAGAGGGTAAAACAAATGTGACGAAGTTTAATATTGTTGCTGATGAGGCAATGTTAGATGAGCAAGTAGAATATATCCAAAAACAATACGGAAAATTAGTATCAAAAGAGTCAGTGGAAGAAACGTCTGAATTAGTTGGTACTTTTACAAACGAAGAAGAAGGAATCAACAAAGAGGTAACAATCGCTGTTGCTGATTTCAGAACAAAAACGAACCAAAAGAAATTCTTAGGCAAAAAAGTTGGGGATCAGGTTACGGTTAACACAAAAGGGTTATTCGAAGACGACCACAAATTGATGGATGTTTTAGGAATTAATCACGATCAAGTTCACGGATTAGAAGTTGATGTTATTTTTACAATTAACGAAATCAATGAATCTGAAAAAGCAGAATTAAATCAAGAGCTTTTTGATAAATTATTCGGACAAGATGTTGTTACTTCAGTAGAGCAATTGAAAGAAAAAATCAAAGAAGACGCTGAAAAACAATTCGCTTCTCAAGCAGATCAAAAATTCTTAAATGACGTTTTTGAGTCATTGTTAGAAACAACTACATTTGAATTGCCTGCAACATTCTTGAAAAAATGGTTAATGACTGCTGGTGAAACTCCAATGACGGATGAACAAGCTGCTGACGAATACGAAAAATCAGAAAAAGGATTGCGCTACCAATTAATCGAAGGAAAAGTAATGACTCAATATGAGTTGCAATTAACTTTCGAAGATATTAAAGCATACACTACAAAATTAATCAAAGAACAATTGGCTCAATTTGGTCAAACGGAACCAGATGACAAAACTGTTGAAGATATCGTTGCTAGAGTAATGTCTAACCAAGATGAGGTAAGACGTATTTCTGAGCAAGCAATGAATGAGAAAATGTTGGCTTTATTTGCAGACAAAGTAAAAGCAACAGTGAAAGAAATTTCTTACAAAGATTTCGTTAAGGAAATGTACGGAGAATAATTCTTTCCTGAAAAATAAGTATATTTGAGCGTCTATTTGAATGAATAGGCGCTCATTTTTTTAATCATAAAAAGAAATAGTTTATGGACTACGGAAAAGAATTTCAAAAATACGCAACGAAGCATCACGGTATAAATAGCATGTATTACGATAAAATCGTAAGCAGTATGACTCCATACATCATTGAAGAACGTCAAATGAATGTGGCTTCAATGGATGTTTTTTCACGTTTAATGATGGATCGTATCATTTTTTTAGGAACGGCAATTGACGATTATGTGGCTAATATTATTCAAGCGCAATTGTTGTTTTTATCTAGTGTTGATAATGAGAAAGACATCAGTATCTACGTAAACTCTCCAGGTGGAGGGGTATATGCTGGTTTGGGGATTTATGACACGATGCAATTCATTAAGCCTGATGTTGCGACTATTTGTACAGGTATGGCGGCTTCGATGGGAGCTGTGTTGTTATGTGCAGGAGCTGACGGTAAACGATCAGCGTTGCCACATTCACGTGTGATGATTCATCAACCGTTAGGAGGAGCTCAAGGTCAAGCTTCTGATATTGAGATTACAGCAAGAGAAATTTTAAAATTAAAAGGCGAATTATACCAAATCATTTCAAAACACTCGGGACAATCAATGGAGAAAGTACACCATGACAGTGATCGAGACTATTGGATGATTGCTGAAGAAGCAAAAGCTTATGGTATGATTGATGAGGTTTTAATTAGAGGATAAATTTATGGCAAAAGAAGAGATGAGATGTTCCTTTTGTGGGCGTCCAAAATCGGAAACAACTATTTTAATTGCGGGTATTGATGCGCATATTTGTGACCGTTGTGTGGATCAGGCTTATGGGATCGTTTTAGAAGAGGAGGATGCAAAACACTTAGAGGGTCTATCGAATGAATTGCTGCTAAAAAAGCCAATGGAAATCCGTGCTTTTTTAGATGAGTATGTGATTGGGCAAGATCAAACTAAAAAAGTAATGGCGGTAGCGGTTTATAATCACTATAAGCGTTTGTTACAAGAAATGAATGGAGAAGATGAGGATATTGAAATTGAAAAGAGCAATATCTTGATGGTGGGACAAACAGGAACTGGAAAAACTTTAGTGGCCAAAACTATCGCGAAAATGTTGAATGTGCCTTTGGCTATTGTTGATGCTACAGTTTTAACCGAAGCTGGGTACGTAGGAGAAGATGTGGAAGGTATTTTGACTAAACTTCTCCAAGCAGCAGATTACGAGGTGGAAAAAGCAGAACGCGGAATTATTTTTATTGATGAAATTGATAAGATAGCCCGTAAAAGTGATAACCCTTCGATTACACGTGATGTGTCAGGAGAGGGAGTTCAACAAGCGTTGCTTAAACTTTTAGAAGGAAGTGTTGTCAATGTGCCGCCAAAAGGAGGACGCAAGCATCCCGACCAAAAGTTTATCGAGGTGAATACGAAGAATATTCTCTTTATTGCTGGTGGTGCTTTTGATGGAATTGAACGCATTATTTCTAAGCGCTTGAACTTTCAATCTGTGGGGTATGGTTCTATTAAAGAAGGAGAAAAAGTAGATCGCACCAACTTGATGCAGTATATTATTCCTAAAGACGTCAAAGACTTTGGGTTAATTCCTGAAATTATAGGGCGTTTACCCGTTTTAACGTATATGAATCCCCTAGATAGGGAAACGTTGAGAGCAATCCTTACAGAGCCTAAAAATGCGTTAATTAAACAATATGAAAAATTGTTTGACATGGATAATATCGCTTTTTCGATTACAGATGAGGCGTTAGATTATATTGTAGATAAAGCATTAGAGTACAAACTTGGTGCGAGAGGTTTGCGTTCGCTTTGCGAAGCGATTTTAACCGATGCGATGTATGAGTTGCCGAGTAAAGAGAATGTAACAGAATTGATTGTAGATCGCGCTTATACAGAACAAGCATTGAATAAAAACTTGATGCAGCGTTTAGAAGCAGCGAGTTAATTGATTTGGTGTTAATAAAAACAGTTGATAAAGGAATCCGGTAGTTGTACTGGGTTCCTTTTTTTTATGATTTGAAACGACATGCAGGTAACCGGAACACTTCACTTACGAGCAAAAAAAAATCCCAAGCGTTAACTTGGGATTTTTTGTACTCGAGGCGGGACTTGAACCCGCACGAACATTACTGTTCACTGGATTTTAAGTCCAGCGTGTCTACCACTTCCACCACTTGAGCCTTTACTCATCAGTATTAGAACTGTTTTGCGAGTGCAAAGATAGTATAAAAAAAGCTTGCTACAAGAAAAAAAACAATAAAAATGAATATTTTTTTAAGGTGTTGATTTACATTTCTGATAATCAGTATTTTGTTTATTGGAGATTGTTTTTTGTTGTGGGTTAATCTTCGGGGAAATCGCCAAAAATATCCAATGATAAATCCAAGGTTTCTGCGGAAACAAAGTTTAGAATTACCTCTTCAATACCATTTTCAAAACGCAGCTCCGTGTTGAATCGACGACTGGTGCCAAATGTATTGCCTTCGATAACGGTTTTGAAGTAGAATTTTCCACTGGGTGTTTTAAAACGGATGGCTTCAACAGCAGTGAAGTTGTTCTTGAGGTACGCGATGGTCTCGTAAACTTCTTCTTTGGTTAGGTGTTCTTGGCTTGTAAGTAGAGTTCGTCCTCTGCGATGTTCAAATGTGAACTTATACGTCTCATTTTCTTTCTGGCTAATAACGATTGCGCTCATAATAAAAATGTAATAAATTCAAGATTGTTGACGCGAATAGCAATTCGCACGGGTATAAAAAAAAAGTCCCAAGCGTTAACTTGGGACTTTTGTACTCGAGGCGGGACTTGAACCCGCACGAACATTACTGTTCACTGGATTTTAAGTCCAGCGTGTCTACCACTTCCACCACTCGAGCGTAATTAAATTACTGGAGCGAAAAACGGGGTTCGAACCCGCGACCTCAACCTTGGCAAGGTTGCGCTCTACCAACTGAGCTATTTTCGCATGTCTTTGTAAGATCGTGCAGTACTTCTGTATTGCGAGGGCAAATATAGAATAGAATTTCTTGTTTTGCAAGCTTTTTTAAGGATAAAATTGGAGTGTTTTTGCTTCTGATTGATAATGAAAGGGTTGTGTGGTGGTTTTTCAGTGCGTTTATTCATTTTATTTATCAATCAAGATGCTCTTTTTTTTCTCAAGCTCAAGAGGGAAGAGAGATGGGAGTCTATTTATTTGTTTTTTATTAACATTTTTAGTTTTGTTTATTATGTGTAATATATATTGTTTTTTATAAATAATAAAAATAATAGTTGTTTTTTTTGTATATTGTTGTCTGTAATGCTATTTGCTTCATGGCTAACGGGAATTTTATTGTTAATTAGTTAACTAAATTGATGGGGTTCACGTGACGATGTAGTGCTTTTACGGAATGTCTAACCAAATGATCAATTATGAACAACAGTACTTACCTAAATGTTTTAACTATAAAAAAACAAAAAAACAACCGGTGGCTCCAATGGCTACTCTTGTTTCTGATTCTTTTAAGTGGTCCTCTTGCTTTTGCCCAATTTCCTTCCCCTTATTGCGAGGTGGATGGTTATAGTGTGGAAGAGATTACTAAAATTGAAATGGCTGGGGTTGAAATTAACAACACCAACGACTCTGATTTTTTAGTTGATTTTACTACAAGTGTAGCTGAAGTGGCAGTAGGACAGGCTTATACGCTAACGGTTCAAGGAAATACCTATGGAGATGAAAATGATTTTTACGCGTTTATTGACTGGAATCACAATGGTTTTTTAGATGATGCTGGTGAAATCTATTATATCGGACGATTAGATGACTCCGATGGAACAGATGGACAAAATGTTTCATTGAGTATTGTTGTACCCACAACGGCTGTAGCGGGTCAAACTCGTATTCGAATTACGAAAACCTGGATATTTGATGGATTTGACGTGAATCCTGATCCATGTTGGATTAGTGGATATGATGAGGATTGGGAAGAAAATGATGACTCCTTTGGTCAAGCCATTGATTTTACTTTAAATGTAGATTCTGATAATGAAACTCCTCAGCCAAGTGAAAGTTGTGAAATAGAAGTGAAGCTTGCTTTTCCTCAGTATGGTGATGTAACGACTTGGAAATTAATCGATGCAGACGGACGCACTGTTCTCAGTGGTGGTCCTTATGAATCTTGGTCTTATAGAAATTTTGTGATTAATCGTTCGTATACTGGTTCAAACCATCCATATTCGCTGCAAATTACGGTGAATGATGAATTTTGGGGTGGTTGTGATAATATAGTGAATTATGAAGTAACGGTAGGAGGAGTGGTAGATGTCTCAGGTACGGTAACTGCTTGTGAGGAACTTGTTTCAGAAACGTTTCTTATTGGGCCATGTCCGACTTGTGGGCCTCCAACGCGATTGACTAAAACTAATATTACCACTACAGGCTTTACATTGAATTGGACGAGTAGTGGAAATCAATTTGAAATTGAATATGGACCTGTTGGCTTTGTACAAGGTAGTGCGGCGGGGACCATCATACAAAATATTACAGCGACGTCTTATACTTTTACAAATTTAACTCGTTCACAGGCTTACGAGTTTTATGTCCGTCGAATTTGTACTGATGAAGCAGAGGAAAGTGACTGGGCAGGACCTTTGGTTTTTGACGAGATTTTGACGACACCTTCTCCTTGGCATGAAGATTTCAGTGATGGACAAGAATATCCTCTAGGATGGGCTCCGTTAACTGGTGCAACTTGGAGTTTTACTCCTGTTACAACCGACCATGGGAATAGCATTCATACAACTTTATATGATGAATGGATTTTTGGCGGGGTGCTAACAGGTGGTTTTTCAACGATTACGGTAGGGCCAATTCTAGATGGAGATACGTTCTCCTTCGATTATTTATTAACAGATGACGATGACGCTCCTGCTTATGCAGATCTAGGTCATTTTACGGTTGAGTTTTCTACTGATTTTGGACAGTCCTTTTCTACCATAGAAACCATTAATAGTGATGGAACAAGTGGTTGGCAATCGTTTACGTATGATTTGGAGGATTATGTTGGGCTGTATCTGAAAATTAGAATTAAAGCTAATGTAGATGATACCTTTGTAGACTTTAATGTGGCTTTCGATAATTTTGATATTTCAGGAGGGGTGCCATGTGACGAGGTTACGCTTGCAGAAGTTGAAGTGACGGATGAAGAAACAGTCTTGCATATTGAATCGGATGGAACAACTTTTGAAATGGAATATGGACCTGCTGGTTTTGTGCGAGGAACAGGAATAATTGAGACTAATGTTACTTCTCCTTACACATTTACAAATTTAACAGCAGATACAACGTATGAAGTGTATGTACGTGCATTGCCATGTGGAGCATGGTATGGGCCTGTAGCTTTTGAAACCCTGCCTCTGGATAGTCAAGTGATTACAGTAGAAGATGTGGTAAAAGTATATGGTGATGTGCCTTTTCTACATGGATCATCGGATAGTGGTTTAGCTTTAAGTTATGCCGTAGCAGATGAAACAGTTGCTAAGTTCGAAAATGGGAAATTAGCGATTAAAGGTGTGGGAACAACAATCATTACGGCTAGTCAAGCAGGTAATAATGTTTATTTACCCGCAGAAGATGTGTCTTTTGCTTTAACTGTAACCAAGGCTATGTTAACGGTGACAGCAGATAGCAATCAAAGTAAAAGATATGGAAGTGAAGATTCTGTCTTAACGTATACCGGAACAGGATTTAAATATACAGATACTGCGGCCGTTTTAACGGGGACTCTTGCTAGAGAAGCGGGTGAAGAAATGGGGATGTATGCTATTACACAAGGTGATTTGGACGGTGGAAGAAATTATGATATCACTTTTATCAGTACAGATTTCCAGATTATTCAAGCGGAATTAGTAGTAACAGTGCGTAGGCAGACGAAAGTATATGGAGAAGCAGATCCTGTTTTTACTTATGAAGTAACAGGCTTGTTAAACAACGATACGGAAGCGAATGTATTAAGAGGAGTACTTGATCGTATAGCTGGAGAAAATGTGGGGACTTATGCAATTACGCAAGGTAATCTGCAAGTAATGGGTTCAAATTATGAATTGGTTTTCCACGAAGGTGAATTGACTATTACACCGGCGGGGTTAATCATTCTACCTGGCGCAGGTCAGCAAAAAGGCTATGGACAAGTAGATCCTATTTTGACCTTTACTATAACAGGTTTTAAATTTAACGATACTGCAGCAACTGCTTTAACAGGGGTGTTGGGTAGACAAATTGGAGAAAACGCAGGTTTGTATAACTATGCTCTAGGTACATTGCAAGCTTTGTTAGGCAATTATACATTTACTGTAGATCCGCAAGAAAAGTTTGAAATAACACCCGCACCTTTGGAAATAGTGGCGAGAGAAAATCAGTTCAAAAATTATGGAGAGGCTGATCCAATTTTCATGTTCAACGTTATAGGTTTGCAAAGAGGTGATACTCCGATTCAAGTTACTACGGGGAATTTGACACGTGTAATGGGAGAGGATATAGGATTCTATGCTATTCAGCAAGGTACTTTAACGGTAAGAGCAAATTATACGTTAACCTCTTTTACAGGTGCTGATTTTGAAATTAAACAAGGTCAAATAACAGGGGTATCGTTGCCAAATCGAGTTTTTGTTTATGATGGTCAAGTAAAAGCCCTACAAGTAGAAGGAAATATTAGACCTGAGGCAACGATTACGTATACGAATAACAATCAAACTGAAGTGGGAGACTATGCCGTGACCGCTGTTGTAGATTATGGACCTGCATTTGAGACTGTGACCTTACAAGGAATGTTGAAAATTGTGAAAGCAGATCAAGAGATTGATTTTGAAACAGTAACGACCGTGGTAATTGAAGATACACCAACCTTGCAATTAACTGCAACTGCGAGTTCTGGATTGCCTGTTTCTTATCGCATTACGGATGCAATAGATCAGACAGTTGCAACAGTAAGTGAAGATGGATTCGTGCGTTTCTTACGTCCAGGATTCGTAACCCTAACTGCTTATCAGTCTGGAAACGAAAATTATAATCCAGCGATACCTGTTCACAGAACAATCGAAGTAACAAGTCGAGCGGTAGAAATTGAAAACTTAATTATCGATGGGGTTTCTTATGGAAAACCAGAGAAAGAAGTGTATGTTACGATTGGTTGTGATCATGCACAAGATCAGGTTGTCATTGAAGTTCAAGTAGCGGATGGAGTAGTCGTATCGCCTGCCACTTTTATTACAGTAGTAACTAAAGATTTGGGTAGATATGAACAGGTCATTACCGTTACTTCACCTCGTGGTACAGATCATGCAACATATAAGATATACATTGAAAAACGCATGGCCACAGAACGTATTGTTTATCAAAAATACAACAATGTTTTATTGGTAAACAACAATAAACAAACCAATGGGGGCTATGTGTTTAAAGGATATGAATGGTTTAAGAATGGCGTATCTATCGGTGATAAGCAAGCGTATTCTGCTGGAAATAATGTTGGAGATGTATTAGAACCTGGGGCGGAGTATCACGTTGTATTGACATTAAGTAATGGTAAAAAGGTCGTTAGTTGTCCAATTTATATTGAAAATAAAGCAACGGCTGATTGGGGAGTATATCCAAATCCAGTACAGAAAAGTCAAGCTTTACATATTCGCTTAAATGAGGATCAACAACAAGCAGTAAGTTATGTCATATTCAATGTAAAAGGACAAAAAGTAATGGAAGGATCGTTTGTGGAAGGTTCTACAGCTAAACAAGTTGAAATACCTTCGACAGTGGCAGTAGGATCTTATATCCTTGTTCTGAAAGGAACTAATACACAGCAAAGTGTACAGTTTATTGTGAAGGAATAAAAATTGAATTTTTGAAGTAAAAAAACATCGTTTTGTTTTCTTATAGGAAAAGCCCTAAGTATCGTTTTACTTAGGGCTTTTTTATGATGCTATTTTTTTGAATAAAGGATTAATTGCGAGCGTCTAATTCTTCTTGAGGAATGGGAAGTTGAAAACGCTTGTCTAAAGGTGCAATGGATAGTTTTGTTCGGTGATTGCCTATTCGATTAATGCCTCTTACTAGTCGCTTCGCATCAAACCATTCTACCCCACATTCGCCGTATAATTCTTTTCTTCTTTCCAATAAAATAGCTTCGAATAAAGCTGTCCCGTCAACTGTAGTAACTTGAGCGGCTGTATCTCTATTTTGGCGGATTTCATCTAGTAATGCTTGCGCTTTTGGCTCATCACCTAAGTGATAAGCGGCTTCAGCCTCAATCAGAATTAATTCAGGATAACGAATAATAGGAATATCCGATTCAAAAGTAAACGCAAACTTTGATGTTGTGTATTCTTGCCAATCGCCCGCTGGTTTTTCGTAGAAATTACGGAATAAGTTACGCACGTCTGTTGGGCTGAATTGTTGAACAAATGCATCATTGATGAAAGTGCCGTGATAGGCCACAGCAACGTGATCCATCATGGCGTGGGGGTGTGAACGATAGTAGACCGTTTGATCAGTACTTTGGGGTAAAGCCCATAACCATTCTGTTGCTTGGATAGAAGCAAAACCCTGGTTGTATTCTGATGCTCGTAATATAGCTGCAGAATCTCCACCATAAGCTTCTTTGGCGTTTTTCTGAGCCAATTCCCATTTTCCCATATATTGATATGCTTGAGCTAAAAAGGCTTGAGCTACGGCTTTATTGATGTAGGATTTATTTTCTCTATTTTCATTTAAACGAGAGACCGCTCCTTCTAAATCCTCCGTGATTCTATTGAAAAATTCTTCCTTAGTAGCAAAGGGAGCTGGAGTAGAAGAAGGTTTGGTGTAAATTGGAGGAAAGGCATGGTGTTCTGGAGATAAATAGGCATCTCCAAATTCAATAGCCAACTGAAAATAATAGTATCCCCTAAGAGCTAAAGCCTGTCCAATCAATACGTCTTTATCTGCAGGGCTAATTTTGGTGCTTGCTTCTACACCTTGAATCAGATTGTTAACCTGATCGATGATTTTATAAGGCAAACGCCAGGAAAACACAGCTCGTGTGCCTGTACTAACATAGACCTGATAATCGTAATCATCGCCAAACCAAATCTGTTTTTGAATCAAATCCGTTCCTTTTACACTTCGAGCAAATAAAATACTGTGAAGACCTGAAGCCTCATCGTTAATCATAGACATTCTTTGCAATCTTAAAATACCTGATAAAAAAGAAGTCGCTCCTTCGTTGCTTCCAAAAACAATCTCTGGAGCAATGCTGTCTTTAGGCTTTGGATCATCTAAAAAATCAGACGAACAACTGAAGATGGTGCTGACAACTACAGCTAGTAGAACACCTTTTATAAGAAATTGTATCATGTGTATGCGTTTAAAAATTAATATTTAGTCCCACAGAAATTGTAGCTGATAAGGGAACGCGATAATTGGTCACACCATTAATCGCTTGTTCGGGGTCTATTCCTTTGTGGGATTGGAATGTTAATAAATTCTCCCCTTGGATATATACTCTGGCTTGTTTGAGCTTGATTTTACTCAATCGTTCTACAGGAAGGGAATACCCTAAGGTCAACGCTTTCAAGCGGAGATAGTTATTTTTATATAAAAATCGCGTAGAGGTTGCTGCAAAATTATTTGACGCATTCAAGAGGATGGGAGTATTTGTTATATCTCCTGGCTTTTGCCATCGATTTTCAAGATCAGGTGAGCTTTGGTACCCTTTGGAAATACCATCCATTAAACTCGCATAATCATTGTCATAAATGTATCCTCCTAAGCTAAAATTAAAAAAGGCACTAAAATCGAAATTCTTATAGGATAAGCTGGTATTAAATCCTCCAACTACTTGAGGTAAGGCCGAGTGTTTGTAATAACGAGTGGCTTCATCGTAATCTTTGGTAGTTTCTCTGCCAATCACCTGACCGTGAGCATCCACTAAATCTTTATACCACATCCCGTAACCATCATTCGGATCTACTCCTGCCCATTCTCTGATGTAAAAATCATAAAGTGAACGACCCGATTCCCAACGGTTTAATCCACTGATGAAACTATCTTGAGTCAAGGATTTGATTTTGTTGCGATCCATAGAAAAATGGAGGGATGTATCCCATTTCCAATCTGGTGTACGAAGAAGATGAGCGGTTAAACTGACTTCTAGCCCGTAGTTTTCAATGGTTCCTGCATTTGATAATAATTCTAGATTACCCGTTGAAGGCGCTTGAGGAATAGCAAATAGCAAATCAATCGAACGCTTTTTGTAGTAATCTACCGAACCTTCTAAACGATTGTTGAACAAGCTAAAGTCTAGTCCAACGTTAAACGATGCTGTTTTCTCCCAAGTTAAATAAGGATCTGTTAAGTCGCCTAATATAACCCCCGGATTGTCTAATTGATTGTACCCTGTTTCGAACAATCTCAAATAGGGAAAGTACTGGTCTTTTAAATTGTTATTTCCCAATTCTCCATAGGATGCTCTTAGTTTTAATAAGTCGATGTATGAATTATCCGCTAAGAAATCCTCAGAAGAAAGAATCCACGACCCACCAATAGAATAGAAGTTACCCGCTCGTACCGATTTGTCAAAGCGCGTACTCGAATCTCGTCTAAATGAACCTTCTATAAAATATTTGTTGTTGTAGTCGTAAGTCACTCGTCCTAAATAACTCGTCAAACGATCTTCTACTTCATACCCTTCAATACTTTCTAGAGCCGTACCACTGCCTATTTCTGAGTTCCCTGGTAAATAACCTGTTGAGGAAGCATAGAATAAATCTTGTTTGAAGCGGTAAGCTTCTACAATTCCATCTGCTGCTAGATGATGATCTCCAAATACTTTATCGTAGTGTAGCGCATTGATAAAATTAATCGTTTCTGAAGTGTCTTTGGATTTTTGTACGCGTCCTTGTACACTTGAAGCTTGTCCGTATTGTGCATGGTTGTATTCTTTGACGTTGTAATCGTATTTTTCATACGATAAGTTAGACTTAAAATAAAGTCCTTCGGCCAAATCTACCTTTGCAAAACCATTCCAGTTCAGAGATGAACGTCGATTCATGGTGCTATTGTTATAGAGTATGCCCACTGCATTTTCTCCACTCATGATAGGGCGTACACTGTTGGCATCTTTGCTGGATGCATTTCCATAATCGTAAATACGATCTCCTGCGGCATCGTGCACCAATTGCCCTTTAGCATCTCTTTTATATACGGGAAAAACACTGGGCATCGTGTAAATCCAGTTCATCGGACTGTATAAGTTGGTACCACTTTGCGTAGGGAAATTTTGATTGGAGCTGGCATAGGCTGTATTGACTCCCACTTGTAGCCATTGGGCAACCTGACTTTCTATATTTAAACGTACGGTTGTGCGTTCAAAATTTGATGTTTTGATCATCCCGTCTTGGTTGAGGTAGTTCGCAGCTAAGAAATAAGTCGTGCGGTCATTTCCTCCCGAAATGTTGAAATTGTATTCATTTCGGAAGGCTTGATTGCGTTGCAATTCCTTTTTCCAATCCGTTTCCCATAGCAAAGGATCTTTGACGGTCCAATTTCCGTTGTAAGCTACAGGTTGATTGGTTCCAAAAGGATTATAGCCAAAATAACTGACTAGTCCATCGGAAGCATGTTTGCGTGCTATGGCTTCATCTTGTCCCAAAATGTATTGGTAATTGTTTTTTCGACCTTCCCATAAATAGGAAGTATAGCCTTGTGTGTCCAATACCTTATGGGTTTGTACAGCATCAAAGGCAACTCCAGCACTCAATTTAACTTGAACTTCGGGTTCGCTATTGCGCTTGCCCATTTTCGTTTTAATCAAAATAACACCATTGGAACCTCTAGAACCATATAGGGCAGTAGAGGAGGCGTCTTTGAGTATATTGATCGCTTCAACCTGATCCGCACTTATGGAGTTAAGATTTCCTGAATAGGGAGCACCATCTAAGATAATGAGCGGATCAGCTGAAGCATTAATAGAACCGATTCCTCTTACTCGAATTGTAGGACTTTCACCCGGTTGTGAGCTTGAGTTGATAATGTTAACACCTGATACTGTCCCTTGAAGAGCGGTTACCACTGACGTGGCTACCTGTTTGTCTAATACATCGCTTTTGATTTGACTAATTGCTCCTACCACTGCTTTTTGTTTTTGTGTTCCATAAGCGACAATGACGATATCATCTAAATCAACCGCATCTTCAAGTAGAGTTACATCAAGAACCGTTTGTTTGTTTATTTGAATGATTTGGGATTGAAATCCGACATAATCAAAGTGAAGGCTGCTTCCTTCCTGAACGGTTAGGGTATATTTTCCATTTAAGTCGGTTTGTACACCTTGTGTCGTGTTGGCTATAGTAACTGATACACCTGGAAGTACATCTCCATTGTGTTCGCGTACTACACCTGTGATAGTTAATTGCTGGGCTAAAGCTATATTGCATAGCAAGAGCAGGCTACTTAGTAGTAGCCGAAGTTGAATACGTTTCATTTTTACTAAAAATTTGATTATTTTTAGCAGCATATAGAATTGACTATCGTTTTTGCTGCTTAAAAAACGATATAAAAAAAGGAGGCTCTACCAAAGCCTCCTTTTTTGTTTTGAAGAACAAAAAAATAATAAAGCTTTGTTTTCGTTAAGGCATACGCATGCTTGCCATTATCATAGAAAAATAAGACAGTAGAAGTTGCATGTTGATTAGCTTTAAAAAAGGGTTTATTATTTTCTCCATGTTATTTAATTTAGATCAGGAACAACAGTGCAAAGGTATATTATGGTTTTTTTATCTGCAATAAAGAATTAAATAAGGATAAAATAACTTTATTTTGTTGTTTTTAAAGAATAAAATTTCTTTATGGATAAATGTGATTGGTTGAAAGAGAAAAATTTACTGTTTAGGTACAAGGAATGGGTGTTTTTTTGAACGAATCTATGAAGGAAAAAAATCTTATAATTATTAATTTTTATCCTCTTCACTAGTAGAAGTACTAATTTGGAAAAAAAGCCTAATCTATAAGGTATAGATAGGCTTTTGTTTTAAATGATGATTTATATTTTATTAAGGTATTTCTTTTAAATATATTTTTACTTCATTAGATGTAGTTTTTATCCCTACCTCATAAGTTATTCCATCTTTTTCAAATTGATAAGTATCTTTAGAAGGACTACTATCACTTATAGTTAAACATATTTCTCTTGTATTTAAGTTATATAACATTACTTCATCAAAGACCGAGTCCTTATAAGGTAATTCTTTCCATCCTGATGGAATGGATTGAGGATCAAACCAATGATAGAAATTTAGTTTTACTTTTTCTTTCTTTGCTAAAAACTCTTTTCTTTTACTATCAAAAATATCAAATTCAATAAAATATAGCTTTCCACTTTTCCATAAAAAGTCCCTTTCTACATTATTAACAACACTTCCAAAATAGTTAAACATAAACGGAACCACAAGATAACCAATACCTGTATTTGTACGAGCATAGCTGGAAAGTAGAACATCTGTTGCAGCGACGAAATTTCCATATTTGTATCCATTAGCTGTCAAATTAGGCGAATAATATTGGCCAGTAAATAAATTATAATGACCAGTTGTATTTTCCCAAAATACTTCACTATAAGGAGCTTCATCATACGAGCCATAGCTAAAATAGGGGGTTATCCTGAAGTCAAAATAAGTGTCATTTTCAAAAATGTATGTAATTTGATTGCCATTATATTGACCATTTGCATCGTAATCAAAAGGCGATTCGTATCCAATATTAGCATCTATTGTTTCAACCTCTTTATTTGATTGAGGATCCACAACTAGCTTATCTTCTTTCGAACATGAGAAGATGGTAAAGGCAAGGCTTAAAAATAAAATTTTTTTCATAATATATAAGTTTTACCTAAAGTAATAATTAAAAATTAGCATGTAATGCAATAAAACTGTACTAATTGTTAATTTTGTATCTAGCCCTTAACTTATTTACTTAATCCTAAAAAAAAAGTCCCAAGCGTTAACTTAGGACTTTTTGTACTCGAGGCGGGACTTGAACCCGCACGAACATTACTGTTCACTGGATTTTAAGTCCAGCGTGTCTACCACTTCCACCACTCGAGCTTGAAAAAAACTCTCGAGCGAAAAACGGGGTTCGAACCCGCGACCTCAACCTTGGCAAGGTTGCGCTCTACCAACTGAGCTATTTTCGCAAGCGTTTATGATCGTGTGCATTATTTCGGTAATGCGAGTGCAAATGTAAAACAATTTTTTACTTGTACAAATACACAATCCCATTATTTTTCGAGTCTTTTTTTAAGCGTTTGGTAGTCAGGAAGTAAAAAGAAGTTTTTTTTTATAAAAAAATCGACTTAGCTGTTGAGGTAAGTCGATTAAGCGCTGTTTTTCTATTTATTTTTAGTTATTGCATCATTTTTTTTAGTTCATGTAGCTTCATCAAGGCCTCTACAGGTGTTAACGTATTGATGTCAATGACCGATAATTCATCTTTAAGACTTGCCAAAAGTGGGTCATCAATATTAAAAATACTCAATTGTAGATCTTGTTCCGCAGGTTTTAAACTCGTTTCCTCCTCATTTCGATGTGTTTTTTCGAGTTGTTTCAGCATTTTTTGAGCTCGATTAATAACGATTTGCGGCATTCCGGCCATTTTGGCTACGTGAATACCAAAGCTATGTGCACTTCCACCAGGTACTAATTTGCGAATGAATAAAACATTGTCCTTTAATTCTTTTACCGCAACATTGTAGTTTTTCACGCCTTCAAAGTGTTCTTGCATATCGTTTAATTCGTGATAATGCGTCGCAAATAACGTTTTGGGTTTGGATGGATGTTGATGTAGAAATTCCGCAATCGCCCAAGCAATTGAAATTCCATCATACGTACTGGTTCCACGGCCAATTTCATCCAATAATACCAAGCTGCGATCCGAAATATTATTCAAAATAGAAGCGGTTTCATTCATCTCGACCATAAAAGTTGATTCGCCCATGGAAATATTATCCGAGGCTCCCACGCGAGTAAATATTTTATCCACTACCCCCATGCGTACGGATACAGCAGGTACAAAACATCCCATTTGAGCTAAAAGAACAATCAAAGCAGTTTGACGCAAGATGGCAGATTTACCCGACATATTCGGTCCGGTGATCATGATGATTTGTTGAGTAGCATTGTTCAAAAATACATCGTTGGTAATATAAGGCTTGTCAAAAGGCAATTGTTTTTCAATGACTGGGTGACGCCCTTCTTTAATTTCTAAATCATAGCTATCATCGAGTATAGGACGGACATAATTGTTTTCTAAGGCCAATTGTGCAAAAGAAGACAAACAGTCTAATTGAGCTACTAAATGAGCGTTGAGTTGCACAGGTTGAATGTATTGCCCACACCAATGAACAAATTCTTCATAAATGCGCCCCTCGAGTTGGCTGATTTTTTCCTCAGCTCCAAGTATTTTGTTTTCGTATGCTTTTAACTCCTCTGTAATATAGCGCTCTGCATTAACTAAGGTTTGTTTGCGAATCCATTCGGCAGGAACTTTATCTTTATGTGTATTGCGCACTTCTATATAATATCCGAAGACATTGTTGAAGGCAATCTTTAAAGAAGGAATACCTGTGTTTTGACTTTCGCGTTGTTCCATTGCATCCAAATAACCTTTTCCGGTAGAGGAGATGTTGCGCAATTCATCGAGTTCTTCACTGATGCCAAATGCAATGGCATTTCCTTTGCTGATGGCTACAGGTGCATCAGGATGTATCGTTTGAGCAATGCGCTCTCTCAATAATCCACAATCGTGTAGCTGATCTCCAATAATTTTTAGCGAATCATTCTTGCTTTTTAACGCTTGTTCTTTTAGTGGAATGATAGCATCTAAGGATTCTTTTAAATACAAAAGTTCCCTTGGTGATACTTTGCCTGTGGCTATTTTAGAGGTTAAACGCTCTAAATCGGATATCTTCTTTATTTGTCCTTGAAAGTGGGTAAGAACTTCTTGTTTTTTGGTAAGTAATTCGACAATTTCATGGCGCTCAACAATATTCTTCTTCTTTTTTAAAGGAAGAGCTAACCAACGTTTGAGCAATCTTCCTCCCATAGGTGAGAGGGTTTTGTCAATTACATCTAAGAGCGTAATCGCATTAAAATTGCTACTTTGATAAAGTTCTAAGTTGCGAATGGTAAAGCGATCCATCCAAACATAAGCATCTTCTGCGATGCGCTGAATATTTGAAATGTGTTTGATGCGCGTGTGTTGAGTCTCTGAGAGGTAGTGTAATACCGCCCCACAAGCAATTACGCCATCTGCTAAATCTTCAATTCCAAACCCTTTTAAGGAGTTTGTCTGAAAGTGTTTCGTCAGTGATTCAAAAGCAAAATCTTCTTTGAAAACCCAATCGTCTAAAAAGAAGAGGTTGTAGGTTGATCCAAATTGTTGTTGAAAGGTAACTTTGTTGTTTTTCTGTACCAGAATCTCACTGGGATTGAAGTTTTGCAGTAATTTATCGATGTATTCTTCATCCCCTTCCGCAGTGAAAAACTCTCCTGTTGAAACATCTAAAAAAGCAATACCCAATGATTTTTTGGCAAAGTGAACGGCACATAAAAAGTTGTTGGATTTGGATTGTAAAACTTCATCGTTCAACGCTACACCAGGTGTTACTAATTCCGTAACCCCTCTCTTTACAATCGTTTTCGTCATTTTTGGATCTTCCAGCTGATCGCAGATTGCTACGCGAAGTCCAGCTTTGACTAATTTTGGTAAATAGACATTAATGGAATGATGAGGAAAACCAGCGAGTTCAGTTTCACTAGAAGATCCAGCGCCGCGTTTGGTTAAGGTAATACCTAAAATTTGAGCGGTTCGAACGGCATCTTCTCCAAAAGTCTCATAAAAATCCCCCACGCGAAATAATAAACAAGCATCAGGATACTTGGCTTTTATGTCATTGTATTGCTTCATTAAGGGAGTTTCTTTTGTCGCTTTCTCTTTCGCAGCCATATTTTGTGTTTTTAGGTATTTAGACGAAGTTACAAATATACAGTAAGATTAACGAGATAGCTAAAAGCAACAAATTTTTTACGACAAAGGAAGGTCGTAATAACGCTTCAATTGACGAATGGGAATGGACGTTACAATCACAACGATTAATCCGATTAAACATCCTATAGTCACCGCCAGAAAACGCATCAAAGGCGTCATTTCCGTTAGTCCCGTAATGGGCTGAACCAAAATAATCACTAAAGCGACCAGTGCTACACGAGCCATATTGAGGATTTTAAAGAAGTAGCAAATTAAGATAGTTAAGACAATGCCAAAGAGAATGACAAACAGATTTGGCGTGTGAATTTCCAAGCAGATCAATCCAACAACAGAACCAACTAAATTGGATTTAAATCGCTCGATGGATAGTTTTTTTGAATTTTGACCCTCTGGAGAAATAACCAATATAATGGAGATTATGGTCCATAGCGTTTCGTGATCCTTAAAATGAATAAAAAGATAGTAACCAATGCAGAAACCGATCAGGCAACGAACGGTATAAATGAGAACAGCAGAGGTTATCATTTTTTTTATTAATTCGTGAATCATATTCAATTTTTAACTTACAAAAGTATTGAACTTCATAAGGCTTAGCAATTAAAGGGTATAAAAGATTAGTTAAAAAAAGATTGTCATTCTCCCTGTAGTACAAAAGCAACTAGAGGTTTGTTTTTAATTTTCGTAGATTAAATAGTAGACTAGTATTGGTATAATCAATACTTTTGCAGAAATATAGTCCTTTATTATGCGAAAATTAGCCAATAGCGAATTAGATAGAAAAAGTGTTGACGAGTTTAAAACATCAGAAAAGACACCCATTATTGTTGTGTTAGATGATGTGCGAAGTTTACACAACATTGGATCTGTTTTCAGAACATGTGATGCATTTTTGGTAGAGAAAGTGTACTTATGTGGTATAACAGCAACCCCTCCCAATAAAGAAATACACAAAACAGCTTTAGGAGCAACGGAAACAGTAGCTTGGGAATACGTGAAAGATGTAGTTGAGGTAGTAGAGCGATTGAGAGCAGAAGGAGTATCTGTTCAGGCGATTGAACAAGTGGAAAACAGCGTTATGTTGAATGATTTTCAAATTGAAGAAGATAAAAAATACGCCTTAGTATTCGGAAATGAAGTCAAAGGGGTTTCGCAAGGCGTTGTCAATTTGAGCGATGGGGTGATTGAAATACCACAGATCGGAACAAAGCACTCCTTGAATATAGCAGTAAGTGCAGGAATAGTTGTTTGGGATTTATTCCAACAAATGCAATAAAGCGAAAAGCTCCAATACGCAAGCGTTGGAGCTTTTTTTATGTTGTCAATTTTGTTGCAATTTGATTGAGTACATGAATATAATCCGATTGGTTAGCGACAAAGTCTAAATCGGAAATATCGATGAGTACTACCTTTTCACTAGGGATAGTTTTTATGAAATTGAAATAACCTTGGGTTACTTTATCCAAGTATTGACCTGAAATGTCACTTTCATATGAACGCCCTCGTTTTTGAATATTTTCTAATAAACGATCTGTGTTTTGATAGAGAAAAACATACAAATCAGGTTTAGGAGCTTCTTTGTACATGATATCAAAAATATTTTGATAGAGGCGAAACTCATCTTCCTCTAATGTGATTTGAGCAAAAATTAACGATTTAAAAATGTAGTAATCCGCTATAATAAACGCTTTGAATAAGTCAAATTGAGCTAAGTCGTCTGAAAGTTGAGAATAGCGATCGGCCAAAAATGACATCTCCAGCGGAAAGGCATAGCGACTAGCATCCTGATAGAACTTGGGTAAAAAGGGATTGTCTGCAAAGCCTTCAAAAATACTTTTCGCGTTAAAATCTTCTGCAATACGATTAGTTAAGGTTGTTTTGCCTGCTCCAATATTTCCTTCAATCGCCACAAAGTTTAATTTTCGAAGTGGATGGGATTGTAATTCAACAGGGAGTACATCTACTTTTTTAAAAGTAGTTTGATCCGTACAATCGTGTATTAATTGAATACAGTTTTTTTTGAAAACGGGGTGAATCCAATCCAACTGTAAATCTACCATCGGTTGTAATACAAAAAGGCGATCCTGCATCAATGGATGAGGAACCACTAAATTAGGTTCATTGATGATCTCCTCGTTAAAAGCAATGATATCAATATCAATAATTCTAGCTGCATAACCCACTTGTTCCTGACGGATACGGCCAAGTTTTTTTTCCGTCTCTAAGATTTTTACAAGGGCCGTTTGTGCATCTAAAAGGGTGTGAATGACCAAGGCACAGTTAAAAAAGGGCTCACTTTCAAAACCCCATGCAGGGAATTCATAGATAGGCGAAGCTGTGATGACAGTGCCTACTTCATTGTGTATGAGATTTATAGCTTTATTAAGGTTTGCTTTTTTGTCGCCTTGATTGGTTCCAAGGGATAAAACCAGCGTGTTCTGCGTATTCATGAGACAAAAGTAAGTAAAAGAAATTTTAAATAATGCTAACTTTGTAGGAGATATTGAATGAAAATAAAATACTTATTTTGTAACATTTGTTCGATAGGAACTACTAATGAAATAAAACGTAATACTATGAAGTTTTTAAGAAATTTATTGGCAACAATCGTGGGATTATTTATCTTTTTCGGATTGTTGTTTTTTATTTTTATCGCCATTGCAGCAGCGGCAGGAAGCACTGAGAAAGTAGTGGTGAAAAATAATTCAGTACTTACTTTGGATTTATCAACTGTTCAATACGATTATGGTGGGAAATTCAGTTATAAAGATTTTAATTTTTCTGATGAAAATAAAGACGGAGTATCCAATGTTCTGATGGCAATTGAACAAGCCAAGGATGATGATCGCATTAAGGGAATCTCTATTCTCAATAACGTTTCATCTCTAGGTTTTGTGCAACGCAGAGAAATTAGAGAGAAATTACAAGACTTTAAACAAAGTGGTAAATTCGTACTATCTTATGCAAATGCGTTTACTCAAGGAGAGTATTATTTGGGGTCAGTTGCCGATACGGTTTATGTTAATCCAGTTGGAGCTGTTGATTTTCGCGGATTGTCAACTGAAATTTTATACCTAAAAGGACTACAAGATCAAACGGGGGTTCACATGGAAGTAATCCGCCATGGAAAATACAAAAGTGCAGTTGAGCCTTATTTAGAAAAAGAAATGAGCGAAGCGAATAGAGAGCAAATTACGGTTTTCTTAAATTCTATTTGGAGCACCTTAGTGAATGATATTTCAAAAAGTAGAAATATTAGTGTAGATAGTTTAAATGCCATTGCTACCAACTTGGCTGCAAGAACACCTGAAAGAGCGGTACAAGTAAAACTAGTGGATAAAGTTGCCTATGAGGATGAGTATCACGCAGGAATTAAAAAAGCATTAGCAGTCGCTCAAGATAAAGAGTACAACAAAATTGATGTATTAGAATATATTAAAGCAGATGTATCAAGTGCGAAAAAATCAACTACAGATCAGATTGCTGTGATTTATGCACAAGGACAAATCCTAAATGGAGAAGGAAATGTGAGCTTTATAGGAGAGGGATCTATCAATAGAGCCTTAAAAAAAGCACGTCAAAATGACAAAGTAAAAGCTATTGTATTGCGTGTAAATAGCCCAGGAGGTAGTGCATTGACTTCAGAATTGATTTGGAGAGAAATCGAATTAACGAAAAAAGTGAAACCTGTAATTGTTTCTATGGGAGATTTAGCCGCTTCAGGTGGATATTATATCGCTTGTGGTGCAGATCGTATTTTTGCTGATCCGGCAACGATTACAGGATCTATTGGCGTATTTGGTATGTTGCCAAACTTTAGTACGCTAGCTACGAAATACGGAGTAAATGCAGAACAAGTGAAAACACATCAAAATGCCACTTCATATAGTCCATTCCGAAAAGTGGATGAATCATTTAAAACGGAAATTACTGAAAGTATCGAATTTATCTATGAAACGTTTGTAAATCGAGTAGCTGCTGGTCGTGGTATGACGTTTGAAAAAGTAGATGAAATTGCACAAGGACGCGTTTGGACCGGTGTAGATGCTTTAGAAAAAGGATTAGTGGATGAACTAGGTGGTCTAGATGCTGCTATTGCATACGCAGCGAATAAAGTGGAAATCGATAACTACAACGTAGTAAGTTACCCGGAATATGAATTAAAATTTAATGATTTATTGCGCAATTTCTTAGGTGCCTCAATCATGCAAACACAGGATGAATTGTTGAAAGAAAAAATCGGACAAGCGAATTTTGAAATGATAGAGCGATTAAATTATTTCAATTCACTGAAAGGAGCACAGGCGATAATGCCTTTCGAAATTAAGATTCAATAGGTTAAGATTTACCTAATATATGGAAAGAGTCAACTCATCTCATTTGAGTTGACTCTTTTTTTTGTTATTTTGTATAAAATTAGATGATTATGAAAAAGAAAATTGCATTATGGGTCGGTGGAATTATAGTGGGACTATTCCTACTTTTACTTGCCGCACCCTTTTTATTTAAGGGTAAAATTCAAGATTTAGTACTGAAAACGATCAATGATAACCTAACGGCAACGGTGTCTTTTGACAAGGTGAATTTGAGTTTACTCAAAAATTTTCCCAAAGCAACAGTAACCATTGACGGATTAACCATTGTCAACAATGAGCCTTTCGCAGGGGATACTTTATTGCATGCTCAGACTATTGGATTGCAAATGTCCGTCATGGAGTTGTTTAATGGGGCAGATAAACCGATGAACATTCAAGAAATTCTATTGAAAGACGCGGCAATTAACGTTTTAGTCAATGAGCAAGGAATTGCCAACTACGATATTGCATTAAAAGACGAGGACGAAAAAGACGAGGAGGAAGAGAAAGAAGATAAACCTTTTTCACTGGCTTTACAGCATTATCAAATTGAAAATACCAAGATTACCTATACGGATCTAAGCTCGAAAATGAAATTTATCATAGAGGAGTTCAACCACGAAGGAAAAGGAAATTTAACGGCTAATGTTCTAGATTTAGATACGAAATCCAACGCAAAAGTTTCTTTTGTTATGGATGGAACCTCTTTTTTAAATCAAGTGCAGTTGTCTTTGAATGCGATGATTGGCATGGATATGGATCAACAAATCTACAGCTTCAAAGAAAATACAGCGTTGATCAACCAACTGCCTTTGCAATTTGATGGAAAAATTCAATTGTTAGAAGAAGGGCAGGCTTTTGATTTGTCTTTTGCTACACCAGATTCAGACTTTAAAAACTTTTTGGGACTCATTCCCGAAGCGTACGCAGGGGGACTAAAAGGGGTAACAACAACAGGGGAATTTAAAGTAGCAGGACAGGTGAAAGGGAATTTAACGGAAACGACTATTCCTACATTAGCGATTGAAATGGCGGCAAACAAAGCTTCATTTAAGTATCCTGACTTACCTAAAGCTGTAGAGCAAATTGTTTTGGACATGCAAATCATGAATAAAACAGGGTTGGTGAAAGATACTTATGTTGATTTGAATAAATTGTCTTTTAAAATTGATCAAGATGTTTTTAATGCGAGCGCAAATATTAAAAATTTGACCGAAAACCCACTTGTGGATGCGAAATTGAATGGGGTGATTAATTTAGCCAATGTGTCTAAAGCGTATCCTGTACAATTAGATGTGCCATTGACTGGAATTTTAAGGGCGAATGTGACAACCAATTTTGATATGAATTCGGTAGAGAAAAGCCAATATCAAAACATCAAAAATGCAGGGGATATTAGTTTAACCAATTTTCATTTTGCGTCAGATGCGATGGCAAAACCTTTGGATATCAAAGAAGCTGCTCTTGCGTTTAATACCAATCACGTGAGCTTGAATAAATTTATTTTAGCTACAGGTCAAACAGATGTAGCTGCCGATGGACGCTTGGATAATTTATATGGATTCTTATTCAATAAACAAACGTTGAAAGGAAATTTCAATGTTCGATCGACTAATTTTGTGTTGGCAGATTTACTAAAAGAAGAAGCAACAGCTCCTACCACAGAGAAAGATAAAACAGATAAAGCAAAACCAGTAGCACAAGGTGAGGCTTTAAAGATTCCCGCTTTTTTAGACTGTACCATTAATGCAGATGCCAAAACGGTTGTTTATGATAATCTAACACTTAAAAATGTAAAAGGACGACTAGTTGTAAAGGATGAAACGGCGCGTTTAGAAAATATGACGACGGATCTTTTTGGTGGAAAGTTGGCGTTTGCAGGTGATGTGTCGACTAAAACAGCTCAACCCAAATTCAATATGGATTTAGGCTTGAAGACCTTGGATATCAAAGAAACGTTTACGCAATTCGAGTTCTTAAAAAAGATTGCCCCTATTGCTGGAATTATTGCAGGGAATATCAACGCTACCATTAAATTGGATGGGCAGTTAGAAGGAAGTGATTTTTCGCCGATTATGAATACGCTATCTGGAGATTTAACAGGAGATATCTTGAATTCACAAGTGAATGTAGCCAATTCGAAATTGCTTTCTTCTTTAGATTCAGCCGTGAAATTTGTTGATTTGAGTAAATTAGATTTAAACAATAAACGCATTCATTTAAAATTCAAAGATGGTAAAGTACAAGTTTCTCCCTTTGACTTGAAAGTAAAAGATATGAATGTTCAAATTTCAGGAGAACACGGTTTTGACCAACAAATGAATTATGCGTTAGATTTCAAGGTGCCAGCGAAAATGCTAGGATCAGATGTAGCGAACCTATTAGCTAAATTAAGTCCACAAGAAAGCGCTAAATACGATGCTATTCCAGTAAAAGTAGACTTAACAGGTAATTTTAGTGCGCCGAAAGTAGGAACTAATATGAACGAGGTAGTGACGAACTTAACCAAACAGATTGCCGAAGATCAAGCGAATAAATACCTTGATAAAGGAAAAGATGCGTTAAAGGATTTGTTGACTGGAGGAAATAAAGGGAAAGAAAATGCAAATGGAGAGTCAACCCCAGAAGAGGAAAAAAAGAAAAAAGAAACGGAAGAAACCGTTGATAAGATAAGCAAAGGATTGAAAGATCTATTTGGCAAAAAGAAAAGTGAGTAAATAAAAGAAAAGTAAATAAAAGGAGTGAAGTATTAAAGTACTTCACTCCTTTTTTAATGCGGTATACTTAAGTACTTTAATGTTTCTTTTTAACTTATTGTGTCACAAAAAAAACTTGTTTTTGTGACATAATAAGCTAGGTGAAATGGAAAATTCAGTTCAAAATCAAATCGAAAACAAAATTGTACAATCCTATAAAGGACATGTTTTTTTTGCGGATGATTTTACCGCTTATGGTACCGCTGATAATATCCGACAAGTGCTTTTTCGATTAGAGAAGAAGCAAAGTATAGAACGAATTGCACAGGGTATCTACGTCAAGCCTAAAGAAGATCGTTTGTTGGGAAAGCTATATCCCAGTATAGAAGATATAGCCATAAAAATTGCAAAACGCGATAAAATTAAAATTGCACCTACAGGAGTTATGGCGCAATATTTACTAGGATTAACTACTTAAATCCCTTTGAAAGTGGTGTATTTAACCGATGGTTCACCTAGAGAAATTACCATAGGCACGAGAACGATTTATTTTAAACGCACGGTGCCTAAGACATTTTTGATTAAGGATAAGTTATTATTTCTCCTTGTACAAGCATTGAGAGCAAAGGAAAAAAAAGAAATTAGCCCTTCTTTTCTCAATTTACTATTGCCTGCTGTAAAGCAGGTGGATCAAAATGCACGAATGACTCAGCTGAAACACGCCCCAAGATGGATTCAAGAAATAATTAATCAACTTTACTCATCAGCGGTGTAGGTGGAATGACTTGAAAAAAGAACAAAAAAAGTAATCATAGAACAAACTAACCTTTCCTTAGGGTCTACTCGCTATTGCAGATGATAGGTTATTTGATCTATTAGTAGAACATCGACAACGAATGACACCAATAAGAGGATTAAATTACAGCAATCATAAAAAGGGTAAACTTCGTATTTTGCCACCAGAAGAAGTGACGAGTCGTTGGAAGGCTGATTACGCTACTATGCAAGAATATATGATTATGGGAGAGAGTTTGTCTTGGAGTGAATTGTTGAAAAGGATAAAAGATATTGAAAATCAATTGAACAGAAAATGAAGTATAAAAAATACCCCAAAAAGAGTCTAACTTTTTGGGGTATTTCTAGTGCTTCCTTTTTTATTCAATGTCAATTTGAACGACATAACCTTCATACGTTCTAATATTGAATACCGTACCGTCTTCAAATAGTAAATACTGCCCTTTTATTCCCTTTAAAACACCTTGATAAGCTGGCGTTTTATCTAGGTTTAAACTTTTTATTTTAGTTGGAAATTCTAACACGGGATAATTTAATTGACATAAATCTGCTGAGGTAGAGGCAAAGTAAGGTTGCACTTCTTCAGGAAGTTTATCTCCTAATGTATTTCTAATGGATAACAAATCAGTGTCGATGATATCATTTTGCAACATTTTTCGCCAATTTGTTTTATCTGTAAATAAATCTTTTAAAGCGACTTCTGTAATTCCTGCCAAATAGCGGTTGGGCACTTCAATAATGGGAATTGCACTTGAAGCCCCTTGGTCAATCCAACGGGTAGGAACTTGCGTTTTGCGCGTAACCCCTACTTTCACATCGCTAGAAGCTGCTAGATAAACAATATGCGGTTGTAATTGAACCTTGCTTTCATAAGCTAAATCTCGATCTGCAATTCCCAAATGGGCCGTGCTTAATTCTGGACGCATAATCCAATCTCCCACAGCAGGGCTCGCATAAAAACAGTCGTAACAAAACCCTTGGCGGAATATTTTTTTGTGTAAGCCACAGTTCAAACATTGGTAATCGACAAATGAAATTTTTAGTCGACGATCTAATACTTGATTCAAATTGATGAAGTTATTTTGAAAGACCAAATAGTATTCAATTGGGCTACTCCATTCCGTTTGCATTTTGTTTAAAACTCCTTCGTATAGCATAAATAAAATTGTTATTTTTGGGTAAGGAGTAAAAGTACAAAAACAAAATTTATTGTTTAGATTCTCTTTTTGCAGAAAAAAGGAGTTTACTTTATTAATAATGTATATATGGCACTGACAATTGTTAATTCTATTGCTTCATGGATTCTGAAAAAGAGAATTCATCAAATAGATTTATTTCGAAAATACCCCAATGAGGTTCAAAATGATGTTTTTTTAAGCTTAATTAAGGCGAATGAAAAAACTTTACTAGGAAAGCAATATGATTATGCGAGTATTAAAAGTTATGAAACGTTTGCAGAACGTGTGCCTATTTATACCTATGAAGAGTTTGAACCTTTTATAGAAAGGGCTAGAAGAGGCGAAAATAATATTTTTTGGTCTGAGCCTATTCGTTGGTTTGCTAAATCAAGTGGTACAACCAATGCGAAGAGTAAGTTCATTCCCGTTAGTAATGAAGCTTTAGAGAACTGTCATTATAAAGCAGCTAAGGATTTACTTTGCTTGTATCTCAACAACAATGAAAATTCCCAGTTATTTACAGGAAAAGGATTGCGATTGGGTGGAAGTAAACAGTTGTATGAAGATAACAATACGATTTTTGGTGATTTATCTGCTATTTTAATCGATAATATGCCTTTTTGGGCGGAGTTTAGTAGTACGCCTTCCAATAAAACTTCGTTGATGGCAGAATGGGAAACTAAAATGAATGCGATTATTAAGGAAGTGCAAAATGAAAATGTAACGAGTTTTATGGGTGTTCCCTCCTGGATGTTGGTTCTTTTTAATAAGATTATGCAAGAATCAGGAAAAGGAAGTTTATTAGATTTATGGCCAAACGCAGAAGTTTATTTTCACGGCGGAGTGAGTTTTGAGCCCTATAGAGAGCAATACCAAAAATTACTGCCTAGTGGTGACTTCAAGTATTACGAAATCTACAATGCTTCAGAAGGGTTTTTTGCTATTCAAGATCAAAATGGCTGCAATGAATTGCTCTTGATGTTAGACTATGGTATTTTCTATGAGTTTATCCCTATGGATACTTTTGGTACGAGTGCTCAGCGAATCATTGCTCTAAGGGATGTTGAAATAGGAAAGAACTACGCCATGTTAATTACTACGAATGCTGGTTTAGTGCGCTATTTGATTGGAGATACGGTTCGTTTTACGAGTTTATTGCCCTATCGAATTAAGATCACCGGAAGAACGAAGCATCACATTAATGTATTTGGTGAAGAGTTGATGGTAGAAAATACAGATCGCGCTTTGGCGAAAGCTTGTTCTTTATTTCAAGTAGAAATGGCCGAATATACAGTTGCCCCTATTTTTATGGCAGGAACAGAAAAAGGAGCACATGAATGGATTGTAGAGTTCACTAAAGCTCCTCGCGATTTAAATAAGTTTTCAGAAGTATTAGATCAATGTCTTCAAGAAGTCAATTCAGATTATGAGGCTAAGCGATATAACAATATGACCTTAAATCCATTGGTTTTACATCAGGCGCGTCAAGGATTATTTTACGATTGGTTAAAGGGAAGTGATAAATTAGGAGGACAACACAAAGTACCTCGTTTATCGAATGAAAGAAAAATTCTAGAAGAATTATTAGTCTTGAATAAGTAAAAATGGAAAGGATATAAAAAAGAAAAGCTCCCACCTTGTGGGAGCTTTTTTATTGCTAGCTAAAATTATTTAGCAACTTCTTCTGTAGCTGGAGCTTCTGTAGCAGGAGCTTCTTCTGTAGCAGGAGCCTCTTCAGTTACAACTTCTTCAGTTGCAGGAGCTTCCTCGATTGGAGCTACTTCTTCTGTAGTTGTTACTTCTTCTTGAGCTGGTTCTTTTGCAGTGTCTTTACAAGAAACAAAAGATACTCCCATCATAGCTACTAAAGCAATGCTTAATGCGATTTTTTTCATTTTACTAAAGTTATAAAAGTTAATTATTAATTCGATACAAATATAGAAAATATTTCATTCAATTATTTGTTTTTGTAAAATATTTTTATATAAAAAAATAATTCGTAATTATCAGTAAATCAGCGTATTATTTTTTATCTTTTTTAGGATTCACTAATTTCATCTCATTTATTAGGTGTTTTGCATCTGCAAACTTGTCAATAATAAATAAAATGTAGCGTGCGTCCACCATAATGTTTCTACAAATTGCAGGATCATAGTAAATATCGCTCATGGTTCCTTCCCAAACGCGGTCAAAGTTTAATCCTATTAAATTTCCGTGTGCATCAATAGCTGGACTTCCAGAGTTTCCTCCTGTTGTGTGGTTGGTCGCAATGAAGTTTACAGGTAGTTTACCATCTTCTGCATACGCACCATAGTCTTTTGCATTGTATAACTCAATAAGTTTAGCAGGAACATCAAACTCATAATCTTCAGGAACGTATTTTTCCATAATTCCGTCTAAGTGAGTAACAGGTTCATAATAGATAGCGTCTTTTGGAGCATAACCATCTACTTTACCATACGTAACGCGTAGGGTACTGTTGGCGTCAGGGAAAATTCTCGCATCTGGATAAAGCTCTAATTGGGCTTTCATATAGGTACGTTGTAAAGCTTTAATCTCTAAGTCTAGCGCTTCGTATTTAGGAAGAATATTTGCTTGATAGTTTTCAATTAAGCTTTTGGCAAATACGTATCCTTTATCAGCTAGTAAAGCCTTTTTTACTTGGTTTGCGTCTCCGTTTAGTAATTCTTTTAATCCTTCATAAGAAGTTAATTTACTTTGACTGTAAATTTCTTCTGTTAAAGCAGAAATGTCAGCTTGCTTTAATTCAGCAGCTAAGTATGCTTCAGGAGCATTGTTCTTATACAAGGTTACAATTGCCTTGAAGACGTCTTTGTCCACGGCCTTATTGTAGTTTTTGTAAAAACGCTCTTGTGATTGCAATAAATTTGCCTTTCTACTTTGAAACTGTGCTTCGTTGTTTGCAGCATTCTCTACCGCAGTAAGTCTCCAAGCAGCTGCTAATAATTCTCCATTTCTCAAGGCAACCTCCATAAAGTAATCTCTGCTTAATGAATAAGGAGCGATTTCTTGGTATAATTTTTCGAATTTAGGTAAGATAGCAGTGTATTCTTTTGCGTTTTTACTCTTCTTCGCGCGTGCAATAAAATCTTGTTCGAATGCTTTTTTAGCCGCTACAGCGTTGCTTTTTTTCAATCCTTGGCTTTCTCCAATCCACTTTTTCCAGTAGTTTGCAGTTCCTGCATATTTAGAAGCATATTGAATTTTAATTGCTTGATCATTGCGCATGTATTCATCCGTTATTTTTAACGCGACGTCTCTTACCCCAATTTTTGCTGGATTCAAATCATTGATGATCTGTTCAATAGCAAAAGAAGGTAAATATTCTTGTGTTTGACCAGGGTAACCGAATACCATAGTGAAGTCATCTTGCGCTACTCCATCTAGTGAAATAGGGAAGAAGTGTTTCGGTGTGTACGGTACGTTGTCTTTGGAATAAGCAGCAGGACGATTGTTCTTATCTGCATAAATGCGGAACAAAGCAAAATCTCCTGTATGACGTGGCCATACCCAGTTGTCCGTATCTGAACCGAATTTACCGATAGAGGAAGGCGGTGCACCAACTAAACGAACATCTTTAAAGGTTTCGGTAACAAATAAGATGTATTGATTTCCTTCGTAAAAAGATTTAATCTTGTTTTCTTGCCACTCTTTTTTAGGGAAAGTAGCAACAGTACGCGAGATATTTGCATTGATTTTTTCTTGCTTTTGGATTTCAGTATCCTTAGCTTTTATTCCATGCATGACAGCGCTTGTCACATCTTCAATGCGCACAATAAAGGTAACTTCCAAATTGTCGTTTGCCAATTCTTCTGCTTGTGATTTCGCCCAGAAACCATTTGCGAGATAATCGTGTTCTACAGAAGAGTGTGATTGAATTTGACCATATCCACAGTGGTGATTTGTCAATAATAATCCTTGAGGAGAAATAACCTCTGATGTACATCCACCGTTAAAGTGTGGAACAGCATCTTTCATGCTTGAGTTGTTTACATCGTAAATATCCTGAATGGACATTTTCATTCCTAGGGTCGTCATTTCCTTTTCATTCATTCCCTCTAGCAAAGAAGGAATCCACATACCTCCTTGTTGTGCATAAACAGGAACAATAAGAAGTGCAACGAGCAGTTTAAATGCGTTTTTAAGTCTTAAGTTCATAAAAGTGTTCGTTATTTTTTTATTTCGGGCAAGATACAACTATTCATGTAAAAGGTACTACGGTTTATGCCTGCATCCCTCATTTTAAGTGTATTTTCAGAAAAATAAACAAGGCGTTAAATGATGGTGTGTCGATTTATGTGATTTTTAGGAAGGAGTACTGAAAAAAGGATAATAAAATTGGTGATTATGTAATTTTCTTCTAAAAGGAAGGATGTGGCGATCTATACTTCTTCTGTTTTGCCTTTTCAGCGAACAAAATAGCAAAGAGTGACAGAGAGGAATAAACAGTAAAGTGAAAAAAAGATAAGGATGTTAAAAAAAAGTGGTTTTACCAAGCCTTTATAAGATATGTAAAGGATGTAGGAACCTCCCTTGTGATTGAGGTGTTTAAAAAAATAAATACTCTTAAGGTATGAGTTTCATTTAACAAATAGTCCTGAAACTATTGTGGCAATCAATATTTTGCCTTATATTGCTCGTTCGGTATTGTTATAATTTTTATATACCTCTAACTTTCTATAAGTTACCTATAGTGTAATTATTAATTCATATTATAAAAGGTAAGTAAACAAAAGCGTTTACTTACCTTTTTTTATTTTTTAGCGAATATTTTACGCTATTTTTATTTTGGTTAATCGAGTTATCAACAAATTAAATGCAAGGGTGTATAGTGAAATGTTGATAACTTTTAAATGATGTAAAAAGTATTTATCTGTTTTAACTAATTGAATACGTGGTTTATAATCTTTTGTGTTGCCGCTTTATTGGCATGGATAAAGGTGGAACTGATTTGATTTAATTCACAGCGAAAAGTATCATTTGTTAATAACTTACTTAAATTGTTGATAAAGTCGTCTTCATTGTTAATAACTATACAACTACCCAATTGAATCAGGTCTTTTGCTTCTTGAAATTTCTTGTAGTTGGGTCCAATCAAGATGGGAATTCCAAAGGTAGCTGCTTCTAAAATATTGTGTATACCAGCTCCAAATCCACCTCCTACATATGCAATTGTTGCATAACTGTACGCTTTGGTCAATAAACTATAGGCATCGATAATGTAGACTTGCGTTTGGGATACGTCTGTCACTCCTGCCTTGTAATTGGAATGGAGTTGTTTGGGCTTTGCAATGGCTTTGTAAAGTTGATTAATCTGTTCGGGTTTGATATTGTGAGGGGCAATCACGAATTTTATTTCTTCATCTTGTGTCTGATTGATGTAGTCAATGATTATCTTTTCATCTTGTGGCCATGAGCTACCCACAACGATTGTTTGTTTGGTTTTACCTTGTGTCAATTCTTCTAAAAACGGCAGGGTATTATCGTTTTCTAGAATTTGACTTACACGATCAAAACGCGTATCCCCGACTACTTCGCTATTATTTAATTGAATAGAGGAAAGAAGATCACGTGATTCTTCATTTTGTACAAAGAAATAAGTAAAGGCTTGTAAGGCATTTCTGTAGAAACCGCCATACCATTTGAAAAAAACTTGATTGGGTCTAAATATTCCTGAAATCAAATAGGTTTCAATTTTTTGTTTCTTTATTTGATGGAGGTAATTGGGCCAATATTCATATTTTACAAAAAACACCTTTTCTGGATGGGCAAGTTTTAAAAAGGTGTTGACATTTTTTTGCGTGTCCATCGGTAAATACAACGTGGCATCTGCTAGGGTATTATTCTTTTTTACTTCATATCCAGAAGGGGAAAAGAAGGTTAATACAATTTTGTGGTCAGGGAATTTATCTTTGAGAGCTTCCATAATCGGTAAGCCTTGTTCATACTCTCCCAAAGAAGCAACATGCACCCAAAATACGCGATCTGTGGGTTGAATGTGTTGCTTTAAAATGGTAAAAGACGCTTTTCGGCCCTGAACAAATAAGGTAATCTTTTTATTGAATAAGGCAATAAGAGGCAAGACTGCAGTAGCGATATGAATAAGTAGATTATATAGAAATAGCATATAGAATTGTTTATCTAGCGAAATTACGTTTCTTTTAGTAAAGAAAAGATTTTTGAAGTAAAGAAATTAGTATTTTTGTGGCTGTAAAACATATCGACAGTCGAGTTATTTAGCTCTAAAATAAGGAGGAGCCAAAGACTTAGAGATACTAAATCCAATGTGATGAAACAAATTCAAATGGTTGACTTAAAAAGTCAATATGAAGGAATTAAAGAAGAAGTAAATCAATCTTTTCAAGAAGTTTTAGAATCTTCTGCATTTATCAACGGACCTCAAGTACATACTTTTCAAGCCAATTTAGAGAAGTATTTAGGGGTAAAGCATGTGATTCCATGTGCTAATGGAACAGATGCACTGCAAATTGCCATGATGGGACTGGGATTACAACCTGGTGATGAAGTAATCACAGCTGATTTTACTTTTGCTGCTACGGTTGAAGTAATTGCTTTGTTGCAATTAACGCCAGTTTTGGTGGATGTTTGCCCAAATAGCATGAATATTGATGTAGAAGCTATTAAAAAAGCAATCACTCCTAAAACAAAAGCCATCGTACCTGTACATTTGTTCGGTAACGTAGCGAATATGGAGGAAATTATGAAAATTGCTAAGGAACATAATTTATATGTGATTGAAGATAACGCGCAAGGTATCGGGGCTAGTTATACATTTTCAAATGGCACTAAAGTCAAAACGGGAGGAATTGCTCATATTGGGGCAACGTCTTTCTTTCCATCTAAAAACTTAGGTTGTTACGGTGATGGTGGTGCTATTTTTACGAATGATGACGAATTAGCACATAGTATTCGCGGGATTGTAAATCACGGAATGTATGAGCGTTACCACCATGATGTAGTTGGGGTTAACTCTCGTTTAGACAGTTTACAAGCAGCGGTATTAAACGCGAAATTACCGCGTTTAGATCAATATAATAAAGCGAGAAGAGATGCTGCTAATCAGTATTCAGCAGCTTTGGCGAATCACCCGAATGTGATCACACCAAAAGTTGAAGGAGATGCTGATAGCCACGTATTCCACCAATATACGTTGCGTATTGTAAATGCAGATCGCAACGGGTTAATGGCTCATTTACAATCAAAAGGTATTCCTTGTGCGATTTATTATCCAATTCCATTGCACAACCAAAAGGCGTATTTGGACCCTCGTTATAAAGAAGAGGATTTTCCTGTGACTAACCAATTGGTAAAAGAAGTGTTGTCCTTGCCGATGCACTCTGAATTAGAAGAAGATCAAATTCAATTTATTACGGATGAGATTAAAGCCTTTTTAGGATAGTCTGTTTCATACATAAAAAAAGCCTCGACATGTCTAGTCGAGGCTTTTTTTTATGCTTTTTGAGTTAATGTATTGATAAGGAGCGAACACAAGGCGCAAGCCGCTAATGAGAGCGCCACAATATACATGGAACCGTCGTTTAAAGTGTTTAATAAAACAGAGGTTAAGAAGGTAAAGGCCAATTGAGAAGCTCCGAATAGAGCAGAGGCAATACCTGATTCTGCTTTAAAAGGTGATAAAGCTAAGGTGGTTGACGTCGGGAAAATCATTCCCAAAGGCAACACAAAAAAGAAAAGAGGAACCAATTGATAATAGATAGAGGTCTCTAGTATAATCAAGCCAAATAAACTAAGTGCAGAAAATAGCTGAATGCTCGTGCCTAGGGTAATTATTTTCTTCGGTTCTAAGCGTTTCCTCAAAAAAGAAGAAGTGAGGAAGGAGCCTATCATTAATCCACAAGAATTGACCATAAACACGATGCTAAAGGCTGTGCTGCTCAATCCGCCAACTTCCATTACAAGTACCGGGGAATTGGAGATGTATAACATCAAACAGCTGAAGGCAATACTTCCAACAAAGGTATAGGTGATAAAGGTTTTATTTTCAAAGAGCTTCCTGTAATTTTGAAGAATGGATTTCACTTCTAATGAAGGTAATCGATTTGAAAAGTCTTCTTTTAGAAAGGTAAAGGTCATGGCGATACTGAATAGAGCAAATACGCCCATAGCAGTAAAAATGTGAGGCCAATCAAAGTATTTAAGCACAGCATTTCCCAAGATAGGAGCGACAATAGGAGCAACTCCTCCAACTAAGGCCAAAATACTGAATATCTTTAAGGTTTTGTCTTTATCGAATCGCTTGTTGACAATCGATCGAGCGATTACAAGTCCACCACTACTTCCGAAAGCCTGTAAAAAACGATAGGCCCACATCATTTTGATATCAGACACATACATACAAGCAAAAGAGGTTAAGATGAAAATGCTCAAGGATAAGATAATGGGTTTTTTAGCTCCATATTTATCGGATATGGGGCCCCAAAATAATTGTCCGACAGCTAAACCACCTAAGAAGGTCGATAAGGAAATTTGAACATAGCTTACTTCTGTTTGTAAGTCAGTAGCTATTTTGGGAAAAGCGGGTAGATACATATCGATGGCGAGTGGTCCTAAAGCGGTTAAACTAGCCAATGTGAAGATTAATACCCACTCTTGAAGTGATAATTTTTCCACGGTTTTAAAGTAAATAGAAAATCCTTGATGTTTTGGGATCAAGGATTTTTGGATATAGAAGTTGTTTGAATTTTAGAAGTTGAAAGTTTCGGCGTCTTTGTCAATTTTTTTGATTAAACCGGTCAAAACTTTTCCAGGACCAACTTCAGTGAATGAAGAGGCTCCATCAGCGATCATCTGTTGTACAGATTGTGTCCATTTTACAGGAGCTGTTAATTGTACAATCAAGTTGTTTTTAATTACTTCGGGATCACTTACTGCGCTTGCAGGTACGTTTTGGTATACAGGACAAGAAGGTTGGTTGAATGTTGTTGCTTCAATAGCAGCAGCTAGTTCTGTTCTTGCAGGTTCCATCATAGGCGAGTGAAAACCTCCACCTACAGGAAGTAGCAAGGCTCTTTTAGCACCAGCTTCTTTTAATTTTTCACATGCTTTTTCTACTGCAGTCGTTTCTCCAGAAATCACTAATTGACCTGGGCAATTGTAGTTAGCTGCTACAACAACACCGTCAATTTCGTTGCATACTTGCTCTACAATAGCGTCTTCTAAACCTAATACAGCTGCCATGGTTGAAGGAGTTATTTCACATGCTTTTTGCATGGCCATTGCTCTTTGGTAAACTAATTTTAAAGCATCTTCAAAAGCGAGTGTACCATTGGCAACTAAAGCTGAAAATTCACCAAGTGAATGTCCGGCAACCATTTCTGGATTGAAGTTTTCAATTGTTTTAGCTAAGATCACAGAGTGTAAAAATACAGCAGGTTGTGTTACTTGTGTTTCTTTTAATTGCTCTGCAGTTCCCTCAAACATAATGTCTGTAATATTGAAACCAAGAATATCGTTTGCTTTGTCGAATAGTTCTTTTGCTATTGCTGAACTTTCATATAAATCTTTACCCATTCCAGTGAATTGAGCACCTTGACCAGGGAAAACGTATGCTTTCATATGTATCGTGTTAAATATAGAATTCAGAGCAAAAATAAGGTATTTTTCTTAGTTAAACGAGTAGGAATAAAAAAAGCCATCTAATCGTAGATGGCTTTTGATATGATTATTGGATCATTCCAATTCTGTTGTCTTTAATTTTAGCTTGATCTTTTAAAGCTTGTAATACTTTAGATGAAGCACTTGAGCGAACTACAGTTTCTGTTTTGTTTTTGTAGTTGTTGTAGTTGTCTAAGTCTGGTGCTAAAGTAATGCGGGTAGGTTTTACCATGTAAACTCCATTTGCTCCGTCAATCAATTTTGAACTTTGGTTTAATGCAGTTCCGAAAGCTGTTCCTACTACTAGAGGCTCATTTCCAATATTTGTAATTAATGGATTTTGTCTTGTAACATCCATAACTAAGGCTACAGAAGCATTCGTTTGTTTAGAAACTTCTTCTACGGTAGCAGCTGTCATTTTTTGTTTAATGATTTGAGCTTTTTTCTCATTCATTAAAATTGGCTCAACAATTTTTCTAGCTTCTTCGATTGGAAGTAAACCTGTATTGTTTGTTGAAGCTAAAGTAGCAACAATATATCCGTCAGGAATATCAAAACGCTTCACATCTCCGTCTTTTGTTTCGTTGTTAAATGCCCAAGAAACAATCTCGCTTCTTGATCCAACTGCTTGTAAGTATTCGTCAAATGGACGAACAGTTACGTTTTGTTGTACTACTGCATTTGCTTTTTCAGCTTCTGCTACTAAGTTTCCTGAAGCGGCTGCTGATTCAATATTTGTTGCTTTAGCGAACACTTCGTCTGCTGTTGCTTCTGAAGGTTCAACTTTTCTAGCTAAAGTAGCAATTTGTACACCTTCTGATTTTCCTAAAACTTGGATTACGTGGAATCCGTAATCTGTTTCAACTACTCCAATTTTACCTGTAGCGTTGTTGAAGATGAAATCCTCGAAAGGTTTTACCATTTGACCTTTAGCTACATCTTCGTATTTACCGCCGTTTGCTTTTGATCCTGGATCTTCTGATTCAGCTTGTGCTAATTCAGCAAAGTTAGCTGATGTCGCTTTTTTCAAGATTTCATCCGCTTTTGCTTTTGCTTCTTCTTTTGTTCTTGTCGCTGCACTTTGTGGAGCACCAGCATAAGAAATTAAGATGTGAGCAGCATTTACTTTTGCTCCAGCTTTCTTACCTACCATACGAGAAATACAGTAGTGGTCATTGAATAAATAAGGACCAAATACTTCTCCAGTTGGCAAGTTGTATAATTGCTCTTGGAACTCTAATGGCAAATCTTTTTTCGCATAATAAACACTGTCAAATTTTACATCTGAGTTTGCGTTTATATAAGCTACTAAGTCTTTAGTTGCTCTAAAACCTGCAATTGTATCGTTCTTTTTTGTTTCTGCGTTATATTGAACCGTTGGTCTTAAGAAAGCCTCAACAGTTTCTTTTACGTCTTCTTTGTCTTTGTTTGAAGGTAAGCTTTCAACAAATGCATACGTCAATTCACGTGTAGGTTCAGATTTGAATCTATTTTCGTGTTTTTTCATATAATCTGTGATTTCTGAGTCACTCACTTTCGCTTGATCATCATTCACTGTGCTATACGGAACAGATACATAGTCAAAAGTTACTTTGCTATTCTCGCCGTGGTATGAATATTTAGCTTCTGTTTGAGTCGTGTATACACCACCTTTTACCAAAGCATTATACATCTGTTGTAAACCGAATTTCTCCAATTCTACCTCATAGTTCAACCAAGCTTGCCATTGTTCTGGTCCTGCTTGTTTCATTGCCATTACCCAAGTATTGAACTTAGCCATGTCGAATTGCCCTAATTGATTTTGGAATTCTGGACTATTAGCAAACATAGGGTTGGTTTTTACTACGTTGATTAATTGGTCCTTTCCGATTTGTAATCCTAATTTTTCGAATTCCGTTTTTAGCAGTATATTATTTACTTCGGTATTCCAAACCATTTGATAGGCTTGATTTCTACTCATTTGATTCCCTTGCTCTGCTTGGGAAACTTTCTGTTGAAAAATCTGCGTATTGATATCTTCACCATTTACGCTTCCAATGTTTCTTGAAGAACCAGCACCGCCGCTTCTAACTACGTCACCAATAACGAATGCTAATAAAGCAATACCAATTACTGCAATTAACAGCGCCGACTTTTGTCTAATTTTTGATAAAACTGCCATGTTTTTTTATTATGTGTAATTTTTTTCAGAGAGCGAAAATACAATTATCTCTTTAATAATAAAAGGGGTAAACCTATTATTTTGAAGAAAGAATGTGTTTCTGGATGATTTTTACTGTTAAAAAACAGAATTTTTTACTTAATGCTTGATTCAGCAACAGTAAAAAGGGGAATAATGGGGGAGGAGGAAAAATTATAAAGCAAAGGTGAAATCAAAAAAGAAGTACCTAGATAAATAAAAAAAACGCAGGGTTTAAAAGAATCCTGCGTTTTTTATCTGTAGTTAATGCTTATTTTTTGTTGTAATGATCGACCATTCTCTTGCTGTATTTTCTGCGGAAAAAGAACATGAAAATTGCTAAACCTGCAACGAGAAAACTTGTCCAATAGTTGGAGAAGGGTTCACCTGCTAGGATTTTAGTTGCTGCATCATAAATAAATAAAATAGCAACAAATAGATATAGAAAAGGTATAATCTGTAATGCTTTCATAAGTTAATTTTCTTTTTTAATACTTTCTGCGTAACTGTTTCTAGCTTTAATTACATTTAACTTTCCATCGAAGTCAACACCTACGCCTTGAGTGAAGTTTTCTTTATCTGTGGAAGCTTTGTATTTGCCGTTGGTATAGAACCAATCCAACCGTTGGTTATAGTACAGCTGGTCGGATTCTAATTTTTTATTATCGTGAGTCGTGATGACTACATTTCCTCTTAAATCAATAAGTTCTGTAGCGGTATATTGAATGGCATAATCTGCTACAACCGTGTTTTTATTGTTATTGTTATCGAAGAAAGTCAAGTGAATTCCATCTGGAAATTCAGTAAACTTATATTTTACAGTAGAGAAATCCAACATTTTGTCACTGATTAAAATCGCTTTTACTCGACCAGAGTCAATGTATTGACCTTGCATCTTTTCTGCTATACCTGCCGGGTAAAAAGGAGCTTTATCGTGTATTTTTTGGATGTCTCTAAATTTACTTTCGCATGCGGTAAGACCAATCAAACTAAGTAAAAAAACGATGTACGGTGTTTTTTTTGGTAACAACATGTGTGAGTTGAATTAGTCAAATTTGCGTTTTAAGAACCAGAAATCATTCAATGATAATCCAATTGAAAGGTTAAAGTAATTTTCTTTAACTAGTCCACTGTTCTTTGTTCCTTTGTTTCCGTATTCAAGTCCGATATTAATATTCGATAAAGTGCGTCCAAATAGTGGAAGACCTGCGCCAAGTGAAAAGGCATAATCGTTAATTGATTCATTCTTTAAAACCAATCCAGTATTTTCATAGCGGAATCCAGCGCGGTAGACTACGCGATCAAAATAGCTGGTGAAAGAATTGTATTTCGGAATGTAGAAACCTCCAATAGCATAGCGTTTAGTGTCTTCAAAACCTGCATATTGAGCGGTATTCCAGCTAGATGCTAATTTGCTATTCTCGATGTAAGTGAATTGACCTGATACAAACCATTTTAAGCTTTTACCAATTCCGGCACCAATTGCTAATTCTTGCGGTTTTGTTAACTTGATACTTTCATTGAAAATTTCCTTTGCATCTACAATAGCGCCATTTGAATTAATCACGCGCAAATTGGTTAGATTATCCGCTGTTAACTTTGTTTCTGGGCTATACGTTAGATTAGCTTGCCAATCGTAGTCTTTGTACTTTCCTTGGTATTGTAAGGCTGCTCTAATTTCGTATCCTTTGTAATCAATCTTTCTCTTTTCATTGGTACTCGATATTAACCCAAATCCATCTCCTGTGTCTAGGATAGAAACTTGGTTTGTGTTATCTGTACTACCAAAAAAGTAACTGGCTTGAAGACCTACTTGAACGTTTTTGGTGATTTCATATCCTGTACCTAAAAATACACGGTTGATACCTCCGCTTCCCTCAAGTTGATTGAATTTTTTCTGATTCAATTCATTGATTTGTTCTCTTTCGATTTTGTAACCAACAGAAGAATAGGGCTGAAGTCCGAAGATAACGGCAGATTTTTTAGAAATCGGCAATCCTACAACGAAATAATCAATCGTTTGACGTTTTATATTGTCATTGCTTTCATTTGATTTGAAGTTGTAGAACTTTGAGGTGGATCCAACAGTGAATGTTGTAGTCTTTAATTGACTAATAGCGGCTGGGTTCAATAAGTTTAGGTGCAAACTATCTGCATAGACACTAGTACCTCCCATAGCTTTATATTCATTTGTACCATTGTAACCTAAATCTCCAATTCCGTAATACGAATAAGGAGAAGCGGTTCCTTGCTGAGCGAAAGCTTGAGCGGATAAAATAAGGCTAAAGCTAAGAATGATTCTTTTTATCATTTTCAATTATGTATTGATATATATTGTTCAGACTTTCAGAAAGAAAGTTTGGATTAGCAAATATTATATTTTTTAATCTTTTAGCCAAAAAAACTGTATCCCCTCCCGTTAAAATTATTGTTAAATCGCGATAATCTTTTTTATAACGGTCTATAATATTGTCTATTTCTGCAACAATTCCGTTGATAACCCCTGATTGAATGGATTGATTTGTGTTTTGTCCAATAAAATAATCAATATCTTCGGTTTGTAAATACGGAAGTTTTGCCGTGTAGTCATTTAATGCTTTATAGCGCAATTGCAGACCTGGCGAAATAGCCCCGCCTAAGTATTCGTTGTTGGCGTTAACAAAGTCATAGGTGATACAAGTTCCGGCATCAATAATCAAGCGAGAAGTGTTCGGATATTTGATGGTTGCTCCTGCGGCTACCGCTAAACGATCAATACCCAAGGTATGTGGTGTTTGGTATTTGTTGATTAAAGGCAAGGGGGTGGTGTGGCTAATTTGGGTAAAATCCGTATGCGTTTGGAGCCAATTGAGCAAGGTAGGATCGAGATGAACCACGCTTGCCAGTACAATTTTGGGCTTTATTTTATTTTTTTTTAAAAAAAATAAAAGTTCTTCTGTAAGATTTTTTGTCGAAAGATATTCGGTTTTTAGCAAGCTATTGTTTTCAAACATAGCGAGTTTCGTTCTGGTGTTTCCGATATCAAGAGTGTAAATCATGTTTCCATTGCTTAGGGTAACAAAGATAAATAAAGAAAAATTGCTAGAGAAGTTTTGGAAGAATAAAAAAGTATTATATATTTGCAACCGCTTAAGAGAACAAAAGTTCACTTACTAAAAGCCAATTGGTGCCTTAGCTCAGTTGGTAGAGCAAAGGACTGAAAATCCTTGTGTCCCTGGTTCGATTCCTGGAGGCACCACAAAATTAGCTTTTAGTTTCTTAGTTTAAAACTGGTGCCTTAGCTCAGTTGGTAGAGCAAAGGACTGAAAATCCTTGTGTCCCTGGTTCGATTCCTGGAGGCACCACAAATTTTAAACGATGAATAAGCAACTGGTGCCTTAGCTCAGTTGGTAGAGCAAAGGACTGAAAATCCTTGTGTCCCTGGTTCGATTCCTGGAGGCACCACACCAGAAAAAAACCGATAACGAAAGTTGTCGGTTTTTTTGTTTCCTGTAAATTGTAAATAAAAAAGCGAAACCGGAGTTTCGCTTTTTTGTTATTTCGTTAAATTTTCGTATTTGTATTCTTCTGCTTTAAGTGCAAATTCTAAATTGGCAATTTCCGTTTGATATTTGTGCAATTTAGTTTTGATTTTCAACTCTTGAACGGGGGCTATTTTTCCTAAAGCCATATCGCGGTTAAAAGTATCATTTTCTTTGTTGTATTTCGTTTTTGTCTTGTTAAGCTTCTCCGTTGTCTTTTGGATCTTCTTTTGCGTTTTAACGATCTCTTTTTGCTTTTTAAGCGCTGCTTTGCGCTCTCGCTCAATTTGCTTTTGTTCTTGTTTGAAAGCCTTTAGCTCTTCTTGTGTCATGATTGGAGCTTCTTCTACAGCGGTCGTTGTTATAGATGGAAGAGGCTCCTCAACAGCTGTTAGTTCACTTTCAATCGAGGTAGTCTGTGTTTCTTTTTGTACTTCTTGCGCCTGCATAGCTGTTGAGCCAAGGATCAACATACCGGCAATTAAAAACGTTTTTTTCATTTTCTTTTTCTCTATTTTGATTCTATTGTTGTTCGTGTTTTTACCATTCATTAATTCTATTGGCATCCAATTTCAAAAAGATGAATAGCAGCAATGTAAAGGCGATTAAACTCGATCCTCCGTAGGAGAAAAAGGGAAGAGGTACTCCAATAGTAGGGAATAAGCCTACTAACATGGTAATATTAAAAGCGAAGTGAATGAATAGAAAACTCACCACACAGTATCCGTAAACTCTATTAAATCGCTTCTTTTGCTTTTCTGCTAGGTATATTAAGCGGAAAAATAAGCAAAGGAATAAAACGATAATCGTGCTAGAACCAACGAATCCCCATTCTTCTCCAACGGTAGTGAAAATATAATCCGTATGTTGCTCTGGTACAAATCCTCCCTTGGTTTGGGTTCCTTGTAAATAACCAGTGCCATACCAGCCTCCTGATCCAATCGCAATTTTGGATTGATTTAAGTTGTATCCTTCTGCCTGAAGATTTACATTTTCACCGAGTAAAACGTTTATTCTGTCTTTTTGGTGGGGTTCGAGTACATTGTCGTACACGTAATCCACAGACAGAACAAAACCGCACATTACGGTGGCTAAAATAAGGTAAATAAAGGGGTTTCTATTGATATTTTTGTTAAAATAGTAATGCAGTAGTGTTAATAGTGCAATAGAAGTGATTATGAGTGAGGGTTTTACTATTAATGCCGCAACAAATAAAGCGATGGTTATAAAAGCGGACCATAGGTACCACGAAGGTAATCCTTCGCGATATAAAACAAAGATGAGGGAAGCAAATAACATGGCACTTCCTGTGTCGTGTTTTAAAATTAACAAGGTTGGAATACCGATAATCAAAAAAACCGTTACCTGTTCTTTCAGGGTCTTTAACGTTCCTTGATTGTCTGAAAAGTACTTGGCTAACAACAAGGCTGTTGTCGTTTTTACAAATTCAGAAGGTTGAATACCTAATCCTCCGATTTGGTACCAGTTGGTTTGTCCTTTTACAGACTTACCAAAGACAAATAAACCGAGAATGGAGAGAATACCCAAGATGTAAAAGATAAGGGCGTATTTCTCATAAAACTTGGTGTCTAAGGCAAGGATGAGAATAATTAAGGGAATGCATGTCAAAATAAAGACGAGCTGTCTACCATAGATCTGGCTAAAATCAAAAATATTGGTTTCTTCACTAGGTAGTGAGGTGGAGTAAATATTTATCCATCCGGCAACTACTAGTAGCAGGTATAATAAAATAGTTATCCAATCAATATGTTTTTGTACGCTCCCGCTTCTCATTGTTTTTTCTGCTTATCTGCTAAATTAAATAGTTGTAAAACCTTGTTGTATTCACTTTCTAAACTTCCTTCGAGCATTCGCTTTTCTAAATCTGGGCGAACAATTTCGGGGAGTAAATATTTTTGAAGCATTAAACTAGTAATAGGAGCTGCCCATCGGGCTCCCCAAACACCATTTTCAATAAAAACGGCAATGACAATTTTAGGATCATCTACAGGTGCAAAGGCAACGAATACAGAGTGATCGGCTAATTGGTAGCGCTTTCCATTGATACGCGTAAAGTTTTCTACTGTTCCCGTCTTTCCCGCCATTTCCAATTGTGGAACGGCCACACTACGCCCTGTACCAATGTGGAATACTTGATTCATTCCTTGGATAATGGGGTCAAAGTGTTTTGGGTCAATTGTAGTTACTTGTTTGGTAACGAACTTTTTGTCAATATTGTGATCTTCAATATCTTTGATGATATGAGGCGTGTAATAATAACCGCGATTGGCTACGGCTGCTGCCATGTTAGCTAACTGCATGGGAGTCATAATGACCTCGCCTTGTCCAATAGAATTAGAAATTGTCGTGGTGCTTTTCCATCCTTTGTTCGGATACCAACGGTCGTAATATTCCGAATTGGGAATGTGACCTTTTCGACCTTCAGGTAAATCATATCCTAGAAATTGACCAAGTCCAAAGCTCTCTAAGTGTTTGCTCCAGCGATCAATTCCTTCTGAAGGGGTTTTGTATTTCTCAATAATCTTTTTATACGTCTGAGCAAAGTAAGTGTTACACGATAGCGCAATCGCATGTCGCAGACTCCAAGTTCCTGTATCGTGGCAACCCATCCAAGCCCCTCGTCCATAGTAAAAACCTCTACTGCATGAAAAGGCAGAGTGTTCTGTAATAACTCCTTCTTGTAAGCCTATTAAACCTGTTAGGATTTTAAAAGGGGATCCTGGTGAATATTCTCCAGATAATACGCGATTGTATAGTGGTTTTGCTAATGAGTCATTGTATAATTTGGTGTAGTTCTTTGAGCGTTCTCTCCCTACTAATAAGGCAGGGTCATAGGATGGCGCATTGATAAGTGCAAGAATTTCACCCGATTTCGGTTCGATGGCAACAATACCCCCTCGTTTATTTTGCATTAAAAGCTCTCCATAGGCTTGTAACTCATAATCAATGGTCAAAGTAATATCACTTCCTTTGATCGAGATGGTGTCGTAAACCCCATCTTTAAAAGAACCGATTTCTCGATTAAAGCGGTCGCGTTGGATGTATTTTACTCCTTTTGTTCCGCGTAAAATATCTTCGTATTGTTGTTCAACTCCTTGAATACCAATTAAATCTCCAGAACGATAGTAAGGGTTGTTTTTGATGTTGTCTTCGTTTACTTGGCGTATATAGCCAAAAACATTAGCCCCAGCATTTACTTGATAATCTCGCAAGGAGCGTTTCTGTACGTAAAAACCATTGAAATGGCGAATCTTCTCTTGGAAGGCTGCATATTCGGCTTTGCTCAATTGGGCTAAAAATACAGAAGGCAGTCGGGGACTATACACCGTTGCTTTTTGTAATTTGGTATTGAATTCATCGAGGGTGACATCGAGTAATTTACACAAAGCAAGTGTGTCGATATCTTTAACCTCTCTTGGTATAACCATAATGTCATACGAAGGTTGATTCGCAACTAGTAATTTTTTATTTCGATCGAATACATAGCCTCGTTCAGGATATTCATAAACGATTTTTAAGGCATTGTTTTCTGATTTTTTGATATAGGTGTCATCCACGACTTGTAAGTAAAACAGTCGAATAAGAATGGTTATAGTTACTGCAACTATGAGGATAGGAAGTAATAACTTTCTCATCGTTTAGATGGTTTGATCAGATAGAGGATTAAGATGCAACTCACTAATGTTGCTACCGTTGTTAGTAAAGTTCGCAATAAGATTTCCAAAATAAAATTAAAACGCAGAAATTCGAGTGCAAATAAAACCACATGGTGAATCACTACCATAATAATTAGATACCCCAGGACTTCCATAGAAGAAAATAAATCCTTGGTTACTTTTTTATAAATATTGAGGTTGTGATATTGATAACTAATACCAAAAGAAAATTTTAATACCAAAGGCCTACTGAACGCCAGTAGGAGTGAGGCGGCAGCATGTACACCACCAGAGTTTTCAAACATGTCTATGGTTAGTCCCAAAAGAAAACTAGAGATGTAAAATAACGCTTTATTGCCATCTGTTGGATAGAGTACGATAAAAAGTATATACGGAAATGGATTAATAAAGGAGAATAAATCCAAGTTGTTAAATACTAATACTTGAATAATTAGCAAAATAACAAAACGCGTAATATTGGATATAGCACTATTCATTGCGTGTAGCTTCTTCTAGTTCGTTAATTTCTTCAATGTCGTTATTTTTAATCACATAGACGTACCCTAAGTTAGTCATGTCATTAAAAAGCTTGACCTCAATGGTAAAGTAATTGGAGCTTTCAGTAGTATACGCTTTTTCAATGGTGCCGATTGGAATATTTTCTGGAAAAATATCCGAAATACCTCCAGTGACAATGGTGTCGCCTTGGAAGAGTTCAGCTAGACGCGGAATGTCATTTAATTGAACATAGCCCGTGCTTTTACCATCCCATTGTAAGGTTCCAAAGTGATTGGATCCTTTAATTTTGGCATTGATTTTAGATTTGGCGTTTAAGATACTCTGTACCGTCGAATATTTGGTGGATGATTTTTGAATAATACCTACAATTCCGTTGCTATTGATTACTCCTAAATCTTTTGTAATACCCTCTCGTTCTCCTCCTTTGATGGTTAAATAGTTTTCCTTGGTGGTAAACTCATTTTTAATCACTTTGGCTACAATAACGTTGTAGATTTCTTCAGAAGTAGTGAGAATTGGTAATTCAATAGGAATAGAATCCGTGATAACAGCACTATTGAAAGCTTGTTTTTTCAAGAGGGCATTTTCCAGAACTAAAGCGTCATTTTCTGTTTTAAGACGCATGTATTCCTTTAAATCATTTACATTTTCATAGACGTAACCTGTCACACCATTTGCCGAACTAATAAACGAACTCTTGTGAAAAGTATGCGTTCGTAGTACTAAGACAAATGATATAACTAAAAGCAGCAAAAACAGTAACTTAGTACTGTTTTTTATAAAAAAATTAATTATCTGCTGCATAGGTTAGTTTATTTTATCAATACACTTTTGTATTTGTCAATATTTTTGATGGCAAGCCCCGTTCCACGTACAACTGCACGTAATGGATCTTCTGCAATATAAACAGGTAAATCTGTTTTTTGAGAGATTCGCTTGTCTAGTCCTCTCAACATAGATCCTCCACCTGCGAGGTAGATTCCCGTATTGTATATATCAGCTGCTAACTCTGGAGGCGTTTGAGATAACGTTTCCATTACAGCATCTTCGATACGTTGTATTGATTTGTCTAATGCTTTTGCTATTTCGCGGTAAGAAACTGTTACCTGTTTTGGTTTTCCCGTTAACAAGTCACGTCCTTGAACTAGCATATCTTCTGGAGCAGTTTCTAAATCTTCTGTTGCAGCTCCTATTTGAATTTTAATCTTTTCTGCTGTACTCTCCCCAACAAATAAGTTGTGTTGTGTACGCATATAGTAAATGATGTCGTTTGTAAATACGTCACCCGCAATTTTTACGGATTTATCACACACAATACCGCCAAGAGCAATAACAGCAATTTCTGTTGTTCCTCCTCCGATATCAACAATCATGTTTCCTTTGGGTTGCATAATGTCTACACCAATACCAATAGCAGCAGACATTGGTTCATGTATTAGATAAACCTCTTTACCATTTACACGCTCACAAGATTCTTTTACAGCACGCATTTCAACCTCCGTAATTCCGGAAGGAATACATACAACCATGCGCAAAGCAGGTGTAAACATTTTTTTTCTTAGAGCAGGAATGCTTTTGATAAAGAGGCTTATCATTTTTTCTGATGCGTCAAAATCAGCAATAACTCCGTCTTTTAAAGGGCGTATCGTTTTGATGTTACCATGCGTTTTTCCTTGCATCAAACTCGCTTCTTTTCCAACGGCTATAATTTTTCCCGTTGTCCTATCTCTAGCAACGATTGATGGATTGTCAACGACAACTTTTCCATCGTGAATGATAAGGGTGTTCGCAGTACCTAAGTCAATTGCGATATCTTCCGTCATGAAATCAAAAAATCCCATAGATATAAAAGGCTTTTAGAGTTAATATTTATGTTGTTCTACAAAATTAGTAAATTAATGTTTAAAATGGCGAATTCCAGTGAAAACCATTGCGATTTTATTTTCATCACAGTACGTAATACTCAAATCGTCTTTAATTGAACCACCGGGTTGGATAACCGCTGTAATTCCAGCCTGGTCAGCAATCGCTACACAGTCAGGGAAAGGAAAGAAAGCATCACTTGCCATTACAGCTCCTTTTAGGTTGAATTCGAATGAATTAGCTTTCTCAATCGCTTGACGCAAAGCATCTACTCTTGATGTTTGTCCTGTTCCTGAAGCGCAAAGTTGCCCGTCTTTCACTAAAACAATTGTATTTGATTTGGTGTGTTTGCAAATTTTAGAAGCAAATAATAAATCTTCTACTTCTTTGTCAGTTGGAGCTACTTTAGTAACGGTTGTTAGATGGTCTTTATTGTCAGTTACATGATCTTTATCTTGTACTAAGATACCATTTAAACAAGTGCGTACGTGTTTTTTAGGCAACTCAATTTCATTTAATACTAAGATAATTCTGTTTTTCTTTTCTTTTAAAATCTCAATTGCTGCAGTTTCGTATGCAGGAGCAATAACAACTTCGCAGAATAATTGGTTGATTTCTTGTGCTGTAGCAACATCAATCAAACCATTAGCGATTAAAACACCACCAAATGCAGAAGTAGGATCTCCAGCTAAGGCATCTACATACGCTTCTTTCATCGTGTTTCTTTGCGCTAGACCACAAGCATTATTGTGTTTTAAAATTGCAAAAGTCGGTTGTTCTCCTTTGAATTCATTCATTAAGTTTACCGCAGCATCAACGTCTAATAGGTTGTTGTACGACAATTCCTTTCCGTGTAATTTCTCAAATAATTGATCGAAATCTCCAAAGAAATGCCCTTTTTGGTGAGGGTTTTCTCCGTAACGCAATTCAATTCCCTCAGCATGGCTGATTTTCAACGTGTCATCCGCTTCATTGAAATAGTTGAAAATTGCCCCATCGTAATGAGAAGAAACATGAAACGCTTTAGTCGCTAGTAAACGTCTTTGTGCTAATGTTGTTGAGCACTTGTTCTCAAGCAACATTTGTAAGAATAAATCGTATTCATTTACTGAAGGTACGATAACTGTATCTTTGAAGTTTTTAGCCCCCGCGCGGATTAATGAAATTCCACCGATATCGATCTTTTCAATGATATCTGCTTCACCAGCGCCAGAAGCAACCGTTTTTTCAAATGGATATAAATCTACAATGACTACGTCGATTTGAGGAATTTCGAATTCTTGCATTTGTTGAATATCTCCCTCGTGATCTTGTCTATTTAAGATTCCACCAAAAATTTTCGGGTGTAAAGTTTTTACTCTACCTCCTAAAATAGAAGGATATGACGTAATATCTTCAACAGGAACAACTGGAATGCCTAAATCTTTAATGAAAGTTTCTGTACCTCCTGTAGAATAAATAGTTACCTCGTTTTTGTGTAGTTCTCGTACAATAGGTTCTAATCCATCTTTGCTAAAAACAGAAATTAAGGCCGATTGAATCTTTTTAGTTGTGTTCATTGTGTGTTATTATTTAAACGGCAAAAATAACTAATGTCTAGGTATTTATAAAGTTAATAGAGAAGTTTTTATTTTAATTTTAAGAGACGTAAATTGTCTTGTTTTTTCAGAAGAAAGTAGAAGGGAAGTGTAACTTTTAAGCGCTTATTCTACTAATAGAGAAAAGGAGAACATATTGCTATGGTACTATATTTTAGGTTATTACTCAGTAGTTTTCAATTTGCTATCAATGCATTGAGAACAAATAAACTAAGAACCTTGCTTTCGCTCTTAGGAGTGACCGTTGGGATTTTTTCTATCATCGCTGTTTTAGCAGCTGTTGATTCAATGGATCGTACCATCAAATCCGAGTTAAGTGGGTTTGATCGCAATATGATTTATGTTTTTAATCACTCCTTTGGGCCTTCGGAAATTCCGCGTTGGAAGATCGATCAGTTTCCCAATGTTACTTATGAAGAATATGATTATCTAAAGCGAAATTTAAGGGATGTTGAATATGCGTCCTTTAATATTTTTGTGCGCAATGAAAATATGAAAGCGGATCGGTATTACGCTAACGATGTTATTGTGCGCCCCTGTAGTTCTGATATGCAATACCTGGATAACGTAAAGATGGCGAGTGGTCGTTTTTTTAATGAATCTGAAGCTGTAAATGGAAGTGCGGTTGTGGTGATTGGAAATGAAATTGCCAATACACTTTTTCCTGGCCAAGATCCATTGGGAAAAGAGGTGCGTTTGTATGGCCGAAAATTTGTGGTTATTGGAGTTTTAGATAAACAAGGAGCCATTTCAATCGGTGGGGGACATGATGAAACTGCTTATATTCCCATTAATTTATTTCGACAAATGTTTGGGGATAACATTAAGGCGTATACACCCGTTATTGTATTAAAACCTTATGAACAAGCAGATATTAAGCTTTTTGAAGATGAAATTACGGCAAAATTACGTTCGTTTAGAGGGCTCAAAGTAGGGGAGGATATCAACTTCTTTGTTAATGTATTTGGCGGAATGATGGAGTTTTTAGACAATATTATCGCGCAAATGAATGTGGTGGGTTGGATTATTAGTATGTTTTCTTTGTTGGTTGGTGGATTTGGAATCGCTAACATCATGTTTGTTTCGGTTAAAGAACGCACCCATTTAATTGGCATTCAAAAGGCAATAGGTGCCAAGAGGCGTATTATTTTATTGCAGTTTTTATTTGAGTCAATTATCTTAGCGCTAATCGGTGGAATGGTGGGAATTATTCTGGTTTGGACGATTGCTAAAGGAGTAAGTATATGGCTTGATTTTGCGTTTGTACTTAGCCTCATTAACATTGCTGTTGGATTGGGCTTGTCTATTGTAATTGGTTTGATTTCGGGCTATTTACCTGCTCGATCTGCTGCAAAGTTAGATCCAGTAGAGGCAATTCGATCGGGAATGTAAGATGGTTTACAGTTGACAGTTTACGGTTTACAGTTAACCGATAACCTTTAGATTGGTTTTTTCGTTTTTTCGCCAGTTGCTTTTTCGCCAGATTTTCGATTAAAGAAAATATGTTTAGGAGGATTAGATGGTTTACAGTTGACAGTTTACGGTTTACAGTTAACCGATAGCCTTTAGATTGGCTTTTTCGTTTTTTCGCCAGTTGCTTTTTCGCCAGATTATCGATTAAAGAAAATATGTTTAGGAGGATTAGATGGTTTAACCGATTAACCTTTCAACCCATAACCGATAACCCATAACCGATAACTGATAATTGATGACTTTTTCGTTTTTTCGCCAGTTGCTTTTTCGCCAGATTTTCGATTAAAGAAAATATGTTTAGGAGGATTAGATGGTTTAACCGATTAACCTTTCAACCCATAACCGATAACCCATAACCGATAACTGATAATTGATGACTTTTTCGTTTTTTCGCCAGTTGCTTTTTCGCCAGATTATCGATTAAAGAATATATATCCTTAAATCAGAAAATTAACCGATAACGGTTAACCGATAACAAAAAAGTCTTCCATTTTGGAAGACTTTTTTGTTATCTAATTGGACGATTTGAAATTAAATCTAGGTATAGATTCACGTTTTTCTTTAATTCCTTACGGTGAGTAATAAAATCTAAGAATCCGTGTTCCAATAAGAATTCAGAGGTTTGAAATCCTTCTGGTAAATCTTTTCCTGTGGTATCTTTTACAATTCGTGGTCCAGCAAATCCGATTAAGGCACCTGGTTCTGCGATATTGATATCTCCTAACATAGCGAAAGAAGCAGAAATACCTCCTGTTGTTGGATCTGTACAAAGTGAAATATAAGGAATCTTAGCGTCACTCAGTTGTGTCAACTTAGCAGAAGTTTTTGCCATTTGCATTAATGAAAAACCAGCTTCCATCATACGTGCTCCTCCTGATTTAGAAATCATTAAAAAAGGAATATTGTGCTTTAAAGAATAATCAATTCCCCTTGCGATTTTTTCACCTACAACAGATCCCATTGATCCACCGATAAAGGCAAAGTCCATAGCAGCAACAACAAGTTTTTCTCCTTTTGAATTTCCAACAGCTACACGAACAGCATCATTCAATTGCGTTTTTGAAGTAGCTTCTTTTAAGCGATCTACGTATTTTTTTGTATCCTCAAATTTCAACATATCTTTTGAAGATAAACTCTTTGCTATTTCTTTGTAATCGCCATTATCAAAAAGAATTTCAAAATACTCCTTACTGCCAATTCGAACGTGGTAACCGTCTTCTGGACTCACCCATAGGTTTTTTTCTAGCTCTTCAGAATCTATAATTTTACCTGTTGGTGATTTGTACCATAAACCTTTTGGTATATCCTTTTTGTCCTCAGTTGGTGTTTGAATTCCTTTTTCTTTTCTTTTAAACCAAGCCATAAATGTCTGTTTTGTTTATACTATGTTAATAGGTTTGGAGCAGAAATTACAATGTATTTACATTGTTTAAGTCTTTAAATGCCTCTTCTAAACGAGTATTAAAAGTGATTTCTCCCTGTCTAACCCATGCACGAGGATCGTAGTACTTTTTGTTTGGTACATCTGCTCCTTCAGGGTTTCCTATTTGTGTTTTTAAATATTCGATTTTTGAAGTCATATAGTCTCTAATTCCTTCAGTATATGCAAATTGCATATCCGTATCGATGTTCATTTTGATGACACCATAAGAAATAGCTTCTCTAATTTCTTCTAACGATGAACCAGAACCTCCATGGAATACAAAATCAACAGGATTGTGTCCTAAATTGAATTTCTTCGCCACAAAATCTTGTGAGTTTTTCAAGATGATTGGTGTAAGTTTTACGTTTCCAGGTTTGTAAACTCCATGTACGTTTCCAAAAGCAGCTGCGATGGTAAAACGAGAACTTACTTTGCTCAACTCTTCATAAGCGTAGGCAACTTCATCTGGTTGTGTATATAGTTTTGAAGAATCAACATCTGAGTTATCCACTCCGTCTTCTTCTCCTCCTGTAATACCTAATTCAATTTCTAATGTCATACCCATCTTGTCCATTCTTTCAAGGTATTTCTTAGAAATTTCAATATTTTCTTGGATAGGTTCTTCTGATAAATCTATCATATGTGAACTAAATAACGGTTTTCCGTATTTAGACATATGTTCCTCACTCGCATCTAGTAACCCATCAATCCAAGGTAATAAGTTTTTTGCACAGTGATCCGTATGTAAAATAACAGGCACACCATACGCTTCAGCTAAAGCATGTACGTGTTTTGCCCCTGCAATAGCTCCTGCAATAGCAGATTTTTGATTCTCATTTGATAAACCTTTTCCTGCCATAAAAGAGGCACCACCATTCGAAAATTGAATAATCACAGGTGCATTTAGTTTTGCCGCTGTTTCCAATACACCGTTAATTGTACTAGAACTAGTCACGTTAACAGCTGGTAAAGCAAAACCTTTCTCTTTTGCATAATTGAATATTTCTTGCACTTGATCACCAAATGCTACTCCAGGTTTAATATTGTGTGCCATAGTCGTGTGTTTAATTTATTGGACAAAAATACTAATTATTATTTGATTAGAATGGATAATTAATACCAACATTCAAGACAGACTCTTTGAAGCTAAATTCCCCAAACCATTTGCGTTTAGAGTAAATAGAAGGATCATACGTTTTGAATCCCATATCTAATCGGAAGACAAAGAAACTAAAGTCGTAGCGAATTCCAAAACCAGAACTTACTGCTAAGTCTTTTAATGAACTTACTCCGTTGAAGGTGTAGTTTTTATCTTCTATATTGTCAAATACATTCCAAATATTACTTGCATCTACAAAGAAAGCACCATTCCATTTCCCGCTGATGTTAAAGCGGTATTCTGTACTGAAGAAGAGCTTCATGTTGGCCTCGTTAAAATCATTAATCCCTCCGCTTTTTCCTGGTCCTAATCGATACGATTGCCAACCGCGGTTGTCATTGGAGCCTCCTGAAAAATAGCTGCGGGAGAATGGAATAGAGTTTGCATTGCCGTAAGGAATTGCTAAACCTCCAAATAAGCGGATAGCAACAACTTGCTGGCGTCCTATATCCCAATATTTGACAAAATCCAATTCTGTTTTAACGTACTGAGAGTACTCTACATCAAATAGCGTTCTTTTACCCGTATGACCTTCTTTATCACTTACGTTATTCATTACCAAATCAAGTAAACCACCTGCAGCTTCTACCTTTGTTCGAATAGTGTAAAAACTATGGTCGTTAATTCCCGTTCTTGTTGACGAATTGAACGTGATATTGGAGGCTAATATTAAGTTGTTTTCTGATAAACGTACTTTACGCTCTTGAATACTGCGTATTTCACTATAGTCTTCCGGTGAAATGCCTAAGGGATTATTTGATGCTAATGCATCATTGATAAAGCGATTAGCTCCTTCTCCTTGTATGGTCAAATTGCCACTATCATCTACATAGTCTCCAGGTACTTCATACTCCTGTGCAATTTGATTTAAACTGTTGTACGAAGATTTATATACACTAAAATAGTTGTTGGGATTCGTGTTTCTCACATATTGAATGTTAGCAACATCCACACTAAACGAGTTGGTGCGAGAAGGATACCAACTGTAGTTGATGATTCCTGTAAAATTGTCTTTGTCTAAACCAATGTTGCGTTGTCTGGCAAAACCGAAGCTCATTGCCGTTGTAGGTAACATGGTTTTTGGTATGATTTTATTAGAAGCGAAAGGAAATAGGAAACGCGGAAACGTTAGTTTAATATCTGCTCCATATTCAGTAACGTTAAAAAATACATCATTGGGATTGCTCATTTGTCGAGAAGATCCTATCGTTCCTCTTAAGCCAAATTCTACTATTTCTGCTCCTCTAAAAACATTTCGAAACAATAATCCCATACTCCCCCCAATACCAAAGTCTTGTATATTCGAATGCGTAACATCCAACGAGGGATTGAATGTCATTTTTTTACGAGAAGTTAAATAGATATTGCTAATTAACGTATTGCCCTTAGGATCATTGGTGTCTTCAACATATTCAATTACAGGATAATTGAAGATGCGCAAGTTGCTGATTGAACGGGAAGTTAATATTCGTCTTGAATCACTGAATGTGCTTTCTGGCGTGATAAATATAGCATCCGTCAGTGCTTTTGGCTTGTATTGTAATTTTGTTGAACTGTATATATTAAAGCCATTATATTGAATACTATCTAATACGTATGCCTTGTTTTTCGAAACATTGTCGGTGAAAATATTTACTTTGCTAATTTGATAGATCTTAAAAGGAACTTGAGCTAAGGTATCTCCAGATTTTACCGTTTGTTGATCTACAATAAGGAGAATATTAGCTTTGTTCTTGCGGTCTATAATCGTATCTACCTCATAGCGAATGTTGATTTCTTGGAAGTGATAAGCTCCATTGTTTCTGTAAATCGACGTAATTCGCTTTCGCTCTTCTTCAAAGTTTTTGACATCAAACACCGTATTGGACTTGAGTAAGCTTTTGGATTGATGATCTTCATATAAAGTCTTTAATGCTGGTGTACCGATCAAATAAGAAATACTATCTAATAAATAAGGATCTCCTGTTGTTATATAATAGGAGTTACTTCTCTTTTGTTTGCCAATTTGCTTGGCTTCTTGCGTTACCTTCGTATCGAAGTACCCTTTGTTGAAGTAATAGTTCTTTAAACGGGTAATGGATTTTTCTGTTTTTACGCTATCGTATAATACTGGTGGTTCACCTGTTTTAATTAAAAAGTTATTAAACCCCGCAATAATAAATGACTCTCCTAAGCGATTAACTTGTTTGCGCGAAAGAACAGCTTCTAAGGTTTTGTTGGTTTTAGGGTGTTGGTCTAACCAAGCATGATAGTTAGAATCAGCATTTTGTTTGGCTAGGTTGTATAAGTTTAGTCGTAAACGAGAGCCAATAACAGGAAATTTGCTATTGGGTTGTTGGTATAATTGATTGTAGATCTCTTCCTTGGATGTTTTCTTGTCATTGATAACTATACTGTTCTCCATTAATAGATCATAATCCTCTGGCACATTCTTCGTTAAGGAACACGAAAAAAAACATGCAGAGATTATAAGAATAAATACTATTTTTGATAAAAAATTGCCCAACTTTATTACATCGATAAATACAGATCAAAAATACATTTTTTTATGGTTACCAAAAACCAAATTAAGGGAATAAAAAGCCTTCATCAAAAAAAATATAGAAAAGAACACCAATTGTTTATCGCAGAAGGAGTTAAAGTCATTCAGGAACTGCTGCAATCTTCCTTTGTTTTAGAGCATTTGTATGTGACAAACGAGATGGAATTTGATGTTCCTGCTCATCAGCGAACAATAGTGTCTGCAGATGATTTGAAAAAAATGAGCGCTTTGACCACAACGCCTAATTGTTTGGCGGTCTTTCATTGTTTAGAAAGTAAGTCGCTTGATTTTTCGGATTGGGTAGTGGCTTTGGATGATGTTCGAGATCCAGGAAATCTAGGAACAATTATTCGATTGTGTGATTGGTTTGGTATTCGACATATTGTGTGTTCTTTAGAAACTGTAGATTGTTACAATCCTAAGGTCATTCAGGCCACAATGGGATCTGTATCTCGCGTAAATATTGCGTATACCGATTTGGCTACGCGATTGAAAAAGGTAGATGCTCCTATATACGGAACCTTCTTAGGAGGTGAAAATATCTATGAAATGAAAGGTGTACAGCCAGGAGTAATCGTCATGGGAAACGAAGCAAACGGCATTTCTACTGAAATTGAGCAGCTTGTTTCTCGAAAAATAACAATTCCTCGTTTTGGCAATTTACAACAAACAGAAAGTTTGAATGTGGCTATGGCTACTTCAATTGTATTGAGTGAGTTTCGTAGATCTGTTTTTAATGAACAGTAAAGTTTAAGAAAACACCTCTTGTTTTCATGGAGCTAATGTGTCCTGTCCATGGGCTGTCTGGATCTTTGTCGCGAACTAATTCATCCCCTAGGCCAAATACCCCTCGGATAGAAGGACTAAATTTGAAGTATTCAAAATAGATGTCAATTCCTACACCTAGTTCGTAGTTGGTTGTCCACTGTTTCATTCTCCAAACTCCTTCATAGTTGTCGTCATCTGACTTGTGGTTGCTACTCAAGTTTAAGTCGGCAGAAAAACCTCCCAATACATAAGGGCGAATATTTCCCGTACGCATAGCAGAAAATTTGAGAAGTAAAGGCAAGTGAATCAGGGTAGAACTGATTGATTTTGTACTTGAATTAGTTATTTCTTGCATTGAAGGAACCGAATTAGGCTTGTTCTTCATGTAATAATCCATCACAAAAGCGCGAGGAAATTTTAAATCGCGTTTAGAATAGATTAAACCTGGTTCAAAACGCAAATCCAAATACTCCATAATACGCAAGTTCCCTACAAGTCCCACATTGAAACCCATATTGGTTGTTATTTGTATTTCAGTATGATCACTGCCATATTCGCCAGCTAGACTTTTTAGTTTGTCGTAATACTGTTTATCGTAGTCAAAATTAAAATTTAGAAAGTTCGATCCAATATAATAACCGTAGTGAACGCGTTGCTTGTCCCAATCAGCTTTATTTATGATTGGATTTCTTCCAAAAATCCCTTGTGCAGTTACGTGTGCAGAAGCGAATAGAATAATAAGTAAGATAAACAGTTTTTTCATAACTACTTTGAAGCAGAATATATGGTTGCTATACCCATCGTTTGCGGACGGTGTTTCACAGTCTTAAACCCGACTTTTACCAAAATATTGTTCAATTCTTGTCCAAAAGGGAAATTTTTAGCAGAATCAGATAAATATTTATAAGCATCTTGATCTTTTGAAAACAGTTTTCCCATGAAAGGCATAATGTTTTTCGTGTAAAAGAAGTATCCTTGCTTAAACGGAAATTTAGTCGGAACTGAGGTTTCTAAGATAATAAAAATTCCATTAGGTTTTAATACTCTTAAAATTTCTGTTAAACCTTTTTCTAAATTTTCAAAATTGCGTATTCCAAAACCTACAGTAATAGCGTCAAATGAATCGTCTTCAAAGGGTAAGTTTTCAGAATCGCCTTGAATCATTTCAATGCGATGGTCTAAATTCAGGGCTTTTATTTTTTTTCTACCTACTTCAAGCATTCCTGCAGATAGATCTAATCCTGTGATTTTGTGAGCATTAGTTTTGGATAAAAGTATTGCCATGTCTCCTGTTCCTGTTGCAATATCCAAAATCGTTGTGGGATTCGTCTCTTCAACTAACTTTAGTACTTTTTTTCTCCAACCTTGATCCGTCCCTAATGAGATCATTCGATTCAAATTGTCATAGTTACCTGAAATTGTATCGAACATTTGCTCTACTTGTTGTTTTTTTCCAAGCTGAGAATCTTTATAGGGCGTGATATTTTTACTCATTGTTATTATTTTTAGGCAAATATAAATAATCTAGAGCAAAAAGATAGGTTTCTCTAAAGGAATAAAAATAGGGAGTTAAAAAAGGGAATATCGATTCGATATTCCCTTTATATGACTTAGAATTGAATGTACATATGATAGTATTCTCCACCTACAAAATCAAGTTGTTTGCCTTGAATAAATCCAAGTCGAGCATATAATTTCATAGCATTGGGATTTTCTAGGTCGACGATTAATCCTACTTGTTTGTGCTGTTGTGATTTTGCAAAATCTGTAGCAGCTTTTAATAAATGACTGCCAACACCTTTCCCTTGTGCTAGGGGAGATACAGCTACTGTATCGAGATAGTATTCTCCTCCTTCTGTTTCTGGTTCGGGAATCCTATCGTTGTTGTATTTCTTTTTCATTAATTCAAGAACGGGTTCTCTAAGCTTGATAAAGTCATCTCCGTTGTATCCCGTTACTGAACCAACTACATTTTCCTCATCGTCAACGGCTACAAAAGTATTTTGGTAGCTGTATAAGTTATTAGGCTCTTTGAATAAGGTTGTAAGAAAATGAATGGCTTCTTCAATATCTTCTTGTTGGATGAAACTGAATACAATGTCTTCCATTGCTTGTAGCATTAATTCAGGTACAACATCAAAATCTTCCTTTTGTGCGGGTCTAATGGTAAAATGCATGATTTTGTTTTTTAATTTTTTACAAAGTTAGGAAAGAGTTTGTTAGGGTTCAACTAACTTTTTCTTTCTTTTAAGAGTTTGTACCAAATTGGACTCGCATTTTTGATATTGAGTTTTTCAGGATCAAAGATGGGATTGCGCCCTTGTTTATGTTGTGCGATATAATCATTCAAGGCAACAATAGTGGGTTTATACAGAAATAAAATCGCGATAAAGTTAATCCAAGCCATCAGGCCAACACCAATGTCTCCAATACTCCATGCAGTTGCAGATTCATTGATCGAAGCGTAGAAAACCGTAGCCAGCAAAACTAAACGCATCAGCCAACGCAGTATGATTTTCGGCTGATTGGTCAAGTAGTTAAAATTGGATTCCGCTATAAATACGTAAGACATAATGGTTGTAAAGGCAAAAAAAGTCAATGCAATTGCAATGAATTGACTGGCAAATAGAGGAAAATGAACCCCAATTGCTTTGACTGTATAAGCAGATCCTACTTCTACATCTGGAATATTGTTGATAATGTAATTACCTGCTTCATCAAAAACATTATACTGATGTGTGAACAAGATCATGAAAGCAGTAGCAGTACAAACAAAAAGCGTGTCGATATAAACAGAAAAAGCTTGTACCAGTCCTTGTTTTACGGGATGAGAAGTTTCTGAAGCCGCCGCCGCGTGTGGTGCTGTACCTTGTCCCGCCTCATTTGAATATATCCCGCGTTTGACTCCCCAAGCAATGGCCGCTCCAAAGATACCGCTAAAAGTCGCTTCTAAATTAAAGGCAGAACGGAAGATTAAAGCGAATATTGAAGGAATTTCTTTGGCGTTAATAGCAATAATGATCACGGCCATTATGATGTATATCACCGCCATGAAAGGCACAACTACTTGAGCAATGCGACCTATTTTTTTGGCACCACCAAACACTGTTAGACTTAGTAAAACACAAAGGGCTAAACCAGTCATCCACTGCGGGACATGGAAGGCATCTTTGATGCTAATTGAAATGCTATTTCCTTGAATGCTCGGTAAAAATAAAACACAACTAAGGATGGTGACAAAGGCGAAAAGCAAAGCTAGTTTTTTGCTGTTTAGCCCTTTTTCTATATAAAAAGCAGGACCTCCACAATAATGTCCATTTTTTTCTACTTTATAAATTTGAGCTAAGGTCGATTCAACAAAAGCAGAAGCGCTTCCTAAGAAGGCAATCATCCACATCCAAAAAATGGCACCGGGACCCCCATAAGCAATGGCTGTCGCAACCCCCACAATGTTTCCAACCCCCACGCGTCCTGCGATAGCAATGCTAAAGGCTTGAAAAGGACTGACTCCTTTTTCGGAAGAACCTTCTGTAAAGAGCAATTTGACCATCTGTCGGATATAGCGCACCTGGACAAATCGCGTTTTAATTGTAAAGAATAATCCTGCCCCAAGGCATAAGATGATGAATACATTCGACCATAATAGGTCATTAATAAATTTTATCGCTTCTCCCATCTGAAATAATTTAAACTGAAAAATAGTAATTTTTAATTAAATACGCTATTTATGTGTCAATATTGTACGTAATAGTAGTTTTTGGTTTGTATAGTTGAGTGTGTGTGGGGCTTTGTTTGCGAAAAAAAAAGGATTGCTCTTGTAGAGGATAGTGTTAAAGGTGCGGTATGAGGTGTTTTTTGCCTTGTTTTTCTTTTAGAAAACAGTCAAAAAAAAAGCTACTTCTATAGAGAAGTAGCTTGTGTATTTTGTAATCTAAATTTAAGCTTAGTAACGGATGCTGAATAAACCTTCTGCTTTGTTTTCTAAATTGTCAAAACGCGCTGTACATTCTTGAATCATTTTAACAGCAGCAGCTTTGTCTCCAAAACCATTTGTAGTCACTTGTTTGTTTTCTAAGTCTTTGTACACTTGGAAGAAATGTTCTACTTCTTTTTTGAAGTGCTCGTTTACATCGTTGATGTCGTTTAATTTGTTCATCAATGGATCAGATACAGGAACACAAAGAATTTTTTCATCTTGTCCTTTATCGTCAGCCATGTAGAAAATACCAATAGGTTTTACTTCAACAACCATTCCAGGAAGAGATGGCTCAGTAAATAATACTAGTACGTCTAGTGGATCTCCATCTAAAGCTAAAGTTTCAGGAATAAAACCATAATCAGCTGGATATCTCATGTTTGAGTAAAGTAAACGATCAAATCTCAATCGTTTTAAATCAAAATCATATTCGTATTTATTTCTACTACCTGCTGGAATCTCAACGAAGGCATCAAAAGTTTCGAATGTACTCATATTCATTTATTTTTATAGTCAAAAAACTTAATAATGGGTGCAAAAATACTTCAATTCGTGCGTTTTACCAAGTTTTATCTAGAATATTAGAAATAAATTCCGAATGACCCTCGAATCGCGAACTTTCTAGCATCAGGCATATCTAAATAATTTCCTCGCCAGCTTAAGTCAAGTCGGAAAATTTTAAAAATATTTCCCACACCCACATAATATTCGTAATAAAAATCTTCGGGAGCTTTGTAAACTAATTGAGAAGCGTTCAAATCGATATTCTCTTGAGATATTTTCCCGTATATTCCACGAATACCCACGATTTCTCTCAAATTTAAATCTCTAAACCACGGAATTCTCGAAAGCAAACGCCCTCCAAAATTGTGTTCTAGGTGAATAGAGGCATATTCATTGGTTACAAATTCGTAGTAGTTTAAGTTGGCAAAGGTGTTTTCAATGTTAAACCACGATTGGTTTCCAGGTACAACACTCAGTAACCCCAAGGGTACTTCACCAAAGGTTTTACCTGCTTCAACTGTGGTGGTAAAGGTCCCAAAACCTCCTAATAAAACGGGTTTTCTCGCATAGAATTGTACTTTGTCATATTGGAAATTACTGTCAAGTGCGCCCTTGAAGCCGTGACTATAGCGCAGGTATAGTTTGAAGTATTTCTGGTCGATTTCTTTGCGATCAACACCATAGCCAATCGTTCTTTTTCCAGGGGTATAATCAATAGCCATTTCTATTTCTGACTGCTTGGTCTCATTAGAAGTAATCGTTCGTTCTTTATCTACATAATAGTCTAAGTTAAACAGATCAGACGCAGGTTTTAGCGTGCGATAGCTGAATGTAGTGAGCAAGCAAAAGTTCTTAGCGGGTTCAATCTCTAAGCCTATGGTTGATAAATTGATATCTGTTAGTTTAGAGTTGTCTCCACTGGCAAAGAGGGAACTAGAGGCAAAACTGCGTCCTAATACATCGTTAGTCTCCGTAAGACTAACGCCAATTTGTTCTACATCTCGGCGGTTTCCTCCAAAAAGAATAAAGCGAGAGGGGCTGTGGAGCAGCACTTTTCCGCTGATTCCATATTTAAATTTATTGTCTTTGAAACCATAGGCACCATAGCCTTCTAAACGCCATTTGTCATTTGGACCAAAATACGTTCTTCCTCCAGCACGCATGCGCAATCCTTCAATATCGTTGTAGCCAAAAGTGGAAAAGATAGGACCATAGTCGAACTTGTATTTGGGGATATTGTAGTAATTGCTTGCAATAGTAGAGGTTAAGTCGAATAGAAATCTGAATTTCGGTACGGTTTTCAAGGTGTCTAACATTTTGTAAATGCCAAATTCATCTTTGCTCAGAGGCTCAAAACGGTACGTTTGCCAGAATTCATCTGAGCGCGTATAAATCGATTCGTCATATTCGTTGACATCCTTTTTGTAAAACTCATCTGGATGTTTGACGTTGAATTGGTGGTTTTGGTATACAGTTGTTCGCTTGCCGTAAATACCCTTAGAATCTTCTTTTTTTGAAAGGGCAAAATCGGACATGAAGTGATCTCGGGTCAGTAAAAAGACGGAGTCATTAAGCACGTCAAATTCTTGCTCAATGTAAATTTCTTTTACCCAGTTGATGTTGGCATCACGACTGGCTTCCATGTTGATTTTTTTAATAGCAAAGGTGGAGTCGTTCACCCAAAAATCCCCTTTGAAGGTCAGTTCTCCTTTTCGTCTAGGGTAGTACACAATATTATAGCACCATTTATGGTCGATAAATGCACTGTCGGCTAGAACATAGTTGTAGACATTAATCCCTGTTCGCGATAGGGGGCTGACAAAATCTTTGTCGAAAATCTTGATGTAGTTGTTGTAGATGTTATATTCTGCATATAAATCTTTCACAAACTCAATAATATGTTGATTGGTATCAAAACCTGAGTTCTTGTTTCCCAGTGTTTTTTCTATTTTTTTATTGTCGATATTATCTCCAAATACTTGACCAATATTCTCATTGAGAAAAATTGGAAGGTACGTTTTTCCTGTAATGCGATTGGTGTCCACTTGGTCAAAAATGAATTCCATCCCCTTGAAAATCTTTTTCTTGCGGTAAGCACTGTCAATGGTGTTTAAATCAAATTCAATCTTCTCGTACTTGTCAAACTCATATTGGCTGAACATGTGCAAGCCATTTTTGCGTTTGCGCTCCCATATTTTTCTCAAAATATCAAGAGCAGGGTTGTTTTTTTTGGATGTTTTACCCGCATAAATACGAACTTCTTCGAGCATATTGTCCTCTTGTAGCGCAATGCTTAAATCGAGGTTGGTACGGCTTTTTAAAGGGATGTAGGTTGTTTTGTATCCAACGAAAGACACCACTAATGTATCGTAGTTATTTTCAGTTTCCAGATAGAACTTTCCAAGCTCATTGGCAATCACACCTTGTGTAGAATTTTTGAAATATACACTGGCATAAGATACATCTACTTGGTTCGCGTCTTTGATTCTACCACTTACTTTTGTTTGAGCAATGCCTTGAATGCTAGCTAATAAAAGGAAAACTAGGTAAAATAATATCTTTTTTCTCATAGTCAATTTGGGAGTAAACAAAAAACTCCATCCTATTAAAAATAAGATGGAGTAATTCAAATATACAATATTTTTTTACTTAAAAAAGTTTATCTGTATAGTACTTTTTTCACTGCCTTGATTACGTCGTTTGCATTAGGCAACCATTGTTCAAGTAAAACAGGTGAATAAGGTGCAGGTGTATCTGCAGTTGTAATTCTTTGAATTGGAGCATCTAAATGGTCAAATGCTTGTTCCTGAACCAAATAAGTGATTTCTGAAGAAATACTTCCAAATGGCCAAGCTTCTTCCAAGATAACTAAGCGATTCGTTTTCTTTACAGAAGTTAAAATAGCTTCTTGATCTAATGGACGTACTGTTCGCAAGTCAATTACTTCACAAGAAATGCCTTCTTTCTCTAATTCTTCAGCTGCTTTCAGCGCTTCTTTGATGATTTTACCAAAAGAAACAATGGTAACATCTTTTCCTGCTTTTTTAATATCAGCAACACCTAAAGGAATCGTATATTCTCCATCAGGCACTTCACCTTTATCTCCATACATTTGCTCTGATTCCATGAAAATAACAGGGTCATTATCGCGAATAGCCGCTTTTAATAATCCTTTTGCATCGTATGGATTAGAAGGGACTACCACTTTTAATCCTGGTACGTTTGCATACCAATTTTCAAAAGCTTGAGAGTGCGTTGCACCTAATTGTCCAGCGGAAGCAGTTGGCCCGCGAAATACAATGGGAATGTTGAATTGACCACCTGACATTTGACGCATTTTAGCTGCGTTGTTTATTATTTGGTCGATTCCTACTAAAGAGAAGTTGAATGTCATAAATTCAACAATTGGACGGTTTCCATTCATGGCAGAACCAACGGCAATCCCAGCAAAACCAAGTTCTGCAATAGGAGCGTCAATTACGCGTTTAGGACCGAATTCGTCCAACATACCTTTTGAAGCTTTATATGCACCATTATACTCTGCTACTTCTTCCCCAATTAAATATATGGTTTCATCGTGGCGCATTTCTTCGCTCATAGCTTCACATACGGCCTCTCTAAATTGAATCGTTCTCATAAGTTCTTGTTTTCCGTAAAATTATTCAATAGGAGCAAAAGTATGAAAAAATATTCGTACCTCCCTTATCTAAGTTTCTGTTTTGTTTTTTTTAACGGGTCGTCTGCTAAACTAAGTTTAGGGAGCGCTAACAAGACCTTGTCGAGGAAGCACCATGGAGCGAGGAAGAAATGCTGAAAACGGATCGTATTTTGTCATAAAGAAAGGATGGATTTAGGGGTGGAATTGTGGAAAAAATACGCAAGGTGATGAAGTTTTGCCGATTCAAAAAAAAATGTTGTACAGCTTGAGAATCCTTGTTTTATTTGCATTTGTAAACAATAATAAAAACTAAAAAGTATGATGAAAAAGGTTAAAATTGCACTTGTATGTGCGATGGTTTCCATGGGAGTTTATTCATGTAGTAGTGACGATAATTCTTCAAGCGAATCAAGTTATGAAATTGTGGCTAAAACATCGGATAACGCTGTATTAAACACTATTGTTGTTGTAGAAGGTGGCACTACCGAAACAATTGCAGATTTAGGGAAAAAAGAATGGTCTAAGTCGTTCTCAGGGAAAAAAGTTGTCGCTGTTTCAGTTACTGGAGGAACATTAAACCAAGAGGATAAAACAGGTGTCTTAACTTTGGAAGTCGTGAAAAACGGAAAAGTAGTGGAAACATCTAAAGCAAATGGAAACATTTTAGTTGCGAGTATTTCACTGTAAGTACAAAATACTTGACAAAGAAACTGTAATTTTAAAAAACGAAATAAGAATAGAGGGTGTCCCAAAAGGTCACCCTCTTGCTTTTTGATAAAATCAGCTTTTCTGATTTCAATTGAGATTTAACGCATGTAAAACGCAATTTAGCTTTAGACTGTTTTATGGAGTTGTTTTTTAGGCGTGCGATTGTCTTTTGAAACAAATTTTCGTGTTATAGGGCGAATTACCCTTCCCCCCTTATGTTTATCCGAAAAAAAAGAAAGTTTATAGTTCCTTTTGGGTTTGCTTTGAGTTTGCTTGGTTTAGGGCCTTTTACCGAACAAGCATAAAACAAGATAAAACAGACTCATAATGAAGATGTAATGGCCCATAAGAAGAATCTCAACAACTACAGAGTGTTATATAGGTATAGTGAAAATAAAAAAATCAAAATAGCTGCAAAAAGCTCATAAATCTGACCTTTCAAAAGCTTTGATCGAAAATAATTAGTCATACGATGATTAGGTAAACTATTATCGGAAAGCTACATAAAATACTTGCAGATAATTGTTTTTGAAGACAAACAATGAAGAAACCCCGCTTTTTTAGCTGGGGTTTTGTGTTTTAAGCTTTTTAGACAGCCTTTTTTTGTTGGATTTAGGTGAAGGAGGGGATGGGTTTTTATTCATCAAATATTGACAGCTTATTGCTGATATATTTCGTGTATAACAGCAAAATGGATTTTTTTTTGATGTTGAAGTATTTAGAAAAATCTTGCGAGGGTAAGATTTGTAAATGAATTTAAAAGGTGGAAATTATGTTGAAAAAATGCAATTGGTACTGTTAAGTGTTTTAGTCGTTACTATGGGTGTAGTTGGCTATAGTCAACAGAAAAACAGTAAACGCGAAGTGCGTACAGAACAAAATCTGCAGTATGAGGTGGTCGTGCAGTCGACCAATGCCCGAATAACAAGTATTATGATGAAATTGAGCAAATAGGTATAGATGTAGTCAAGGACATGTTTCGTTGTGATTTTGTCGATTTACGTCCTATTTCTGGAACTCACGCTAATATGATAGTTTATGCTGCATTTACTAAACCTAATGATAAAGTCTTGTCTTTTTTAATAAAAAATATTATGAAACAAAAAATAGCGATTGCTTTCGGTGGAAAATCACCAGAACACCAAGTCTCCTTGCATTCAGCTACAACTATTTGTAATGCCTTGGATCAATCACAGTTTGATGTTATTCTCTTAGGTAACGACAGAAAAGGTGCATGGTATTATAATGTTGATTATGTAAAGGAACACATTGATTTAGCAATAGATGATTATTTTGAGCATGCACGGGAAGTATATATGCAAGAAAATCAAGGAGGTGGGGTGTTTTTTGATAGTCAGACACATGAGCTTTTAGCTAGTTTTTCTGTTGTTTTTCCTATTATACATGGAATTTTTGGAGAGGATGGATGCTTACAGGGATTTTTTAATTTTCTTGGCATCCCTTTCGTAGGCTCAGGTGTTTTGGGATCCTCAATTTGTATGGATAAAGAAATAACAAAACGCGTTTTAAGAGATAACGGAATTCCTATTACTCGGTTTATTTGTTTGAATAAAGCGAATAAAGAAACCGTTTCTTTTGAAGAAGTTGTGAATGAACTAGGGAATCCTTTTTTTGTTAAGCCTTGTAATGCTGGATCTTCTTTTGGAGTGAGTAAAGTAGATAAGAAAGCGGACTTTAAGACGGCAATAGCTCTCGCTTTTCAATTTGATAAAAAGATTTTGTTAGAGGAAGCAGTTGAAGGAAAAGAAATTGAATGTAGCGTTCTTGGCAATGAATTTCCTATTTCTTCAGTTCTGGGAGAAATAACGACAACAACAGGTTTTTATTCCTATGATGTAAAGTATTGGAATACTTCAAGGGCTACTCTGTGTATTCCTGCAGAAATTCCCGTTGAAATTTCTAATAAAATTAGAGTTTGTGCTATCCATGCCTATCGAGCTACTTGTTGTGAAGGCTTTGCGCGGGTTGATTTTTTTTTGAAAGCGAATGGAAATTTTGTTGTTAATGAAATAAACACTTTGCCTGGTTTTACGGCATACAGTATGTATCCTAAGCTTTTCGAATATGCAGGATTATCCATTCAAAAAGTAGTAAGTCGATTGATTGCATTAGCGCTTGAAACAAAGGAAAGGAATTAAATCTCTTGCTTAAGTCCTTTCCTTTGTTTCAATATTATTTAGCCCTAATTAAATTATAAATTTTTTAAGATTTTGTCTTTTGTTTCGCAAAATGGATATTTGAAGTACGAAATTTGATAAAAGATACGGGATTATTGTGTGATTTAGTACATTTTATTTGGTTAATTCAAACTAAAATAGTATGCTTGCATAGTAAAATATTGAAAATTAATTCTTATTTTCGTTCACAAGTAATATTGTAAAACAAAAAACTATAATAATAATGAAGATATTAGTTTGCATCAGCCACGTGCCTGATACTACATCAAAAATCAATTTCACAAACGGTGATGCTGAATTTGATACAAATGGAGTGCAATTTGTGATCAATGCTAACGATGAATATGCATTAACACGTGCCATTTGGTTTAAAGAAAAACAAGGAGCTACAGTAACAGTAGTGAATGTTGGAGGAGCTGATACAGAGCCAACCTTGCGTAAAGCATTGGCTATTGGTGCTGATGAAGCAATCCGCGTAAACGCTGTGCCTACAGATGGTTTGTTCGTTGCAAAGCAATTAGCTGAAGTGGTGAAAAACGGAGGATATGATTTGGTATTGGCAGGAAAAGAATCATTGGATTACAATGGTGGAATGGTTCCTGGTATGTTAGCTGCTATCTTAGGGTATGACTTCATCAATTCTTGTGAAGGAATCGAAGTGGATGGAACGGCTGTAAAAGCAATTCGCCAAATTGACGGGGGTAAAGAAACAATTTCTGGAAAATTACCTGTTGTTATTGGAGGACAAAAAGGATTAGTTGACGAGAAAGATTTGCGTATTCCAAATATGCGTGGAATTATGGCTGCTAGAACAAAAGCTTTAACGGTTCTTGAACCAGTGGGAGCGGATGTTGCAACAAAAGCAGTAAAATTCGAAAAACCAGCTGCAAAATCAGCGTGTAAAATGATTGCTCCGGATAACTTAGATGAGTTAATCAACTTGTTACACAACGAAGCAAAAGTGATCTAATCTCGTAATTTTTAACCTTAAACAGAAAAAGTATGTCAGTTTTAATATATGCTGAATCAGCAGAAGGAAAATTTAAAAAAGTAGCATTAGAATTAGCTTCTTATGCAAAAAAAGTAGCAGACTCATTGGGAACAACCGTTACAGCTGTAACAGTGAACGCTTCTGATGTTAGCGAATTAGGAAAATATGGTGTGGACAAAGTATTAAAAGTATCTAGCGATAAATTAAATACGTTCAACGCAAAAGCATATGCAGATGTAATCAAGCAAGCGGCTCAAAAAGAAGGGGCTAAATTGGTGGTTTTATCTTCTTCAACAGACAGTTTGTATGCTGCTCCTGCAGTTGCAATTGGATTGAATGCAGGTTTTGCTTCTAACGTAATCGCTTTACCTGAAAGTACTGCTCCATTTGTAGTAAAAAGAACAGGATTCTCAAATAAAGCATTCAACTTTACTGAAATTTCTTCTGATGTAAAAGTAATCGCTTTAGGGAAAAATTCATTTGGATTGGTAGAAGCTTCAGGTGCTGCAACAGCAGAAGATTTTGCTCCAAGCCTAAACGATGCGGATTTCAGCTTAAAAGTTGAAGGAGTAGAAAAAGTATCAGGAAAAGTAACAATCGCGGATGCTGATGTTGTGGTATCAGGTGGACGCGGAATGAAAGGACCTGAAAACTGGGGTATGTTAGAAGATTTAGCAGAGGTATTAGGTGCTGCTTTAGCTTGTTCTAAACCAGTATCTGATGTGGGATGGAGATCACACGAAGAGCACGTTGGACAAACAGGAAAACCAGTAGCAGCAAATCTTTACATTGCAGTTGGTATTTCAGGAGCAATTCAACACATTGCTGGAGTTAACTCTTCAAAAGTAAAAGTGGTAATTAACACAGATCCAGAAGCTCCTTTCTTTAAAGTAGCAGACTATGGAATCGTAGGAGATGCGTTCCAAGTATTACCGCAATTGGTTGAAAAATTAAAAGAGTTCAAAGCGAAAAACGCATAATCAGCATTTTTTGATTTAGATAATTTACCAAGACAGTAACTAAAATCTAAAGATTGTTTATCTTTGATTTAGTTACTGTTTTTTTGTTTTTATAAAGAAAATTATGAGTTTGATTAAGCTGACAGTTAAAGGAATTTCATATAGCCATTCTCAAAATGGTGCTTATGCCTTAATCTTAGATGAAGAGCATGGCGACCGAAAATTACCTATTGTTATTGGAGCTTTTGAAGCACAGGCCATTGCCATTGCCATCGAAGAAGAAATTCGACCTCCAAGACCTTTAACACACGATTTATTTAAAAGTTTTGCTGATACATTTGATATTCAACTCAAACATGTCATTGTTCACAAATTAGTGGATGGTGTGTTTTTTTCGAGTTTAGTTTGGGAAAAAAATGGCGTTGAAGAAGTTATGGATGCGCGTACATCGGATGCTATTGCTTTGGCAATTCGCTTCTTTGCACCGATTTATACCTATCCGGACATCATGAATAAAGCAGGGATTATCCTAAATGGCAGTCCTGAAATTGAAGAGGAAGATCAAGCCGATGACGATATTGCCAGTCAAGTGGAACAATTTTTAGAATTAGATATCGAAGGCAAAGGGTATACTAAATACGGATTACAAGATTTACAGCGATTATTGAACGAGGCTATTGGTAATGAAGATTATGAAACAGCAGCGAGAATTAGAGATGAAATTAGTAAGCGATCATAATTAACAAAGGAGGGATAAAGAATGAAACAATATTTAAATTTAGTACAAGAGGTTTTAAATCAGGGCGTGCAAAAAGGAGACCGCACGGGTACGGGTACAAAGAGTATTTTTGGTCATCAAATGCGCTTTGATTTAGCTGAAGGTTTCCCGTTGGTAACGACTAAAAAAGTGCATTTAAAATCGATTATTCACGAACTACTTTGGTTTTTAAAAGGGGAAACAAATATTGCTTATTTAAAAGAAAACGGTGTTCGCATTTGGGATGAATGGGCAGACGAAAATGGAGATTTAGGACCCGTATATGGCTATCAATGGCGCAATTGGAACGGAGAAGGCATTGATCAAATCAAAGAAGTAATCGATACACTAAAGAACAACCCAGACAGTAGACGTATTATGGTTTCTGCATGGAACCCCAGCGTACTACCGGATACGAGTGTTTCTTTTGCTGAAAACGTAGCGAATAATAAAGCTGCGTTACCTCCATGTCATTCCTTTTTTCAATTTTATGTAGCAGAAGGGAAGTTGTCTTGTCAACTGTATCAACGCAGTGCGGATGTTTTTTTAGGGGTACCTTTTAACATCGCTTCATATGCTTTATTGACGATGATGGTCGCTCAAGTATGTGACCTACAAGTGGGTGATTTTGTTCATACATTTGGAGATGTACACATCTATAATAATCATATTGAACAGGTAAATTTACAGTTGAGTAGAGCGCCTTATGCATTGCCAAAAATGAAAATTAACCCAGCGGTAAAAGATATTTTTAGCTTTACTTATGAGGATTTTACATTAGAAGACTATGTATCGCATCCTGCGATAAAAGGTAAAGTATCTGTATAATTCTAATCCAAAAATACGATGGAAAAAACGGAAGCAATTAAACAGTATGAATACGCAAAGAATCGAATCAAACAGCGCAAAATGTTGTTGTTTCACTTTGTTGTTTTTCTCTTGGGATCAATCGTACTATACGCCATAAATATGTGGGTAAAAGATCCGCAAGTGGTTGGAGTATGGTGGACGTATGCCGTAGGAGCTTGGGCTTTAGTACTCCTGTTTCACGTGATTAATGTACTCGTAATTAATCGCTTTATGGGACCTGCTTGGCAAGAACGAGAAATTGAACGATTAATTGCCATTCAACAAGAAAAAATCAAACAGTTACGAGCAAAAGTAGAAAAGGATTTTCCTTTAGTTGACGTAAAACGCGATTTAAATCACGACGATTCAAAACAGTAAATCATGATTACTTTAATAGCAGCAATTGCCGAGAATAGGGTATTGGGAAAAGACAATGCTATCATTTGGCATTTACCCGATGATTTCAAACACTTTAAAACGCTGACTTCCCATCACTACATCATCATGGGACGTAAAACGTTTGAGTCCTTTCCTAAACCATTGCCCAATCGAACGCATGTGATTATTACACGACAAGAAGAGTATAACGCTCCAGAAAATTGTCTGGTCGTACATAGTTTAGCCGAAGCTTTAACGCTTACCCAAAAGGAAGAAGAAGTGTTTGTAATTGGGGGAGGTGAAATTTATCATCAAGCTTTGGATTGCGCTGATAAATTAGAACTAACTCAAATTCACGCTTCTTTTGAAGGAGATGCTTTTTTTCCTGAATTCTCAACGTCCGATTGGCACTTGGTAAATGAGAGTTATCATCCACAAGATGAACGACACGCCTATGCTTTTACTTTTCAAACGTATATCCGAAAGTAGATATGAACAAGTTAGTCGCTTTTTTGATTCTTTGTTGTAGTCTTGCTACAGTGGCGCAAGAGTCTTTGCAAACGCAGTATTTAAATAGTGAAATCCTAAAAGAAAAAGAGGTCTTTATCAGTAAGGATATTTTTGACAACACTTTTACGCAAGAGGAAAATATATTGCGCAAACGAAGTAAATACAGTGCGGAACATTTTAGTTTGCCCAAGTTGGGAACACTGAAAATGGTTGACTTGACCCATGCTCAATTTCCGGTATTATTCTATAGCGATTTTAACTCCATCGTTTTACTGAGTAAGGAATTAGCGCTATTGAATACGCTGGATCTAACGGGGCGATTCTCAGCTATGGATCCTGCTTATGTCGGTACAAGTACACAGAAAAATCTGTGGATTGTCAATCAAGCCAATCAAAGTGTTTTGCGCTATAATTTGAGTACGCTAGAAGTGCGAAACATTTATACAATTAAAGAGGACCAAATCAAGACGTATCAGTCCACTTTGAATTATTTGTATCGCGTTACTGCAACGAATCAAATTATAGGAATAGATATCTATGGAAATGAGGTGTTGAATTATACATTGCCCTCAGCCTATGACCACATTCAAATTGTAAATAATAAACAAGTATTTTATTCACATCAAAATAAATTGTACTATGTTGATATGGAGAAGAATAAGGTTTTTGAAATTATAACTGATGTAAAAAGCATTTTAGGCTTCTTTTATAACACCCAAAAATTGAGTATTTTTGCCGAGCAAAAAATAAATAATTATCAAATAAAATTACCGTAATGCATATAGCGATTGCTGGAAATATTGGAGCGGGAAAAACAACACTAACAGACTTATTAGCCAAACATTATGGATGGGAAGCACATTATGAAGATGTGGTTGATAATCCCTATTTAGATGATTTCTATCATCAAATGGATCGTTGGTCATTTAACTTACAAGTGTATTTTTTGAATAGTCGTTTTCGCCAAGTACTTCAAATTAGACAAAGTGGAAAAACCATTATTCAAGATCGAACGATATATGAAGATGCTCATATTTTCGCTCCAAACTTGCACGCCATGGGTTTAATGTCAAATCGAGATTTCAAGAACTACTCCACTCTTTTTGATTTAATGCAAGATTTAGTGGCCGCACCAGACTTGTTGATCTACTTGAGAAGTACAGTACCTAATTTAGTGGGACAGATTCACAAAAGAGGAAGAGAATACGAAAATTCAATCTCTATTGAGTATTTGAGTGGGTTGAATGATCGTTATGAAAATTGGATTAAGGGATATGACAAAGGAAAATTGTTGGTGATTGATGTAGATGAATTGGATTTTGTGGATAAACCGGAGGATTTAGGATCTATTATCCATAAGATAGACACCGAAATTAATGGACTATTTTAGCAGTAAAAATAAAAAAAAGAGCAAGTGCTCTTTTTTTTATGACTATTATTCGTTTGCTGTAGTTGTAAATTCGTGAAAAAGCTTTTCTAAATTTTTATTTTTCGGTTGTAAAGAAAGCGTTTTTAAGCCTTGTTGTTGCGCAAAGTCATAAACCGTAGCGCGATAGTCTTGTCCCGAAGGGAAAACAAGTTCCCATTGGGTATCGTGAATGTGATTGGCTTTGATTAGATGTGGAATTCGATTGACAAATTCAATTTCTATCTTGAAATCAAATTCAACGGCAATAATTTGTTCTTCTTGGTTATCGAGTAATTCGTGTAAGAATTGATCTGCAACAATATGTCCTTTCTTAATGATGATGACGCGTTCGCAAATCGCTTCTACTTCTTGCATAATGTGCGTAGAAAGAAATACTGTTTTGTCCTTTCCAACCGCTTTGATTAATTCTCTAATTTCCACTAATTGATTGGGATCAAGTCCCGTTGTTGGTTCATCTAAGATCAATACCTCTGGATCGTGTAGTAAAGCTGTGGCAATTCCTACACGTTGGCGATAACCTTTGGATAGCTGACCAATCTTTTTGTGCGCCTCAGGTGTCAATCCCGTCAGGGCAATCACTTCATCTATGCGTTCTTTTTTCGTTTTGTAGATGGAAGCGTTGAACTGCAAATACTCTCTGACATACATATCCAAATACAGCGGATTGTGTTCTGGTAAATAACCAATCGATTGCTGTACTTTCTTTGCTTGTGTTGCTACGTTGTATTCGTTGACATAAGCAACTCCTTCGTCACTGTGAATAAAGGTAGTTAGTATTTTCATCAGCGTTGATTTTCCCGCTCCATTTGGTCCCAAGAAACCGACAATTTGCCCTTTGGGCACGGTAAAACTGATGGCGTTTAACGCTTGTTGTTCGCCGTAATATTTACTAATGTTTTCTACTTTAATTGACATATATACTGGAAGGTTAGTAAAAACAAATGTAGGTAAATTAATGAGAAAATCCGAAAGAGACGCTAAGAATGATAACCGCTATTACAATTAGGGTAATCACGACATATAGGCTGTCTTTTTCTAAGATAAAAGAAATTAACGATAGCAGTAAGCGCAGCACAGGAGTTAAAAACAAAAGCAAGATGCCCAAGAAAATAATCGACGCTCCGTTCCAATCCTTGACACCTTGGAAGATCGTGTTAAAAACAACAAATAGATTTTGGTCCTTTTCAACAAACGTAGAGAAAGAAACTACTTGCTCGGCGTCTTTTGCCAGCAAGATGATACCGCCAAGAAGGGTTACCGTTAACGCACTTAAGACGCCATAGCGCAACACATTGCCGATGATGCTTTGCAATTGATTATCTGTGAATTTAGTTGTACTCATTGGTTCTCGTTTTAAATTTTTCCTGTAATTCCGTTGTAAATCATGTTCAATGCAATAATGAAAATTAGAACAGCAAAGAACAATTTGAGTTTTTTGGTATTGGCTTTCATTAATATTTTAGCTCCAACCATAGAACCAAGGAGTACTCCAATAATGACAGGCATACAAAGGGTAGGTTCAATATAGCCTTTTTGAATGTAGATGACCGAACTGGCAATGGCCGTTACGCCCATCATGAAATTACTAGTTGTAGTTGATACTTTGAATGGAACTTTCATAATGGTATCCATAGCAATTACTTTAAAAGCACCCGAACCAATGCCCAATAATCCCGACATCATACCTGCAACGCCCATCATGCTAAATCCGCCGAGGATATTAGTCATGCTGTAGTGTGTTTTCTCGCCAGAGGCTGTTGGATAATGACCTGCTAGTTTGAGTTTCTTAGCTAGTATACTGCCTTGTTCTGGAAGGATGAGGTGGTCTTCTTTTTTGCGGATGGAATTCAAAGACGAGAATATTAAGGTAGCTCCAAAAATAATGGCGAGTAGAGAAGTAGGGGCGTTGGTTGAGAGCAGTGCACCAACTACGGCGCCAATGGTTGTTGCAATTTCCAGGAACATCCCCAATCGCATATTGGTAATTCCTTCGCGTACATAAGCAGATGCAGAGCCTGAAGAGGTTGCAATAACAGCTACTAGTGCTGTTCCAATGGCGTAGTGCATATCAACACCGAGGAAAACAGAAAGTAAAGGGATTATAATAATACCGCCTCCAAGTCCCGATAATGAGCCGATAAAACCAGCTGCAAAGGCTCCTAGAAATAGAATTAAGATAAAAGGTAATAATGACATTAAGGTTGAGTTTTTGATGAAAAGTAAATGTATTAATTATTATAAAAAACAAAGAATAAAAAGGACGTTATCTCGGTTTTGCCTTGTATCATTTTCGATTAAATCCCATTTTATAGAATATAACTCGTAAATTTGCATAAATGAAATTGTAAGAAATGAGTAAAGATTGGTTAACTGCTTTTCAAGGTCAGTCTCCTGCAATTATTGCAGGTCCCTGTAGTGCTGAAACACCAGAACAATTGTTGCAAATTGCTCACGCCTTGCCTAAAGAGGTGAAGGTATTTCGCGCGGGAATTTGGAAGCCACGAACAAAACCAGGAGGATTTGAGGGAGTAGGTGCTATTGGTTTGGAGTGGATGAGACAGGTAAAAGAAGAAACAGGATTGCTGTTAGCAACAGAAGTGGCTACTGCAGAACATGTCGAATTGTGTTTGCAAAACGATTTCGATATCTTGTGGATCGGTGCTCGTACCGCAGTGAATCCTTTTTCTGTACAAGAGATAGCAGATGCCTTGAGAGGAACGGATAAAATTGTCATGTTGAAAAATCCAATTAATCCTGATTTATCGTTGTGGATGGGCGGATTAGAACGCTTGGAAAAAGCAAATATCAGCAAGTTGGGATTGATCCATCGCGGATTTAGTACGTATGAGAAAACAAAATATAGAAATATTCCTGAATGGCAAATTCCGCTAGACATTAAATCAGAATTGCCGCATATTCCTATTTTTTGTGATCCTTCCCATATTACAGGACGACGCGATCGAATTTTAGCTGTATCTCAATTGGCTTTGGATTTGAATTTTGACGGGTTGATGATTGAAACGCATGGTAACCCTGACAAAGCATGGAGTGATGCTGCCCAGCAAGTGACGCCCGAACAATTGCAAACCATTGTTCAAACACTCAAGCTGCGCAATATTACGGATGATACGGAGGAATACTTACAGAAATTGCAAACCTATCGCATCCAAATTGACGATATGGATAGCAAAATATTAGATTTATTGAAAAAGAGAATGATGATTTCGGATGCCATTGGCTCTTTGAAACGCGAGCGAAACGTAGCTGTTTTTCAACAAGAACGATGGAATAGCATTGTAGAAAAAATGATGAAAGAAGGAGAACATTTGGGCTTTACCGATGCATTTATTCGAACGATTTATACCGCGATCCATCAAGAAAGTATTTACCGTCAGGATCAGGTAATTAATAGAAAAGACGATTAATAATAGTAGAGAATCACACAGAAGAGATAGACTAGGTGTTTTTCCACCTAGTCTCTTTTTTTTGGCTAGATTTTAAAATATATTTGCCTTATGAAAGGAACTGTTTATAAATCAACGGGAAGCTGGTATCTTGTAAAGGGAGAAGATGGGCTATTTTACAATTGTCGCATCAAGGGAAAGTTTCGTATTAAAGGTATTAAAAGTACGAATCCTATTGCTGTTGGAGATCATGTTACATTTGAGTTAGAAACAACCAATGATGCAACGACGGGAGTGATTAGTGAAATTGCACCTCGTATGAATTATATTGTGCGTAAATCGGTGAACTTGTCTAAACAATTGCATATCATTGCGTCGAATATTGATACGATGTTTTTGATTGTTACTATTGATAACCCCGTGACGACAACGAGCTTTATTGATCGCTTTTTAGTTACAGCAGAAGCGTATGGTATTAAAACTGTTTTAGTTTTTAATAAGATTGATACTTATTCAGAAGAAGCATTAGATGAACAATTGTACTTGCAATATATCTATACTCAAATAGGATATGAGTGTTTGCGAGTATCTGCATTGGAATCAAAGGGTTTAGAGGCTATTAAAGCGCGCATGCTCGGCAAAGTGTCGATGTTTTCAGGACATTCAGGGGTTGGGAAATCAACGTTGATTAATGCAATCGAACCAGGATTAAATCTGAAGACTGCCCAAATTTCAGAACAACATCAACAAGGGCAACATACTACTACGTTTGCTGAAATGTTTGATTTGACATTTGATGCAGCGATTATTGATACCCCAGGAATTAGAGGATTTGGTGTGGTCGATATGGAACCTCAGGAAGTAGGAGATTATTTTCCTGAATTTTTTGCGCTAAAGGATAAGTGCAAATTCAATAATTGTTTGCATCGAGAAGAACCCCATTGTGCCGTAAAAGAGGCGTTAGATAACGATGAATTGGCTTGGTCTCGCTACAAAACCTATATTCAAATTCTAGATGGAGAAGAAGAACATTATCGCACCGATATTTATAAAGACGGAAGAAACCAAGAGTAATAATAAGGTTGGGTATATCGAAAACAAAGGAGTTGTTTCAAGCGATGAAACAACTCCTTCTTTTTTTAAAAAAATAAAAATATTAAAAATTAGAAAAATAATAGGTATTGCCAAAACGATACGTGGCCATTTCTAATAACAATACATCTTTTACCTGTTGGGACAGTGTTGAATCTTCGAGTACTGCGGTTTCCATTTCTTTAGAATAAGCAGTAAAAAGAGCTTTATTATTGAGAGAGAGAAAGGTGCTTGTATATAATTTAGCAATGGGTTTGAAAAGCATTACGTCTGTTGGGTTTTTGAACAAATAGAGGTGTTCGTAATATGCATCACTTTCGTCATCCTCTACTTGATTGATTTTGTTCACTAGGTCAACTGCAATTTCTTTTTCATAGGAAGCATCTAACCCTAATTGCTTAGCTTCTTGATAGATTTTATCGTATAAAACTGCGGATACTTCACTTTGAGGAATTGTCAAAAGCGTTGAATCCTTGAGCACTTCATTAACTAATACATAATGATAATACCCCAAGTTATCCATAACATTGCGTTCAAAGGCTGCAGTTTTAATTTGTTGAATATCCGATAAAACTAAGGTTTGGTAAGGTTTTAAACCTGTAGCATCTTGCACCACCTTTTTTGAATTATCTCCAGATAATGCCTCTATTGCAGAGGCTGTAGCGCCAGCAAGCAAGGCTTCCTTCCAATCGCTATTTGTGCCGTGTTTGGCTACGTAGACTGCAACCGCCTTTGCATCAGCTGCCGCGATGTTCTTGAGCCAATTCCAAAAACTAGCCTTAGCTAGGCTTGGTTGTTCTTGCTGTTTTTGCAGATAGGTCGCTGTGATGCGTTCGTAAATACTACTTTCTGTATTTTGGGAGTCGCCTGCTGTTGTCTGAGGCTGATCGGAATTGCAAGAGGCAAAGAGTGTAAGTACACTGAAGATGATTATATATAACTTTTTCATGTTTGTAAATATTAAGTCAACCCTTTCGGATTGAGTAAATTAATTAATGCTAATTACGCCTAACACAAGGACAGTATAAAATCACTTTAAAAGAAATAATGTTTTATATGTTATGCTTAGTTGAAGAAAATAAAGAAATAGTATAGGCTATTTTTATTTACTGGATCAGGGGATTAATGCCGGCAATTAATCGTAAATACACCTCTAAATAGAATGTTACTTAAAGCGCAATCAAATAAAACAGCCAAATTGCAGACTATTTAATTTTTTTACTGAATTAGTTGTGATACATGTGTTTTTTAGCAAGTAACAATGTGTTTTTTTGCTTTAAATTTATTTTTTTATTTCAAGTGATGGAGTGAAATTAGAGTAAAAGCAGGGGGTTTTTAGTTAACTAATTGTTAAAATAAATAGGCTTATTCGAATTGTATATGAAATAGAAGTTCCTTGTTTTTTATGTGTAATCATACAACCAGAACGGTATGGCTTTCTTTTTCTTTTTCTTTTTTTGAGAGGGAAGAAATGGACGTCTTGAGCTGAGTGTAAATCCTCTTCAAAATAACAACATAAACAGAACTAGTTTTGTATTTTTGAAAATGAATAATAGTAAAGCCATTTAAATGAAGAACAAGATTGCATTAGTTGCCTTTGGTATTTTAGGTTGCATGGTTTGGGCGAAACAACCGTTGTATGCAAGTCCAAAAGAAAAGGATGTACGACAAACTACTCCTACTGCGATACAAGAACAAGCTGTTGCTGTGGTGCTGAACGAAGAAGGAATAGTTGACTACGAGTTTAGTGAAGAAAGTGGTTTTAAGATTAATCAAAAAGTAAAGCGCAGTATTCTGATTCAAACAGCGGAAGGAATTAGTCATGCGAGTTTACAAATTCCTTTTTATTCTGGGCGATATGCCAAAGAAACGGTCGTTATTGAATATTATAAAATCTATCGTTCAGTCAACGGAAGAGAAGAGGTTCTGGCTATTGAGGAGGCGACTAACACAAAAGTGGAGCAAGAGTTTTATCTCAAAGAGATCAAAGTCAACGATATTCGAGCAGGTGATCGCATTGAATATAGTTATACCAAAACCATAGACAATATCGACGTGATTCCAACGTGGTATTTTCAAGAAGATATACCCAAACTCAAAAGCAACTATACGGTTCGAATACCAGAGAACTTGACCTATTTTATTTCAAAGACGGGAAATTTACGTCTAAATGAAACCAAAGAGGTTACCCAAGATGCGCGAAATTTATCTTCATCAAAATGGGGAACTTCGTATCGATTCAAAGAGGCTATTCTTCAGTTTAGTGCCATCAATATTCCTGCTTTCCAATACGAGCCTTTCGCGAATAATGTTCAAAATAACATCAGTGGGATCCGCTTTGATTTAATTCAGTTTCAATATCCCATGAGTCCCTCTGTGGTAATTCCGCATGAGCCAGCTGCAGTAGCAAAAGAAATTTACAAAAGCAGAAATTTTGGCAGTGAGCTAGAGCTAGATGCATATTGGATAAAAGTACTGAAAGAATTTCCTGTAATACAGGGGAGTGAACGTGAAAAAGCGGAGCAGATGATTGCTTTTGTTCAGGATAAAATCAAGTGGAATAAACAGTATGGTTATCAAGCAGAAAAGGGCGTAAAGCGGGCGATGAAACAAGGAGAAGGAAATGGGGCGGATATTAACTTAGCGTTGATTGGAGCACTTGGAGCGGTTGGAATTCACGCAGAACCCCTTGTACTGAGTACGCAATCAAATGGCAAAGCTCCCTTGTTGTTCACTCGTTTTATCAATCACACCATCGTGGGACTAAAACTCGAAGATACGTTTTATGTTGTCGATGCAACGCTACCTAATACTGTATTAAATATACTTCCTTTTGAGGATTTAAATGGTGAGGGATGGCTGATTACAGCTAAATATGCAGTCAGTAAAGTAGATTTAACGCCTAAACAACTGTCTTTCCGACAAGAAGATTTTGTTTTACAACTGGACGAATCAGGACAGGCAGTAGGGCAGTTGAATAGCACATTAATGCGTTACGAAGCGTTGGCATTCCAAGAAAGATATGGCGAAAGCCCATTAAATAGAAGTAGAAGTGATATTGAAGCTCGTAGCCCACAATTATTCTTAAGCGATGGAAAAATAACGACAAAACCTGGAGAAGTTGAAGTGGCTTTTCACTTGCGAAAGTTTAACTTTGCCACTCTAGAGGAAGATGGGGAAATCATGAAATTTAATCCGATGGAGTTCTATCGCGATAAAGCAAATCCATTTGTTCGTGAAACCAGACAATCCGATATTGATTTTGTATATCCTTTTATGGATATCTATAAAGTGAATATTCAATTGCCAACGGGCTATAAAGTGAAGCAATTAGCGGCAAGTGGCGTTTTGACAAATAAATTAACAGGGATGAATATGACATATGAGGTAAAGGAAGTAGAGTCAAATCAAGTGCAAATTGGCTATACATTACGCGTGACAAACCCCATTATTGTGAAAGAATATTATAGCGAATTGCAATCCTTCTACCAGGAAGTCGACAGCAAAATGAACGAATTTATCCTGCTTGAAAAAAGAAACGAATTAGAAAATAATAGGAATTGAGAATAGTCATACAACGAGTAACAGAAGCCTCTGTTACAGTAGAAGGAACAACAATAGGTCGTATTGACATGGGACTATTGGTATTAGTCGGAATAGAAGAGGTAGACACGCAACAAGATATCGAATGGCTTTCGGGTAAGCTGGTGAATTTGCGCATCTTTGAGGATGAACAAGGTGTCATGAATAAATCGGTTCTCGATGTTGAAGGCGACGTATTAGTGGTGAGCCAGTTTACCTTACATGCTTCCACAAAAAAAGGCAATCGCCCTTCGTACATAAGAGCGGCAAAACCCGATTTTGCTATTCCGATGTATGAAGCTTTTATAGCTCAAGTTGAGCGTGATTTAAATAAAAAGGTACAAACGGGAAAATTTGGTGCAGCTATGAAGGTAGCTTTACTCAATGATGGACCTGTAACCATTTGTATAGACTCTCAAAATAAAGAATAATGAAAACTACCTTGATTAAATTTAGCCTATTTACGGTTATCTATATTTTGTTTTCGTGGTTTATTGCCACGGATTTTGTATGTGCCTTAAAGGGAGATCCACTGTGTATGCAGAATGTAGCGATTCGCTACGTGATTTTCATCGTGTTGATGGTTGTTTATGAAAAATGGGTAAAAAACAGATTGTTTAAAAAAAAGTAAAGTAGAATCAAATGAATATTAAAGACGCACAATTAGCTGTAGATACTTGGATTAAAGAACACGGTGTACGCTATTTTAACGAGCTAACCAATATGGCTCAATTGACCGAAGAGGTTGGAGAAGTTGCTCGAATTATCGCTCGTCGTTATGGAGAGCAATCGGAAAAAGAAAGTGATAAAAACAAAGACTTAGGTGAAGAATTAGCCGATGTAGTTTTTGTTGTTTTGTGTTTAGCTAACCAAACCGGGGTTAATCTACAAGAGGCATTTGACAAGAAAATGGATGTCAAAACCAAAAGAGATCACGATCGCCATCACAACAACGAGAAATTGAAATAACAATTAAATCATGCAGGTTCACTTACAAAAATCACCCTTAGAATCCGGACAAACGGTTGTTATTTCAGGAAGTAAATCCGAAAGTAATCGCTTGTTGTTGTTGCAAAAAATAATTCCGCAATTAGCGATTGAAAATTTAGCAGATTCCGATGATGTGGTGGCCATGCAAAAAGGTTTACTAACAACTCAAGGAACAGTAAACGTTCATCATGCCGGAACGGCGATGCGTTTTTTGACTGCTTATTTTGCGTTGTGTCAGGATCAAACCATAGTTTTGGAGGGTAGTGAACGCATGCACAACCGTCCTATTGCAATTTTAGTTGATGCGTTGCGCGACTTAGGCGCAGAGATTGCGTATATAGAGAAAGAAGGGTTTCCTCCTTTGAAAATCAAAGGAATACAAGCTGTTGGAGGAAGTATTTCAATCCCTGCGGGGATCAGCAGCCAGTATATTTCTGCTTTGCTGTTAGTTGGGGCACAGTTGAAAAATGGAGTAACGCTTGATTTGCTAGGAGAAATTACGTCGAGACCCTATATCGAAATGACATTGTCTCTACTTCGAGCATTAGGAGCAGCAACGTCTTTTGAAGGGCAAACAATTACCGTTCGACCTCCTGTTAAAATAAAACAAACTCATTTTACTGTTGAAGCGGATTGGTCCTCCGCCTCTTATTATTATTCACTTGTCGCTTTGTCTCCTCTTGGTACCACCCTGCGCCTTGGAAAATACAAGCAAGTTAGCTTACAAGGAGATTCACAATTGGTTGCTATTTATGCCAGATTAGGAGTGGAAACCGTGTTTGAAGCAGAAGATTATTTGCAATTAACTAAAGTAAAAGAGGTAGATGGACTTTTTGAAGCGGATTTTACAGCTACACCTGATATAGCACAAACGGTAGTGGTTACTTGTTTTGGATTGGGGATAGCTTGTCATATAACAGGATTGCATACACTGAAGATTAAGGAAACAGACCGTTTAGTCGCGATGCAAAATGAATTGGCTAAATTAGGAGGGCATCTCCATGTTACCGCAACGAGTTTGCATTTGTCTTCAGATCGAATTCAAATGACTGCAATCCCCGTGATCGATACGTATCAAGATCACCGCATGGCCATGGCGTTTGCACCACTTGTCGTGCAAATGGACCTCCTTGTGAATGAGGCTGAAGTTGTGAATAAGTCCTATCCTTCTTTTTGGGAGGACTTGAAAAAAACAGGTGTTCAAGCTGTTGAAATTAAGTTAGATATAAAAAAATAGTGCTAAAAACTTGACAACGCCTATCTCAAGGTTGTATATTTGTAAAACTTAAAAAGAATTGACTTCTTTTTATTGAACTAATTAAAATTGTTTTCAATGAAGTTATCAAACTTTAATTTTGATTTGCCTGAAACATTATTGGCAGAGTTTCCAGCTGAGAATAGAGATGAGGCTCGTCTAATGGTTATTGACCGTAAAACGGGTTCTATCGAGCATAAATTATTCAAAGATGTTGTAGATTATTTTGGAGAAGGGGATGTCATGGTGTTAAACAATACGAAAGTATTTCCTGCACGTCTTTATGGGAATAAAGAAAAAACAGGTGCTAGAATCGAAGTTTTCTTATTGCGCGAATTGAACGAAGAACAACGTTTGTGGGATGTATTAGTAGATCCAGCGCGTAAGATTCGAATTGGAAATAAATTATACTTTGGAGAAGACGATTCATTAGTTGCTGAGGTAATTGACAATACTACATCTAGAGGTAGAACGTTGCGCTTTTTGTACGACGGTTCTTATGAAGAATTCAGAACTAAATTACAAGAGTTAGGCGAAACACCGATTCCAAAATACATCAACAGAGAAGTAGTTCCAGAAGATGCAGAGCGTTATCAAACGATTTATGCTAAAGAAGAAGGAGCTGTAGCTGCACCAACTGCTGGTTTGCACTTTTCTAAACACTTGATGAAGCGTTTAGAAATTAACGGAATTAAATTTGCTGAAATTACACTTCACATTGGATTAGGAACATTCAATCCAGTAGAAGTAGAAGATTTGTCAAAACACAAAATGGACTCTGAAGAATTCGTTGTGTCTCAAGAAGCTTGTGATGTTGTCAATGAAGCAAAAGACCTGAAACACAGAGTATGTGCTGTGGGTACAACTTGTATGAGAGCATTAGAAAGTTCGGTTTCTTCTAGTCAAACGCTAAATCCATATAGTGGATGGACCAATAAATTCATCTTCCCTCCTTATGATTTTAGTATCGCGGATTGTATGATTACCAATTTCCACATGCCGAAATCTACTTTATTAATGATGATTTCTGCTTTCTGTGGACATGATTTAATGATGAAAGCCTACAAAGAAGCAGTGGAAGAAGGATATAAATTCTATTCTTACGGAGATGCAATGTTGATTTTGTAAGATCAACTAGAAATAAGATATCAATAAAAAATCCCTTGCCTATCCCAGCAAGGGATTTTTTATATGTAGAAAACAGTAAAAATATTGATAAAAATTCTACTTTTACAAAAACCAAAATTATAAAACATGAAATTTGAGAATACGTTAGCTTTTGCTCAAAGTCTTGATGCGAAAGATACCTTGTCAAGCTATAGAAGTGAATTTAACTTTCCTAAAGTAAATGGAAAGCAAGTGATTTATTTTACGGGTAATTCGCTAGGACTTCAACCTAAAAGAGCGGTAGAATACGTAAATGAAGTGATGACAGATTGGGCGGAGTTAGCAGTAGAAGGACATTTTTATGCAGATAAACCGTGGTGGGATTACCACGAAAGATTTAGCGAGCCCTTGAGTAAAATTGTGGGAGCAAAGGCTTCTGAGGTTACGGTGATGAATACCCTAACAGTAAACTTGCACCTATTAATGGCTACCTTTTACAAGCCTTCAGGAAAACGCGTGAAGATTTTATGTGAAGAAAAAGCCTTTCCTAGTGATCAATATTTAATTCAAACACAAGTAAAGTGGCACGGATTAGATCCAAAAGATATCATTGTTGAGGTAAAGCGCAGACCCGGTGAACACAACTTTAGATTGGAAGACATTTTAGCGAAGATTGAAGAAGTAGGAGATGAGTTAGCTTTAGTGTTAATGGGAGGTTTGAATTATTATACGGGACAAGTATTGGATATGAAAACCATCACAGCAAAAGCACATGAACAAGGGGCTTATGTAGGATGGGATTTAGCCCATGCTGCCGGAAATATCAATTTAGAATTACATAACTGGGATGCAGATTTTGCGGCTTGGTGTAGTTATAAATACATGAATTCAGGGCCTGGAAATGCTTCTGGGTGTTTTATTCACGAGAAACATCACGCAAATAAGGATCTAGTTCGCCTTGGAGGATGGTGGGGACACAACAAAGAAAGACGCTTTTTGATGGAGCCGAATTACGATCCAATTGAAAATGCGCACGGATGGCAAATCAGTAACTTACCGATCTTGTCTTTGGCACCCTATTTAGCTTCAGTAGAGCTATTTGCCGAAGTGGGAATGGATAAATTAATCGAGAAAAGAAATGTAATCACCGCTTATTTAGCATTTATTATCAATGCTATTGGTGCTGAAGTAGGAGGTAGTTTTGAGATTATTACTCCAATGGCGCAAGAGGAACGTGCAAGTCAATTGTCTATTTTATTGCATGGAGAAGGACGTGCCCTGTTTACTTACTTAATGGAAGCGGGTGTTATTGTCGATTGGAGAGAGCCAAACGTGATCCGTTTAGCGCCAGTGCCTTTGTATACTAGCTTTGAAGATATGTACCAATTTGGGCAAATCTTAAAAGAAGGGATTCTAAGCCAAAAATAATTTTGATAGTACAACAGTGATTTAATTCCTAAATTTGCAGCGAAAAATAACAGCTTAATATATGTCAACAAAGCAACAAAAAATAGAGACTTTTGATCCGTCTCAACCAGGGTTAGCTGATGCAACAATCTATGGTTTGCCTTTTACAGCAGAAGAAAGTGAAATTATTGTAGTTCCCGTTCCTTGGGAAGTAACCGTAAGTTATGGCGCAGGAGCATCAGAAGGACCAGAAGCAATTTTAGAAGCTTCATACCAAGTAGATTTGTTACATCAAAATTACCCTGAATTGTGGAAGTTGGGAATCTATTTTGATGAAGCACCTGCGCATTGGCAAGAACAAAGTGCCACGTATAAAACGTTGGCTCAACCGATTATTGAGGCCCTAGAAAATGGAGAAGATCTAGCAGATCATCCTGCTTTACAAGAGAGCTTGAATACCATCAACCAAGTGTGTGAAACTTTACACAAAGAAGTGGAAGCCAAGGTTGCGGATTGGATGAGCAAAGGAAAACGCGTAGTTTTATTAGGAGGAGATCACAGTACCCCTTTTGGATACTATAATGCAGTAGCGAAACACCATGATTCTTTTGGTATTTTGCACTTTGATGCACACATGGATCTAAGAGATGCATATGAAGGATTTACGTATTCTCACGCTTCTATTATGTTTAATACGTTGAAATTGCCTCAAGTGCAAAAAATTGTTCAAGTGGGAATTCGCGATTTCTGTGAACAAGAAGTAGACGTGGTAAAAACTTCAGGTCGAGTATTGGTACACACCGATGTAGATTTGAAAAAAGACGAATTTGAAGGCATGAGCTGGCAAGTGAAATGTGATCAAATTATCGCTTCTTTGCCGCAAAAAGTGGTCATCAGTTTTGATATTGATGCTTTATTGCCTTGGTATTGTCCAAATACAGGCACACCCGTGCCAGGAGGATTGACTTTTGAGCAAGCAACTTATTTAATCACTAGACTTTCAGAAACCAATAAGGAAATTATTGGAATGGATTTGGTAGAAGTTGCACCAGGAGAAGATGATTGGGATGGAAACGTAGGAGCGAGACTCTTATTTCATATGTGTGGAGCATTCGCAAAATCACAAGGATTAGCAGTAGGAAAGGAATTAACATTTGAGAAATAAAAAAATAATCCCTTTTAAAAGGGATTATTTTTTTTGATTTTCCTTGAGAAAGAAATTGACTAAGGTTAAAATGATGGCTAATGTCAACATACTATAGACAAATAAACCATCAAAATAAAAGATAAACTGACAGATGTACCAACAACCAGTCAGTAAAATCACGATAATCCAAATTAAATGTTTCATTGCTGTTAAGAGTGTGGATTAAAAGTAGTCGATAATACGTAGAGCTAAAAACACTATTCAAATATTAATTAGGTAATTATTTTAAAGATTCAAATATTGAAAAGGAATATGGGGAAAAGTATTGCAATTGTAGGAAGTGGATTGGTAGGAACTGTGTTGGCTATTGCATTAAAACAACAGGGACATCAGGTTTTTGTTTATGAAAAAGGAGATGATATTCGCACCATTGATTTTTCAGGACGCTCGATTAATTTAGCGCTTTCCGAACGCGGATGGAAGATGTTGAAACGCGTTGGATTAGAAGACAAGGTTCGACAGTTTGGAATTCCAATGTATCAACGCGCGATTCACCATGTTGATAAAGAAGAAAAACAACCCTATGGAATCCATGGAGAAGCAATTTGGGCCGTTTCACGTGGAGGTTTGAATAAAAAACTCGTGGAATGGGCAGAAGAAGTAGGGGTGCAATTTGTTTTTAATACGCCAATTTGGAGTCTTGATGTCAAAACAGGTATGCTTTATACAAGTGAATACGAGCATGAAGAATGGAAGGCGATTCAACACGATGTAATTTTCGGTGCAGATGGAGCCTATTCAAAAGTGAGAAGCCGCTTGCAAAGACGCAGTAGATTCGAATACCAACAAGCATATTTGCCCATTGCGTATAAAGAACTTGTCATTCCTGCCAAAGAAAAAGGCGTTTTTCCTATAGATGAAAATTCGTTTCATATTTGGCCGAGAAAAGATTTTATGCTAATTGCACTACCTAATATGGATGGCTCTTTTACTTGTACTCTTTTTATGCCTTATGAAGGTAAGGTCTCTTTTGAAGCAATTCAATCTGATGAAGCGATTCAACACTTTTTTAAAACCTATTTTCCTGATGCATTGCAGTTAATGCCGGATTTGTTGAAATTATATCGAAACAACCCCGTAAATTCACTTGTTACCACCAGGTGTTTTCCGTGGGTATACAAGGATAAAGTAGCCTTGATAGGAGATGCCGCTCATGCTGTAGTTCCATTTTATGGACAAGGGCTCAATGCAGGCTTAGAAGATGTGGATGTTTTATTGGATTGTTTACTAGAACATGATGCGAATTGGACGGATGCGTTGGATGCGTATCAACATTCTCGCAAAGTGAATGCCGATGCTATTGCAGAATTGTCGTATCGCAACTTTAGAGAAATGAGTGAACTCACGGCAAACCCCTTGTTTTTGCTGCGCAAGAAAATAGAGAGTAAGTTTGCTAAAAAATATCCTGATTTGTGGTTGCCTTTATATGATCGTGTAACCTTTAGTCAAGGAAGCTACCAAGAGGCTTTAGCCATTGGAGACCAACAAGCAGCAATTATGGATGTGATTATGGCGATGAATGAAATCGAAACACGCTGGGATAGCAGTGAAATTGAAGAAAAATTAAAACAGTTGATAAACGAAAATAGAGGATCTTAATCCTCTATTTTCGTTTTTTGGTTGATCGGGAGGAATTAGTTGAACCTCCCATTACCTTATTGAGTAAGCTAAATGCGCCTTTTATAAAGGTGGCACTTGTAACCACTTTTAATATACTCTTGGCTACGGTGTTGTCTTCCTTTTTAGCAGATGACGTTGTTTTTGTCGTTGTGGCCTCGGCTTGTTCATTTAGTGCTGTTGATCGCTTTTCTAAAATTTCATAGGCGCTTTCAACCGCTACCGTTTGATTGTATCGCTGCACGAGTTTAGATTGATCTGTGATCTGCTTGATTTCACCTGCTGTCAATACATCCATACGACTCATCGGAGCGCGCATTGTACAAACAACTAAAGGAGTGGGAATTCCCTTTTCGTTTAAAGCTGTTACCAATGCCTCCCCAGTCCCTAGTTGAGTAATGATCTCGTTGGTTGTGTAATAAGCAGTAGAAGGGAAGTTTTCGGAAGCTGCTTTGATGGCTTTTCTGTCTTTTTCAGTAAACGCTCGAAGCGCATGTTGGATTTTTAATCCCAGCTGTGCCAATACGCCATTGGGAATGTCGGTTGGATTTTGAGTGATGAAGTAAATACCAATCCCTTTAGAGCGAATTAACTTAACAATTGTTTCAATTTGATTTAATAAGGCTTTGCTCGCTTCATTGAAGATAAGGTGCGCTTCATCTATAAATAAAACTAATTCGGGTTGTCCACTGTCCCCTTGTTCAGGCATCTTATTGTAAATCTGTGTTAGCAGGTTCAACATAAATGTAGAAAACAGTTTGGGCTTGTCTTGAATGTCGGTTAAACGCAAAATATTGATGTATCCCCTTCCTTTTTCATCGTACCGCATCAAATCTAATACATCAAAAGACGGCTGACCAAAGAACAAATCAGCACCTTGTTGCTCTAATTCGATTACCTTTCTGAGGATGGCATTCGTGGAAGCAGGGGAAATTCGCCCGTATTCATTTTCAATTTCACCCTTTCCTTCGTTGGTTAAGTACTGTAAAAGCTTTTTAAAATCGCGTAAATCAACTAATTCTAGGTTGTGATCTGCTGCAAACTTGAAGAGCAAAGCGATAATTCCAGCTTGTGTATCGTTGAGTTCAAGTATTCGGCTGAGCAATATTGGACCAAATTCAGCTATTGTAGCGCGCAATCGTACCCCGTTTTGCTGTGAAAGCGTCAGTAATTCAACGGGAAAACCACTAGGAGCAAAAGGCAAATTCATTTGTTCGTGGCGATTTTGAATAAAGTCATTGAGCACGCCTGGCTCTGCGATACCGCTAAAGTCTCCTTTAATATCCATCATAAGAACGGGAATCCCCTTTGCAGATAGCTGTTCGGATAGTACCTGTATGGTTTTTGTCTTTCCTGTTCCTGTTGCTCCTGCTATTAATCCATGGCGATTTAACGTTTTTAATGGAAGATTAATAAAAGCATCTGCAACAATTTTTTGATCTAGATTTGCGCAGCCAATCGCAATAAAATCACTTTTATGACTATAGCCATTAATGATGTCAGTTTTAAAATTCGCTAGGCTCATGTTGTATATTTTATATAATTAAAGATGATTTTGAGTCAAATACACAAGTTTATGTGAATAAATGTTATAATTATCAAATGTTAAATGTATCTGTGTTGATGAAATAAAGATAGTAAAATTCATTTAGACTTATTATCTTTACCACTGCTTACTATTTTTTAAAAGTTAAGGTAAGTATAAAAAAGTCTTATGTTAAGTCAAGGTTAGCTTATTTTAAAAAAATAGATTTTAATTTTTTTATTTCATCTAAAAACATAAATTTGCGACACTGATGACTTTAAAAAAGTAAAAAAGTAATAAGTAATAATTGAAAAAAAGAATTAAATTTTAAAAAGATGACAAACGTATCAAACGAATCAGTTGAAAAAGTAGGGTCAAGCTCAGGAGCAAGTAGATTATTTGCATCATTAGCAGTAGTTTTATGTATTGTATTTGGTTACCTTATTTGGGAATTCATTATGGGTAACCCAGCAAACTTTGAGAATGGTGATCCAGCTGGACATCCACTACCAGGTAACTTTATGGGAATGGTGTATAAAGGAGGTCCTGTTGTTGCTGTGTTAATTGGTTTATTAACTATGACAATTGTTTTCTCAATCGAGAGATTTTTAGTAATCTCTAAAGCTTCTGGAAAAGGAGATGTTGGGAAGTTCGTTAAAGAAATCCAAGTTTCTATCAATGAAGGAAGAATCGAAGAAGCTATGGAAGCGTGTGATACTCAAAAAGGATCAGTAGCTAACGTTGTTAGAGCTGGTTTAGTTAAGTATCAACAAATGAAAAAAGAAGGATACAATAGCGAAGAAGCTACTGAAGCAATCCAAAAAGAAATCGAAGAAGCTACAACGCTTGAGATGCCAATGTTAGAGAAAAACATGATTGTATTGGCTACATTAGTATCTATTGGTACATTATGTGGATTATTAGGTACAGTAACAGGGATGATTAAAGCGTTCTCTGCTTTAGCAACTTCTGGTACTCCTGACTCAGCTGCATTAGCAACAGGTATTTCTGAAGCATTAGTTTGTACTGCAACAGGTATTGGTACTTCTACATTAGCGATTGTAATGTATAACTCATTTACTACAAAAATTGATAGATTAACTTATTCAATTGATGAAGCTGGATTTGCTATTACTCAAGCATACAGAAGATTCAAAGGATTAGTAAAATAATTTTAGAATAAGTATTAATTATCTTATATTGAGAAATATAGGAGTTAAAAAGATTTATCAATGGCTAAAGGTAAAATGAAAAAGAAGAGTATGAGCGTAGATATGACCGCAATGTGTGACGTGTCATTCTTACTCTTAACTTTCTTCGTATTAACATCGACAGCAAAGCTTCCGGAGCCATTACCAGTAGATACACCAAATTCAACCGTTCAAACGAAGTTGCCAGAAAGTAACTTAGCAACAGTTACAATTGGAGGAGAGCCAGGTAAAGAAAAGGTTTTCTTCGGAGTTTTGGGAAAAGAAGATCGTATTGCTACACTTGAAAAAATGGGTAGTCGTTATCAGATTGAGTTTAATGATGAAGAGAAGCAAGTATTTGCTTATACTGAAGGTATCGGAACTCCTATTAACGAATTGAAGAAATTTTTAAATCAACCAGCCGATGTTAGAAATAAAATTGGAGCAGACCAACCAGGTGTTCCAACTGACTCGTTGAACAATCAATTAAAAGATTGGGTTGAGATGGCACGTACAGTGGCAAAAGAGAGAAATAACAAAGTTTTAGACGTTGCAATTAAGGGAGATGCGGAAGCAAACTACCCTGCAGTGAAAAAAGTTATCGATATCTTGCAAGAACAACGTGTAAATAAATTCTTCCTAGTTACAGGGCTTAGAAACGAAGATTTTTAATCATTAAAAAATTAAACTGTAAATGGCTGAATTAAATACAGGCGGCGGAGGCAATAAGGATAAAAAAGTAAGAAGTAAGAAACAAAATGCCGGAGTAGATTTAACTGCGATGGTGGATTTAGCGTTCTTATTGATTACGTTCTTTATGTTGACAACATCTATGAACAAGCCTCAGTCTATGAATCTTGCGATGCCTGATAAACAAGCAGAGCTTGATATTGAAGACCAGAAGACTAAGGTAGATGAGAACCGTACAATGACGATACTAATTGGCGGAGACAATAAAGTAAAATGGTATATGGGTATGGTAAACAACCCAATAGAAGGACCTACAGATCAAACGTATGGCAAAGCTGGTATTCGTCAAGTATTGTTAGAGAAAGACAAACAAGCGATTGCTTACTCGAGAGAAGCAGACAAAGGATTGATCGTGATCATCAGAGCTAGTGAAAAAGCTACTTATCGCAATTTAGTTGATATTTTAGATGAGATGGCTATCTCAGGTATTAAATCATATGCATTAGTAGATATCACGCCTGAAGATTTAGAAATATTAGGTGAGAAGTAGTTAACGTTCTGAGAAATTAAGAAATTATGTCAAAATTAAATATCTTTAAAAAGGATTGGGTTGATATTATCTTCGAAGGACGTAACAAGTCTTACGGAGCATATCAATTGCGATCTGAAAACCCAAAAGTAACAACTGTAGCATTGTTCTCAGGTATTGCTTTGTTCGGTTTAGCATTGGTTTCACCCATGTTAATCGATATGGCAAAAGGAACTTTTGGAAATAATAAGGTGGATAAGTTGGATAAGGTTATCGAGATGGAAAATTTAAATTTGCCTGAGGATATCCCACCACCACCTCCACCACCAGAGGATGTACCACCACCTCCACCACCTCCACCAGCAGATGAGGTTAAGTCAATAAACGATACTAAAAAGTTTACTGAACCCGAAATTGCTAAGAAAGAGGAAGTGAAGGAAGAGATTGTTTCTCAAAAAGAGCTGGAATCAGCTGACGTAGGAACAAAGGATATGAAAGGTGATAAGGACAAAGGGGAAATCAAGATTAAAGAAAAAACAGGAGAAGCGGACAAAGGAACTGGTTCAGGTGGTGACGGAGATGGAAACGAAGTTTTCATCGCTGTACAAGTACCAGCTGAATACCCTGGAGGTATGCAAGCGTTTAATAAGCAATTTATTCAACGTTTCAGAACCCCAGACATCGATTCAGGTGTGAAATCTATCCGTGTTATCGTTATGTTTATCGTTGAAAAAGACGGATCTTTAACTGATATCAAAGTTGTACGTGACCCAGGTTACGGAGCTGGAAAAGAAGCAGTACGCGTGTTGAATAACATGCCGAAGTGGAAACCAGCCGTACAAAACGGGAAAACAGTTCGATCACAGTTTACATTACCTATTACAATTCAAGTTCAATAGTAATGTTTAACAATAAATT